>VAWP01000022.1 GCA_005888295.1 Actinomycetota bacterium
GGCGCGGCCACGGCCTCGAACTCCGCCCGAAGCCAGCCGATGCCGATACCGAGGTCGAGGCGACCCCCGGACAACCAGTCCACCGTGGATGCGTCCTTGGCCGTGTAGACCGGGTTGCGCTGGGGCAGCAGGCACACCGCCGTCCCCAGTCGCACCCTCGACGTCACGGCGGCCAGGAACGACAGGGCGTCGAACGGCTCGAGCAGGCCGGTCTCTCCCCTGAGCGGGATCTTGCCGTCGTCGGCGTAGGGATAGCGCGACTCGTACTCGTCGACGAGCACGGCGTGCTCGCCCACCCAGACCGACGAGAAGCCGCCTTCCTCTGCACCTGCGGCCGCGGCGGCGAGAAACTCAGGGGTGGCGTAGGGGTTGGTCGTGGCGAAGAACAGCCCGATGCGCACGCCGCTCAGCTCCCCTCGGTGCCCGAGCCCGGCGCGAGCTGGGCCCGAAGCTCGAACTTGAGCACCTTCCCGGCCGGATTGCGCGGCAGCGCCTCGACCACCTCCAACCGGGTGGGCAGCTTGAAGCGAGCCAGCGATCGTCCCGCCACCTCGCGCAGCTCATCCAGGGTGAGCGACGTGTTCTCCTTGAGCACGGCCACCGCCGCCACCGCCTCTCCCCACCGCTCGTCGGGCACACCGACGACGGCCACGTCGGCGATCGCCGGGTGCTGGAAGAGCGCTCCCTCGACCTCGGCCGGGTAGACGTTCTCTCCCCCGGTCAGGACCATGTCCTTCACGCGATCGACGATGTACAGAAAGCCGTCCTCGTCCATGTAGCCGAGGTCGCCCGTGTGGAACCAGCCCTCGGCGTCGATGGCGGCCGTCGTGGCCTGGGGCTGGTTCCAGTACCCCTTCATCACGTTCGGGCCCCGCACGCACACCTCGCCGCGGGCCAGCGGCTCGGTCACCACTCCACCGTCGGCACCAGCCAACCGGACCTCGGTGAAGAGCGGAGCCTTGCCGGCCGAGCCGACCTTCGCCAACGAGAACTCCGGCGTCAGGAACGTCACCAGGGGAGCCGTCTCGGTCAACCCGTAACCCTGGTTGATGGGAATGCCCACGCCGTTGTAGGTCTTGATGAGCGCCTCGGGCACGGGCGCACCCCCGCATACCACCATGCGGAGGCTGGTCAGATCAGCTTCGCCGAACTCCGGGTGCTGGCTCATGAACAACAGCATCGCGGGCACGGCGAACATGGTCGTCACAGCCTGTCTCGAGACGGCCTCCAGGCAGGCGCCCGGGTCGAAGGCCCGGTGCAGCACCACTTCCCCACCCTTCTGCCAGGTGACGAGCGTGGTGACGTTGAGGCCACCGATGTGGAACAGCGGAGCGACGACCAGCGTGACGTCGTCCTGCACGATGTCGAGGGTGTGGAACGCGTTGACGTTGTTCCACCACAGGTTGCCGTGCGTGAGCATGGCTCCCTTGGGTCGGCCCGTGGTCCCCGAGGTGTACATGATGACCGCCACCTCGTCGGCGTCGATGGGCTCGGTGGCCGAGATCCGACCGTGGCTGGCGATGACACCGGCGAGCGGCTCCCACCCCTCGGCAACGGCGTCGTCGGCGCTGAGGTAGCGACGGACGGGTACGTCGGGCCGCACCGACTCGGCCACGGGACGATGCAGGTCGTCGACGACGAGGGTGTGGATCCCCGCGTCGCCGATGATGAAGGCCAGCTCGGGTCCGGTCAGGCGGAAGTTCAGGGGCACGAAGCTGGCACCGAGGCGAGCGGCGGCGAACATCGTCTCGAAGAACGCAGGCTGGTTGAGCCCCAGGAACCCCACGCGGTCGCCGTGACAGACCCCGCCGGCGCGCAGACCGGCCGCCAGGCGGTCGACGCGATCGAGGAACTGGGCGTAGGTGCGCGTGGTCCCCTCGAAGCTGAGCGCCCGGCGGTCCGGGGTGGCGGCCGCCCGTCGGGCGAACCAGCTGCCCAGGCTGACGTCGACGTTCGGGGCCATGACGACTCCTCTCTCGGCCTGCGTGCGCCGACGATAGGCCAGAGCCCCCACCCTCGCAGGCGGGGCCGGCATCGGCCCTTGGATACAGTTGCTCCTCGCATGGCGGGGAAGGCCAACACGGAACGCGGCGGACAGCGCCGCAGTCAGCCGGCGGTCACCGTCTCGGGACTGCGCAAGTCCTACGGGTCGCTCGAGGCCGTGCGTGGCATCGACTTCGCCGTCGAGCCGGGCGAGGTCTTCGCCCTGCTCGGGCCCAACGGCGCCGGCAAGACGACGACGGTCGAGATCCTCGAGGGCTACCGCAAGCGCAGCGCCGGCGACGTGTCCGTGCTGGGCATGGACCCGGAGCACGGAGGCGTGCGGCTCCGGAGCCGGATCGGCATCGTGCTCCAGGAGTGCGGGATCGACCCGTTCCTGAACGTCACCGAGGCCGTCAGGCGTCAGGCCGGCTACTACCACTCCCCCCGTCCGATCAGCGAGGTCGTCAGCCTGGTGGGCCTGGGAACCAAGGCCAACGACCGGGTCAAGACCCTCTCGGGTGGTCAGCAGCGTCGGCTCGACCTCGCCCTGGCGCTCGTCGGCGACCCCGACCTGATCTTCCTCGACGAGCCGACGACCGGCTTCGCCTGTCCGATCTCGGCAAGACCATCCTGCTCACGACGCACTACATGGAGGAGGCGCAGGCC
The DNA here is from genome assembly GCA_005888295.1 of Actinomycetota bacterium. Taxonomy (GTDB): domain Bacteria; phylum Actinomycetota; class Acidimicrobiia; order Acidimicrobiales; family AC-9; genus AC-9. Next base: position 2,650 of record VAWP01000022.1, read on the forward strand.
CTCGCCGACCGGGTGGCCGTCATCGCCGCCGGCCACATCGTGGCGGGAGGCACGCCTGACTCACTCGGCGGTCGCGACACCGCCGACGCCGTGGTCCGCTTCCATCTGCCCGACGCCACCGTGCCCGCCGACATCCCCGTGCCCGGGCTGGCCGACGTCGAGACGGGCCACGAGGGCGAGGTCACCTTCTCCACCTCGGACCCGATCAAGACCCTGCACGAGCTGACCGGGTGGGCCCTGGACCGGGGCGTGCACCTCGCCGGTCTCACCGTGACCCGCCCGTCGCTGGAGGACGTGTACCTGCAGATCACCGGGTCCGACGAGGCAAAGCAGTGAACAGCGCCTCGCTGCTCGCCAACGAGATCCGCTACGACCAGAAGCTGTACTGGCGCAACCCCCAGGCAGCCATCTTCACCTTCGCCTTTCCCGTGGTGCTGCTGGTGGTCTTCGCCTCCATCAACAGCGGGCAGTCCAGCTCGACGCTCAACGGCGTGCAGTTCAACCAGTACTTCATCCCCGCCATCCTGTCCTTCGGCGTGATCAGCGCCTGCTACTCCAGCCTGGCCATCGGGCTCGTCTTCCGTCGCGACGCCGGCATCCTCAAGCGGTTCCGGGGCACGCCGCTACCGCCGTGGGCCTTCATGGGCGGCGTCATCGCCAACGCGGCCATCGTCGCGATCATCCAGACGGTCCTCACCATCGGGATCGGCGTCGCCGCCTACGACCTCTCGGCGCCCCGGCACTGGGGTCCGTTCGTCCTCGCCCTGGCCGTCGGCATCGCGACCTTCTCGGCGATCGGCATCGCGGCCACCGTCTGGGTCCCCAACGCCGACGCCGCAGCGGCGGTGGTCACGTTCCCCTACCTGGTGGTCGCCTTCATCTCGGGCACGTTCTTCCCGCTCAGCAGCTCCTCGTTCCTCACCGAGATCGGCCGGCTGTTCCCCGTCTACCACTTCATCCAGGCGCTGTTCGCGCCCTTCGATCCACGGCGGGGCGGGTCCGGGATCGCGGCCAACGACCTCGCCATCATGGGCATCTGGGGGGTGGCCGCCATGGTGTTCGCCCTGCGCCGTTTTCGCTGGGAACCGCGGCGCAGCTGAGCCAACCGCCGGGAGCGACTCAGGGACGGGCGTCCCAGGTGGGAACCAGCTGGCGGGCGGCCCTGGCCTCGTCCACCCGGCTCACAGGGGTGGTGCGCGGCGCCTCCTTGGCCGGGCCCGGGTCGTCGCCCAGCGCCTCGGCGGCGATGACCTCCAGGGCGTGAGCCAGGGCCTCGAGGGTCTGGGGGCTCTCCGTCTCGGTCGGCTCGATCATGAGCGCCTCCTCGACGGTGAGGGGGAAGTAGACGGTCGGCGAGTGAAAGCCCTCCTCCAGCAGGCGCTTGGCCACGTCGAGTGCCTTCACCCCGCTCCGCCGCTTGAGGTTGGCGGCCGACACCACCAGCTCGTGCATGTTGGGTCGGTCGTAGGGGATGTCGTAGGAGCCGCGCAGGCGTTGGCGCAGCCAGTTGGCGTTCAGCACGGCGGCGTCGGCCACGCGGCGCAGGCCGTCCCCGCCGTTGGCCAGGATGTAGGCGTAGGCCCGGGCCAGCACCACGGCATTGCCGTGCCAGGAGTGGACGCGGCCGATCGAGCGGGTGGGCATCTCCCACCCGAAGCGCTCGCCGCCGTCGCCGTCACCGCCACGACCAGGTTGGCGCACGGGACGAGGTCCGGGCAGGAACGGCGCCAACCGCTCCGACACCGCCACCGGCCCGGCGCCGGGCTCACCGCCGCCGTGGGGGGTGGCGAAGGTCTTGTGCAGGTTCATGTGCACGATGTCGAAACCCATGTCGCCGGGGCGGGCCACCCCGAGGATGGCGTTGAGATTGGCGCCGTCGTAGTAGAGCAACCCACCCACCTCGTGCACGGCGGCGGCGATGCTGGCGATGTCCTCCTCGAAGAGCCCGAGGGTGTTGGGGTTGGTGAGCATGATGCCGGCCACGGTCTCGTCGAGGACGGCCTCGAGGGCGGTGACGTCGACACAACCCCTCGCGTCCGACGCCACGGTCGTCACCTCGTACCCACCGAGGGCAACCGACGCCGGATTGGTCCCGTGGGCCGAATCGGGGATGATCACCCGTCGGCGCCGCGACCCGTCCCCCGCCTCGTGCCAGGCCCGCATCAGCATCAGACCGGTGAGCTCGCCCGCCGCGCCGGCAGCCGGCTGCAGCGTCGCCGCGGCCATGCCCGTCACCTCGCACAGGGCCTCCTCGAGGGCGACCAGCAGCTCGAGCCAGCCCGGCACCAGCGACGCCGGAGCGGCCGGGTGGGCCCCGGTCAGGCCGGGCAGGCCGGCGACGGCGTCACAGAGCTTGGGGTTGTACTTCATGGTGCACGACCCCAACGGGTAGGCGCCGACGTCGACCGCGTACTGGCGGTGCGAGAGCCGGGTGAAGTGCGCCACCAGGTCCCGCTCCGACACCTCGGCCACCTCGACGGGCTCGGCCCGCAGGTGCGCTCGGGGGACGAGCTCCTCGGGGGTCCACTCCGGCACACCCGTGGTGCGCAGCGACCAAGCCCGCCGGCCCGGCTGTGAGAGCTCGAAGAGCGTCGGCTCGGACTCCCGGCCCATGAGCGGCGCGCTCGACGCCCGACCTCCCGCGGCGTCCGCTGCGAAGCCCTTCGTGTCCCCACCCATCAGCGCACCGCCTTCTCGAAGGCGGCGGCGAAGGCATCGATCTCGTCGCGGGTCCGGCGTTCGGTGACCGCGACCAGCAGGCCGCCGTCGCAGCCGCTGGCCTCGAGACCCGGTCCCAGCGGCACCCCGGCGAGGAAGCCCTCCTCGGCCAGCCGCTCGACCAGCACCTCGCCTTCGACCGGCGCCCGGATGGCGAACTCCCGCAGCACGGGCGCCGAGACGAGCGGCTCGACCCCCTCGATGGCCAGGAGCGCCTGGCGGCAGTAGCGCGCCCCTCGGGCGCAGCGCAACGCGACCTCGTTCAGCCCGCTCGTCCCCAGCCAGCCGAGCTGGATGGCCGCGGTCACGGCCATCAAGGTCTGGTTGGTGCAGACGTTGGACGAGGCACGCTCCCTGCGGATGTCCTGTTCCCGGGTGCGCAGGGTCGTGACGTAGGACGTGCGCCCCTCGGTGTCCACGGTCTGGCCCACCAGGCGCCCGGGCAGACGCCGCACGTGCTCCTCGGTGCAGGCGAAGAGCCCCAGGTAGGGGCCGCCGAAGTTGAGCGTCGTCCCGAACGCCTGACCCTCGCCCACCACCACGTCGGCGCCCCAGGACCCCGGCGAGCGCAGCAGTCCGGCCGCCACGGGGTCGAAGGCGACGACGAGGGGGGCTCCGGCGTCGTCGGCGACCCGACGAGCCCGGGCCAGGTCCTCCAGGCAGCCCAGGTAGTTGGGGTAGGCGGCCACGACCGCACCGACACCGTTCCGCGCATCCGGCCACGCCGTCAGCCCGTCCTCGAGGGGTATCTCCACGACGTCGCGACCCTCGCCGGCGGCGAACGTGGTGACGACCTGGCGCCAGTGCGGGTGAACGCCCTGGGAGATCCACACCGACGGTCGACCGCTGGACGACGTGGCCAGGTTCACGGCCTCGACCGTGGCGCTGGCGCCGTCGTACAGCGAGGCGTTGGCGACGCCCACCCCGGCGAGGCGGGCGACCATGGTCTGGAACTCGAACAGCGCCTGGAGCACCCCCTGGGCCACCTCGGCCTGGTACGGGGTGTAGGCGGTCACGAACTCCGCCCGACCGGCGAGGGACCGGGTGACGGCGGGAACCTCGTGGTCGTAGGCTCCCGCCCCGGCGAAGCAGACCAGGTCCCGCCCACTCACCTGGTTGCGGGCGGCCAGCTCTTCGAGCCGGGCCAGCACGTCGGGCTCGCTCAGGCCGGGGGGGAGATCGAGGCCTCCGGCCAGGCGGAGGGCCTGGGGCACGGCGGCGAACAGCTCGTCCACCGTCGACAGCCCGAGGGCCGCGAGCATGGCGTCGATCTCGGCGTCGGTGTGCGGTACGTAGTGACCCACTGGCTCACGCACCCTTTCTCGCTGCGGCGCGGGGACCCACGAAGGGCAACGTCACGACGCTGGCGCCGAGAGGCCGGCCCCGCACATCGATCGTCACCGCCGATCCGGGCTCGACGGCCGGGTCGAGCAGTGCCATGGCGATGCCCCGCTCGAGCACCGGTGAGAAGTTGCCGCTCGTCACCCGGCCCAGGACCACGTCACCGCCGCGCACCTCGTTGCCCTGCCGGGGAGGCTGGCGGCCCTCGGTCACCAGTCCCCGCAACCGTCGTCCGATGCCCCGGCGGCGCTCGGCCTCGAGGGCCTGGCGCCCGCGGAACGATCCCTTGTCCCAACCGACCAGTGGAGCGGGAGGCCGGCCTCCAGCCGCAGGGTGTCGCGCGCGCCGAGCCCGGCCGGGACGACGCCGTGCTCGAGCACGGCCCACCAGAACGCCTCCGCCCGGGCGGCCCGCACCGCGCACTCGACGCCGTCCTCGCCGGTGTAGCCGGTCCCGGCGGCGACACACTCGACGCCCTCCCAGGCGAAGGTGGCGACGCCGAAGCGCGGCACGCACGCGGCGGCGGGGCTCACCGATGCCAGCTGCTGGCGGGCGCTCGGACCCTGCACGGCGATCACGGCCCGCTCGTGGGTGACGTCGGGACCACCGAGGGCGCCCCTGACGCTGGCGGTGTTGGAGGCGTTCGGCATCACGTCGAAGCGGGTCGGCGCGACCCACCACACGATGATGTCGTCGATCACCGAGCCGTCGGCGTCGTCCAGGAGGTGGGTGTACTGCGCTCGTCCGGGGCCGATGCGGCCCAGATCGTTCGTGAGGCTGCGCTGGAGCCGCTCGAAGGCGTCACGGCCCTCCACCCGCACCGTGCCCAGATGACTGACGTCGAAGGCCACGGCCGCGCTCCGGCACGCCCGGTGCTCGGCCACCGTCCCCGCCGGGTAGGAGATCGGCATCGCCCATCCGCCGAAGTCGACGAAGCGCGCGCCCAGCGACTCGTGGGCAGCAGCCAACGGCGAGCGCTGGGTGGTCACGGCGGCCAGCCTACGACCTCCCCAGCGGGTGCCAGACGACCCGCTAGTCCTCCTCCGGCTCGAAGGAGAGCGGACGGGGCTCCACTGTGTCGAGCCCCGCGTCGACCAGCTGCGAGGGTTCCTCCAGGCCGTACTTGACCAACAGGTTCAGGTAGTCCCGCTGGTAGAAGATCTTGATCTTCACCTCGGGATGGAGCTGGCGCAGCCGCCGGACCTTGGCGTTCTTCTTGGTCACCAATCGCTGGTTCAGGGTCGTGATCTCGATGTAGAGGTCGTAGGTCGGCAGGTAGAAGTCAGGACGCAGCGCCGCCGCAGGGGCGCCCTGGCTGTCACGCTCCAGGGTGAACTCGACCGGCTCGTACTCCCACGCGATCCCGTAGAAGTCGAGAAGCTTGGCGAACTGCCGCTCCGAGTTGTGGGCGAAGCGGACGCTCTCGTGCGGGAGGCCGCTTCCGTCCAGTGTCTCCTACCCCCCCTGGCCGGCCGCCGACCTGGCGACCGGCTCCGACGCCTCGGTCGCCTCGCCCCCGATCTGGGCGGCCGGTGGCTGGCTCTCCGGAGCGAACCGGTGGATGGCGGCGTCGATCTCCTCCTTGACCCCGGCCATGGGAACGATGTTGAGGACGCCCTGGCCACCCTTCAACAGGTCGACGACCTCCTCACCCGAGTTGGCGAGCAGCGAGTCCGACCCACCGAGGACCAGGTTCGCCGAGGCGACGTCCGCGCCCAGGTTCTCCCGGAGGCACTGGATGGCCCGGCGGGTGGACTGGAGGGAGACGCCGGCGTCCAGGAGCTGCTTGATGACCTTGAGCTCGAGCAGGTCGCGGTACGAGTAGCGGCGCTGGGTCCCGCTCCCCCGTGCCTCCGAGATGGAGGGGCGGAGCAGGTCGGTCCGGGCCCAGTAGTCCAGCTGGCGATAGGTGATGCCGACGATCGAACAGACCTGCGGCCCGCGGAACCCGTCCTCTGCCATCACAACCTGCCTCCAGGTCGGCGGTCCCGGCTCGGAGACCCGTGGCTGGGTCCCAGCGGTCGGGCCGGCTCGCCTCGTCCAAACGCTCTTCGATCCACTCACACCGGCGTAGTTACGCCGATGTGACAGGTTACGCCTCCCCCTCACGGGGCGTCAACGGGAGCGGGGCGGCCGGCGGGCGCGCTCGGCCACCGGCCGGGCGCTCAGGAGCTGAAGTCCTCGGGCCGGATGTTCTGCAGGAACTGGCGGAACTCGCCCACCAGCTCCTCGGGATTTGCCGGCTCGTCGTCGTCGTCCTCGGTCTGGAGGACCACACCTTCGGCGTCGAGGAGGTCGTCGGCCACGTAGAGGGAGGTGCCGAGGCGGGCGGCCAGGGCGATGGCGTCCGAGGGACGGCTGGACACGGTGGGGCTCTGGTCACCCATCTGGAGCTGCAGCTCGGCGTAGTACGTCGCCGACCTCAGCTCGGTGATCACGACCCGCTCCACGCTGGCCCCCAGCGCCGCCAGCATGTCCCGCATGAGGTCGTGGGTCATCGGTCGGGGGGTCGTCACCCCCTGGAGGGCGAAGGCGATGGCCGTGGCCTCGGGGGCCCCGATGAAGATCGGCAGCGTTCGCCTGGCGCCCTCGGTCTCCTGGAGCAGCACCACCGGCGTGTTCGACTGGAGGTCAACCCGCACGGCTGCCAAGTGCACCTCGACCATGAGAGCAACTTAGCGTGAGAACAGCTCTTCCACATGCGCGTCCGGCTCGGCCCGGAGCGCAGCGAGGTCGCCGGCCACGACCTGGTCGAGGTTGCGATAGCGCTCGGCGTAGTCGAGACCGTAGCCGAGCACGAACTCGTCCTCGATGGGGAAGCCGACGAACCGGAGCGGAGTGGGCACGATGCGACGGGCGGTCTTGTCCAAGAGCGCGCACACCTCGAGCGAGCGCGGACCCCGCCGCTCGAGCTCGCCGAGGATGTAGGTGAGCGTGAGGCCGGTGTCCACGATGTCCTCGACGAGCACCACATCCCGGTCGGAGATGTCGGTGTCCAGATCCTTCACGATGCGCACCCGGCCGGTTCCTTCTGCGTAGGACGAGATGGCGAGGAAGTCGACCTCACAGGGCACGGTGACGAAACGCACCAGGTCGGCCAGGAAGCACACGCTCCCCTTGAGCACCGCCACCAGCACCATGCCCCGCGGGTATGCCGCCGACAGCTCCGCCCCCAGACGGGCCACCCCGGTCCTCAGCTCGTCGCCGTCGATGAGGACCCGGGCCGGTGCCGGTGTCACCCCCCGGTGTTGTCCTTGAGGGCGCTGCGCAGGAGGGCGCCTCGAAGCCCTTGGCCGAGGCGCGCCAGCTCGGCCAGGGTGTCCACGGCGCGCCGTCTGGCCACCGGGTTGCGCTGCTTGAGCAGTGGCATCACGATCTGCTCGAAGAAGGATGCTTCGCGGTCGGCCGCCGTCCGGTACATCCGGAGGTGTCGCGCCTCGATGCCGAACCGACGAAACCCCGCCGCCAGCCGGGCGATCGCCAACGCCTCCTCGTCGTAGTAGGTCGTGTCGCCGATCGGGCGCCCCACGAGCAAGCCGTAGCGCTCGAGCTCGCCGAGCTCGTCTTCGCTCAGCCCGCTGGCGCCGGCCAGCTCCTCGACGGTGAGGTTCACCCCCGACAGGCCGATCGACAGCGGACCGCCGGTGTCCTCCTCGGACGCCGCCGGCGGTCCCGACCGGCCTGCCCTGCTCTCGGGCTCGCCCCGCGGGCGGGCCGTCTCGTCGGGCCCGCTTCCCGGGCGGACTGCCTGCTCCGGCCCGCCTCCCGGGCGGGCGGTCTGCTCGGGCCCGCCTCCCGGGCGGGCGGCCTGCTCGGGCCCGCCTCCCGGGGGCGCCGTCGGCGGCGCCGATCGGGCCGATGGTGCACCAGGGGCACGCGCCTCACCCGGTGGTGCGTCGGCGGTGCCGGGACGCCCCGCCCGCGCCTGCGACGGGACTCCCAGGTGGTTCCTGGCGGTCGATGCCGGTGCCCCCGAGGGCGCCGACGTCCGGGTCGACGTGCGCGCCGCCGGCTCCCGAGCGCCCGGCTCCCGGGCGGTCCGGTCGTCGTCCGCGCCCTGGTGCCGTGAGCCGGCCCGGCCCGCGGCGGTCGGCGCCAGCTGCTCGGCGAGGGGATCCTGCGGGGCACCCTCCGCCGGGGAACCTGGCAGGTCGCCCTCGCCTCGCCGGAGCGTGGCGCCCATCGACGACCTCGCCGCCGTCACCCCCGCGCCGACGCCGGCACCACGCTCGCTCTCGGAATGAGCGGACGTGCCGCCGTTGCCGCCATTGCCGCCGTTGCCGCCGAGACGGCCCTTGATGACCTTGAGGGGCAGGAAGTTCTCCCGCTGCTGGCGCAGTATCCAGCGCAACCGGTCGACGTCTTCCTCGTAGAACTTCCGGTAGCCGGACGGCGTTCGCTCGGGGTCGAGGAGACCCTGGCTCTCCAGGAACCTGATCTTCGAGATGGTGATGTCCGGAAACTCACCCTTCAGCAGGGACAGCACGTCCCCGATCGAGAGATACGTTCGCTCCGCCAAGCCCCGACCCCCTACCCTTCCGCCGCTCCCGCCAGATAGACAAGCTTGAACTTACCGATCTGGACCTCGTCACCGCTCGCCAGCTCCGCCTCTTCGATCCGCTCCCGGTTCAGATAGGTGCCGTTGAGCGAACCCACGTCGCGCACAAGGTAACCACGTTCGCGCCGGGCGAACTCGGCGTGGCGACGGGACACGGTGATGTCGTCGAGGAAGATGTCGCTCTCGGGGTGACGACCGGCCCGGGTGACGTCCGCATCCAGCATGAACTTCGAGCCGGCGTTGGGACCGCGCTTGACCACGAGCATGCCCGTGCCCTGCGGCAGCTCCGGGAGCGTGACGCCGACCTCTTCCTCGGCCGTCTCTCCGCCGCCCTCGACGGGCAGGAACGTCACGGTCGTGTCGTCGGCGGAGGTGGGCAGCACCGCTCCGCACGACGAGCAGAACTTGGCGTCCTCCGGATTGCGGTGCCCGCAGTTATTGCAGAACATCGGCGTCCACCGTACTCCTTGACGGTCCGGCGCTCACCGGGCAGGGACCGGGCTCAACTCGAGATCAGCCGACGGTAGGCCTCCGCGTCGAGAAGGCCGGCGAGGTCCCCGGCGTCCCGCGGCTCGATCACGCAGATCCACCCCTCGCCGTAGGGGTCCTCGTTGACACGTTGCGGCGCGTCGGCCAGCTCGGTGTTGACCTCGACCACCACACCCGCCACCGGCGCGTAGATGTCCGAGACCGACTTCGTCGACTCGACCTCGCTGAACACCGCCGATCCCTCGACCGTGGCGCCCTGCTCGGGAAGCTGGACGAACACCACGTCACCCAGCGCGTCCTGGGCGTAGTCGGTGATGCCGACCCGCACCTTGCCGTCCTCGAGACGGGCCCACTCGTGGTCGGACGTGTACCGGAGGCCGTCGGGCACGTTCATGGCAGGAAGCTACCCGATCCGGCCAGGCGCCTCTCACACCGAGCCGGCTCCTCCGGGCCGGGCTACCGGCCCGTTAGCGGAGCAGCTCGCGCACGAGCGATGCGTACCCGTCGGCACGCGTCGACGCAGCCCGGTCGTCGGACCCCTCCGCCCACACGTGGGTGACCGGCTGCTCGGGATCGGGCAGCACCAGGGCCCACCCGTGATCCTCCAGCACCTTCACCCCGTCGACCAGGACCAGCTCCCGGTCCTTGAGATTCTCCACCAGGGTCCGCATGACCAGACCCTTCTGCTCCCAGGGCGTGATGACCCGCTGGTGGGCCAGGTGCACCGGCGAGGACTGGCTGACCACCTTCGACAGCCGCAGCCCGGTGCCGGCCAGCATGGCCAGGAGGTTGACCACCGTGGCGGCGGCGTCGTAGGCGGGAAGGAAGGCCGGAAAGGCGAACCCGCTCTCCCGGCCGCCGGCGAAGTCGGCCTGGTCCGCCGAGGCGACCTCCATCAGGTGCGCCGTGGACGTCTTGGTCCAGACGATCTCGGCGCCGCCCTCGGCGCAGATGGCCTCGGCGGCGCGGCTGGCCACGACCGGTAGCGCCACCCGGGCTCGATCGCGTGTGGTCACCACCAGCCGCAACAGGGCGAGGAGGGCCTCGTCGTCGCTCAGCACGTGGCCAGCGTCGTCCACGATGACCAGTCGCTCGCCGTCCGGGAAGATCACGGCGCCGAGGTGGGCCCCCGAGGTCTTGACCAGCTGGCTCACCTGGAGGGCGTGCGTGTCCCGGTCGAACGCCACCGCCCCCTCGGTCGACGCGTAGGGGTTGACGGCCAGGACGTCCGCTCCCAAGCGGGCGAGCACGTTCGGCATCACGAAGCTCGCCGTGCCGTAGGCGTAGTCGACGACGAGCTTGAACCGGGTGGCTCGCACGGCCTCGAGGTCGATGCTGTCCATGAGCGCCGCCGTGTAGAACTCGAGGGTCCTCGGCGGGAAGCCCAGCTCCCCGATCTCGGCGGCCGGCACCCGTCGGAAGTCCTCGCGGTGCACGAACCGCTCGATCTTGCGCTGGGTGGTCTCGTCGATGTCGACGCCGGCGTCGTCGAAGAACCGGATCAGGACCGCCTGCGGGTCGCCCGGGGACAGCCTGACGCTGATACCTCCCTGGCTCGCCCCTCTGCGGACCTGGAACCTGGTGACCGGAAGGGTGGCGACCTCCAGGTCGTCGGCGTTCACGCCCGCCGCGTTGAGGCCGACCATGATGGCGCGCTTCAGCATCCGGGCTGCTCGGCTCGAGTCGCGCGACGTCGTCACCGTGGTCCCCCGCTTGAGCGTGGTGGCGTAGGCCATCGCCATGCGCACGGCCAGCTGAGGACTGATGTCGACGTTGGCCAGCCCCGTCACACCCACCCGTCCGAACAGGCTCCGGGTGCCCCGTGACTCCCAGACGATCGAGGAGCTGACGGTGGCACCGGCCTCGACGGTCTTCGACGGGTAGACCTTGACCCCCGGGTTGATCACCGCCTGCTCGCCGACGAAGCACTCGTCGCCCAGGACCACGCCCTCCTCGCACCGCACCCCCTGACGGAGGTCGTTGGCCCGCCCGAGGACGCAGCCACGCAGGCTCACGCCCTGCCCCAGGTAGGCGTTCTCGTGGACGATGGCCCGCTGCAGGGTGGCGTCCGGACCCACGAGCACGTTGCCCCCCAGCACCGAATGGTCGGCGACGTGGGCGCCGGGCCCGATGCGGCAGTAGTCGCCGATCACCACGGGCCCGTCGATGCGGGCCGACGGGTGCACCTCGGCGCCCTCGCCGATCCACACGCCGGGCCGGAGCGAGAACCCGGGGACGTCGATCTCCACCCTCTTGTCGAGGACGTCCTGGTGGGCCCGCACGTACGCCTCGGCGTTGCCGACGTCCTCCCAGTAGCCGTCGGCGACGTAGCCGAAGATCGGCTCGCCCGCAGCCAGCAGAGCCGGGAAGACCTCACCAGAGAAGTCAACCGGCCGGCCCGACTCGATGAACTCGAACACCTCGGGCTCCAACACGTAGATCCCCGTGTTGACGGTGTCGCTGAACACCTGGCCCCAGGTGGGCTTCTCGAGGAAGCGGTCGATCGAGCCGTCCTCGTTGGTGATCACGATGCCGAACTCGAGGGGGTTCTCCATCGCCTTGAGGCCGATGGTGACCAGGGCCTGGCGCTGCTCGTGGAACGCCATCACCGCCGACAGGTCGATGTCGGTGAGCACGTCGCCCGATATCACGAGGAAGCGCTCGTCCAGCTCGTCCCTCGCGTTGAGCACCGAGCCGGCAGTCCCGAGCGGCGTCTCCTCGGTGGCGTAGACCATCCGCACGCCGAACTCCGAGCCGTCACCGAAATAGGTCCGCACCGCATTGGCCAGAAAAGCCACGGTGACGACGATGTCGTCGAAACCGTGCTCCCGCAGCAGCCCCACGATGTGCTCCATCATCGGACGGTTCACCATGGGCAGCATCGGCTTGGGCTGATTGGAGGTCAGCGGGCGCAGGCGCGTGCCCTCCCCGCCCGCCATGATGACCGCCTTCACGGGCTCGACCCTACCCGCCCGTCTCCTGGAGCCGTCCTGGGCCGCCCGTTCCGTCGGGCCGCCCTCCCGGGGCGGCCGTTCCGTCGGGCCGCCCTCCCGGGGCGGCCACCAGTGCGGCGTTGGGCCAGGTGGCCGACGGCCCCGCCACGAGGAACAGCGGGAATGCGACCATCATCCCGAAGGTGCCGGCCTTGCCCACCCAGACCACGTCGATCCGTGCCGCCCCGAGCGCGGCCAGGCCCAGGACCGCGGCCGATACGAGCGCCTCGCGTGCCAGCACGGCGGCTCCGAGCCACAGCGGCACGGAGCCGTCGACCATGATGGCCGACACGCCCACACCGAGCAGGACGCGGTCGGCCACCGGGTCCAGCACCTTGCCGAGGGTGGACACCTGACCGAGCCGCCTGGCGAGCCAGCCGTCGATCCAGTCCGTGGCTCCGAGCACCGCCAGCAGGGCAGCCGCGGCCACCCGGTCCTGCACAGCGAACAACAGCCACAGGAAGACGGGGACGGCGGCGAGACGGGCCGCTGTGACGACGTTGGGAAGCGTCAGGACGCGATCCACCCGAGCGTCGCTGGCGCCGCGGGTACGCATCGGCACGATTCTACGGACCCGGCTGTCGGGGAACCTGGCCGCCGCGTGCATCATCGGCGCGCCCCGGTACGTCGCGCGCGTTCCACATCTTGTCGAAAGTGGGCGCGGCCGCGACGGACGAGGCGCCCACTTTCGACCAGATGTGGAACGGCATCAACCTCCGCTGCTGCAGTGCCCGTTCGTCGTCGGCGGTACGTCGAGAGCGGGATTGCGGTCGAAGAAGCCGGCCGGCTTGAGGACGAAGCCCGCGTACTCGACGGGAGCGACCGGCCAGTCCTCGGGTCGGGGCACATGGGTGAGGCCGAAGGTGTGCCAGAGGACGACGTCGGTGTCCACCAGCGGGCGGTCGGCGGCCGTCCAGGCCGGCAGCCCGTCGCCGCCGCCGCTCTGGTTCGGGTAGTCCCCCGCCGGGTGGCGCTCGTCAGGGTCGAACCGGGTCACCCAGAGGCTCTTGGTGGCGAAGGTCGCCCGGCGCCCGACGCTCGACGACGGCGACGCCAACAGGCAGGTGGACTGGCCGGGGATCAGCTTGTAGCCGACGGGCTGGCCGAGGCCGTTGAGCGACGTGGGGTTGACGACCTTCCAGTGGCGGCTGGCGAGGGGATCGATCGTCCGCTTCGCCTCCGACTCGGTGGTGAGCAGCGTCGCCCGCGAGCGGAAGGCGCTTTGCTCCGGGTTGTCCTCCCCCCGAGGCTCGGCGACCGCGTCCATCTCGTAGACCGAGTTGGCGGTGCCGTCCAGGTCGAAGTCCAGCCGGGCGCACAGCAGGTGCTGGTGGTTGGGTGCGTACAGCTCAGGGCCCACCACCTCGCCGAAGTCGGGCCGGCGACCAGGCTCTCGCGCCGACGTCTGGATGATGCCGGTCAGCTTCACCTCGAGCTGGATGGTGCCGTCGAGGTAGAGGTACCAGTAGAAGCCGTACTCGTAGTTGCCGACGGTCGAGATGAACGAGATCACCAGGCGGCGGGAGCGCCGCACCTCGGATGCGCCGCTCCACAGGTCGACGTGCTTCCAGAGGATCCCGTAGTCCTCCTCGTGGATGCACACGGCGTTGGCGATGGTCCGGGCACCGCCCCGGTCGTCACTGAGGACGGCGTCGAGATAGCGGATCTCTCCCAGGCAGTCGCAGCCGAGCGTGAGGCTCTGCATCATCTTGCCCAGCCCCCACTCGCCCACGTCGAAGGCGTTCTTCCACCAGTGGTTGGTGGCGGTGTCGCCGTAGGGGACTACCCGAGGGTGTGGAGCACCAGGCCGTCGACGGGATGGACCGATACCCGCAGGCGCCACCGCTGCCAGCGGATCTCCGATCCCTCGACCTCGAAGCCCGGTCCCTCGGGCTGGGTGATGACGAGCGGCCGCAGGTCTCCTCGCAGCTCCCCGACCGAGGCGGGGTCGTAGTTGCCCGCCGCCTGCGGGACGGGCACGACCTCCCTGTCGACGAGGTCGATCACCTTCGCCGTCGCCAGGTCGACCACGGCGACGAGCCCCTCGATCGGACGGGCGTAGCCGTTGTCGGCCGGGTGCGTCCGCACGTAGGAGACGCAGCGCACGAGACGGCGACCCGCCTCCCCGTCGAGCCCGAAGTTGCCGGCTGGCCACGGGTCCACCTGAACGAGCTCGAAGTCCGTGATCCCTCGGCGCCGCATCGCCTCCTGCCACCGAGTGTCGGCCTTGACCGCCTGGAAGGCGAAGACGAGCTCGTCCACGAGCAGCGGGGGGACGGCACCGGGCACCGATCGCCACGAGAGGACGGTCGAGTGGGTGATCGACACCACGGCCTCGTGCACGGTGCCGCTGGTCCGCTCGCAGACGGCCACCTCGGCCCGACGGTCGACCTCCGTGCCGGGCCGATGGCCCCAGGCGACGTCCTTGGGCGGCTCGTGGAGGGTGACCCAGGGGAACCTGACGTCGTCCTCGAGCCGGCGGGACTCCTTCACGATGGCGCAGGCCGCGGCGATCTCGTCCGCCGACAGGGGATCGAGCGGATGCGCCGCCGGCGCCTCGACCGGGCCCTGCACGGCCACGCCGTGGCCTTCCTCCATCACGATCCTCCGACCTCGCTGGGACGGGCTCACGTTAGTGGGGAGCCCCGCGCCAGAGCCCGAGGGCGAGCCGCCTCGGGACCCCGGCGTCCGGGCCGGGGCGGCTCGGCTGCTGGCGGCTTCGCCGCCCCGGACGGGGCCCCATCCCCGTCCTCCTCCGAAGCGGTGGGGACCCCAACCCCGCCGCCGGCCGTCAGACCAGGCGGGTCGCAGGGACCGATCGCACCCGGCCCTCGGACCGCAGCTCGCGTACCGCCGGGACCGGATCGGGGTCGGCGAAGAGGCCCTCGTCGGCGTAGTCGGCCGGCCGCCCCGTGGGGTCGGTCACCCAGTAGGAGGCCTCGAGGGCGATCCCGTTCGGGTCGGTGAAGTAGATCGAGCGGAGGAAGCCGTGATCGACCAGGTCGGTAACCTCACATCCGGCCGCCTTCAACCGGTCCCTGAGAGCCAGCAGAGCGGTCTCGTCGGGCAGGTTGAACGACAGGTGATCGAACTGGACCGCTCGTGGGTCCGGGATCCCCGCCGGCTTGGCGAACGGCTCCAGCTCCACCCCCTGGTACTCGAAGAACGCCACCGTATTGCCGGCGCCGAACTCGAAGAAGTAATGCCGGAACGACCTGTTGCCGAGGTCGGCCACCAACCGGGCGCCGAGCACGCCGTCGTAGAAGCGCACGGTCGCGTCCATGTCCGTCGTGACCAGGGCCAGATGGTTGATACCCCGCCAACGCGGGGCCTCCTCCTGGTCGCCGTCGGAGGGAGGATGCGCCGTTGGTTCCGTGGTCATGGGACCCATGCTACGACCGCTCGATCCCTCCGTCTGGCGGTGTAGCTGGCAATATGGACAGGCCCGACATGGGAGCCTGGACGGGGGGTACAAGACCAGGGCGAGGGCCGCCAGGCCGTGGGTTTGTCGCCCGGATCGAGGAGGGTCAACGCCTTGAACACGCGAGCGGTCACCGAGAAGCAGTCCCGCGACGTCGCCGAGGCCGCCAGGCAGCAGGAATGGGAGCGGCCGAGCTTCGCCAAGGAGCTGTTCCTGGGCCGGTTCCAGCTGGATCTGGTCCATCCCCACCCGCGTCCGTCCGCCCAGGCCCGAGCCAAGGGCGACGCCTTCCTCGCCCGGCTCGAGGCCTTCTTGCGTACTGAGGTCGACCCCGCGGTCATCGAGCGAGACGCCAAGATCCCCGACAGCGTCGTGAAGGGGCTGTGCGACCTCGGCGCCCTCGGCATGAAGATCGACGAGGAGTACGGCGGCCTCGGTCTCACCAACGTCTACTACAACCGCGCCCTGGCCATGGCCGGCACCTGTCATTCCGCCCTCAGCACCCTGCTCAGTGCCCATCAGTCGATCGGGGTGCCGCAGCCGCTCAAGCTGTTCGGCACTCCCGAGCAGAAGCGCAAGTACCTGCCCCGGGTGGCCCGGAACGAGATCAGCGCCTTCCTGCTCACCGAGCCGGACGTGGGCAGTGATCCTGCCCGCATGCAGTGCAGCGCCGTGCCGACCGAGGACGGGAGCTCGTACCTCATCAACGGTCAGAAGCTCTGGACGACCAACGGGGTGATCGCCGACCTCCTCGTCGTGATGGCCAACGTCCCGCGCTCGGAGGGACACCGCGGGGGTATCACCGCCTTCATCGTCGACGCCCACGCGCCCGGGGTGAAGGTGCTGCACCGCAACCAGTTCATGGGGCTGCGCGGCATCGAGAACGGCGTGACCCGGTTCGAGAACGTCCTCGTTCCGGCCGAGGACGTCGTCGGGGGCGAGGGCCGCGGGCTGAAGGTCGCCCTCCAGACGCTCAACACCGGTCGTCTGTCGCTCCCCGCCATCTGCGCGTCGTCCTCGAAGCTCTCGCTCAAGATCGTGAGGGACTGGGCCAACGAGCGCGTCCAGTGGGGCATGCCCATCGGCAAGCACGAGGCGGTAGCCGAGAAGATCGCGTTCATCGCCGGCCTGACGTTCGCGCAGGAAGCCGTGGTGGAGCTGTCGAGCCTTCTGGCCGACGCCGAGGAGCACGACATCCGCATCGAGGCCGCGCTGGCCAAGCTGTACTGCTCCGAGATGGCCTGGCAGGTCGCCGACGAGATGGTCCAGATCCGGGGCGGTCGCGGCTTCGAGACGGCCGCCTCGCTCCAGGCCCGCGGCGAGAAGCCGGTCCCGGCCGAGCAGATTCTTCGCGACCTGCGGATCTGCCGGATCTTCGAGGGATCGTCGGAGATCATGAAGCTCCTCATCGCGCGCGAGGCGGTCGACCAGCACCTCGCCGTCGCCGGCGCCATCATCGACCCCGCGGCCGACACGCGGACCAAGGCCAGGACGGCGGCCAAGGCGGGCGCCTTCTACGGCAAGTGGCTGCCGCGCCTCGTCGTCGGGCACGGGCAGTCCCCGCGCAGCTTCGCCGAGTTCGGCGCACTGGCGACCCACCTGCGATTCGTCGAGCGTTCCAGTCGCAAGCTCGCCCGGTCGACCTTCTACGGCATGTCCCGCTGGCAGGGCAAGCTCGAGCGAAAGCAGGGCTTCCTCGGCCGCATCGTGGACATCGGCGCCGAGCTCTACGCCATGAGCGCCGCCTGCGTGCGGGCCCAGATGCTGGCCGACGACGGCGAGGTGGACGCGGCCAGCGCCCTCGAGCTGGCCGCATTGTTCTGCAAGGGCGCCCGCCGCCGCGTCGACCGGCTCTTCGACGAGCTGTGGCACAACGACGACGCAGACAACTACGCCGCCGCCCAGGCCGTCCTGAGCGGGCGCTACACCTGGGCCGAGGGGGGCATCCTCGACCCGTCGGGCGAGGGGCCGATGCTCGGCACCGCCGGTCCCGAGGAGGCCGGAGAGGTGAAGCTCGAGGTCCCGACCGAGAGCGTCGCCGCCGGCCCCAGCAGTTGACCACCCGTCCCGCTCGCGCCTGCGGCCCGTCCCGCCTGGCGCCGCAGGCGGGACGGTAGGACAGGGCTTGCTGGCCATCGGGGCGTTCGTGGTGGCCCTGCTGCTGGCGCAGGCCATCGGCATATTCGGCTTGCGGCGGCGGGGCTACGAGCTGCTGTGCACGATCGCCATGGCCGTGCTGCTCGTCATCGCCCTCTTCGTCGCCGCCCGGGCGGTCGGACTGGCCTGAGCCACGGGTACACACTGGTGGCGGTGGCTCCCGCGGCTGAGCAACTGGAGTTCGAACCCGGTACCCGGTCCGGGGTGGTGGCCCGCATGGACGGCGTCGCCGGGAGCCGCGGCGGTCGTGGCGGATGGATCAACTTCCACCCTCGCGTCGACGACGACAGCGAGGTACCCGAGGGATCCTCGCTGTTCGGGATCTTCTCGGCCAGCGGTCCCGCCGTGCCGATCTGCACGTGGATGCCGGGCAAGTGGCGGGGGGACCGGCGGGATCCGGTGTCGATCGGCGTGCAGCACGCCGCCGGGCCCCGAGCCGTCTCCCGGCTCGCCTCCCTCGGGGTCGAGGTGCCCACCGGCTGGCGGGTGCGCCAGGATCATCCTCGCCGGGGCCTGGTGATCATGGTGCCAGCGGACCAGGACCACGACACCACCCTCGGCTGGCTCCTACGGGCCGGGGCCGCCCTGAGCGCCGTCCCCCTCACGGGGACGTGGCGAGCCGACGTCTTCTCCGGGACCTGACCGGAAGGCCGCTGGGACGTGGAAATCCGCCCTCTGGGGCCGTGCGCGGTGCAACATGGCGACAGGGCAGAGAGGTGGAGGGGATGGACGTCACGAAATCATCCGTGTCTCCGTCAAAATCAAGGGCCTTTCGCTCGCGCCCCGCGAGCGGCAAGCGTCCCGGGTAGGTGTCCACCATGCAAGAGGTGCTCATCGAGGCCGTGCAGCTCGACACGGCGGCCGTCCTCCTCGGCGACAAGCGGATCACGCAGCTGGCTGCCCAGGCCGAGGCGACCAACCGCGTCCTGCAGGGCCGGACGGTGTGGAACGTCAACTCCACCGCCCAGGGTGGGGGTGTCGCCGAGATGCTGGAGGTGCTGCTCGCCTACGCGCGCGGGGGCGGTGTCGACACCCGGTGGCTCGTGATCCACGGCGTGCCCGAGTTCTTCGCCGTCACCAAGCGTCTCCACAACTGGCTGCACGGTGTGCCGGGAGACGGTGGCGAGCTCGGGTCGGCCGAGCGCCGGGTCTACGAGCGGACGCTCGGCGACAACGAGGCAGACCTGGCGGCCAGGGTGCGGCCCGGAGACGTGGTCATCCTCCACGATCCCCAGACGACCGGTTTGATCAGACCCATGAAGCGGGCCGGCGCCGTGGTGATCTGGCGCTGCCACGTGGGTGCCGACGATCGCGACAACCCCTTCGTCGTCGGCGCATGGAACTTCCTCGCGCCGTACCTCGAGGACGCCGACGCCTTCATCTTCTCCCGGGCTACCTACCCGCCGAGCTGGCTGGACGACGGTCGCGTCCACATCATCCCTCCGTCCATCGACCCCTTCTCGGCCAAGAACCAGGAGCTGGCGCCGGGCGCCGTGCAGTCGATCCTCGCCCGGATCGGCCTCCTGCCCGACACCGCCGCCACGGCGGCGCCCGAGTTCATGCACCGCGACGGCCTGCCGGGCACCGTCACCGATGTCGCCGACATCGTCGCCGAGGGCGGCCGCCTGGACCCCAGCGCTCCCGTCGTCGTGCAGGTCTCACGGTGGGACCGCCTCAAGGACATGTTCGGGGTGATGTGCGGCTTCGCCGAGCACGTCGGCGGGGACGCCGGTGCCAACCTCGTCCTGGCCGGCCCGGAGGCCAAGGGTGTCGCCGACGATCCGGAGGCGCTCGCGGTCTACGGCGAGTGCCTGGAGGGCTGGCGGCAGCTGGCCCCCGACCAGCGTCGGCGGGTCCGTCTGGTACGCCTCCCCATGGGCGACGTCGAGGCCAACGCGGCGATGGTCAACGCGCTCCAGCGCCACGCCGCGGTCGTCGTCCAGAAGAGCCTCGTCGAGGGGTTCGGGCTCACCGTGGCCGAGGCCATGTGGAAGACGCGGCCCGTCGTGGCCAGCGCCGTGGGCGGCATCAACGATCAGATCGTCGACGGCGAGAGCGGACGCCTGCTCCCCGACCCGACTGATCTGCAGGCCTTTGGTGCGATCGTGAACGGCCTGCTCCGTGACCCTCGCGAGCGGAGCCGGCTCGGACGGGAGGCGCGCCAACGGGTCCTCGATCTCTTCATGGGGGACCGTCATCTCATCCAGTACGGCCAGCTGCTCGACGAGCTGCTCGTGCCCGCTGCGCCCCCGGCACCCTCGGCAGTCAGGCCCGCAGGTCCTTGACGACCTTCCCGCTCTGCACGACCAGGACGATGCGCTCGGGCTGATCGAACAGCTCGGGGTCCTGAAGAGGGTCGCCGTCGAAGGCGACCAGGTCCGCCAGCTTGCCTTCGGTGATGGTGCCGATGTCGTCCGCTCGCTCGAGGAGCTCGGCGTTGGTCCGGGTGGCCGACACGAGCGCCTCCATCGGCCCGAGGAGGCGCGACTTGAGCGTCAGCTCCATCCCGCGATGGCGCTGCTCGGGTCCGAGGAGATCGGAGCCCGATCCCAGGGGGACACCGGCGGCGGCGGCGAGCTTCACCGAGCGGCTCATGGCGTCTTCGAGTCCTTCCAGGCGAGGCAGCACCGCCTCCGGGAGCCCCCACTCCTGCCATTCGAGCTCCATGAGGTGCAGCACGGCCAGAGTGGGCACGACGTAGGCGCCGGCGGCCGCGATCGCATGCGCGGTGTCTTCGTCGAGCAGGCTGGCGTGCTCGAAGCTGCGGACGCCGGCCGCCAGCCCGTTGCGGATCCCGCCGACGTTGTGTGCGTGAGCCAGCACGTAGGTCTCGCGGGCCTGGGCCTCGGCCACCACGGCGCGCAGCTCCTCCACCGTGAGCTGGACGTCCTCGATGCGGTCGGTCGAGGAGACGACGCCTCCCGACACCGCCACCTTCAGCTGGGTGGCGCCCCGGCGGAAGACCTCGCGTGCCGCCAGCCGGGCGCTGTCCGCGCCGTCGATCCTCATGGAGGCCTGGACGAGGCCGGGTAGGCCCTCGTCACGGCCGTGATGGTCGAACGGGTCGCGAAGATCTCCATGACCCCCCGACTGGCAGAGGATGGGGCCGGAGGGGAGGATGCGCGGGCCTCGGACCAGACCGAGCCTCGTGGCGTCGGCCAGCCCGCCGTCGGCTCCGCCCGCGTCGCGGACCGTGGTGAAGCCCGAGTCGAGGGCCACGTCGCAGACGTGGAAGATCCGGGCCGCCGTGACGGCCACGGGCGTGCGCCGGCCACTGAGGTCGGCCAGGTCGACCAGGGTCAGGTGGGCATGGGCGTCGATGAGACCGGGGACGACGGTGAGACCGCCAAGATCCAGCTCCACGCCCGTCGGCGGGCGCCCACCCACCTGGGCGATCCGCTCGCCCTCCACGGCGATCACGCCTTCTCGCACGGGGCCGGCACCTGTGCCATCGACCACGTTCGCCCCCCGCAGCACGAGGCTCGCCATGCGGGCCAGGCTAGCGGGAGCCCCCGGCGCCCTCCGGCCGGCCTCCCGGGCCGGCCATGCTCTCCGGCCGGCCTCCCGGGCCGGCCATGAGAATGGCCACGCTGTCCGGCGGGAGGTGGAGGCGACCGGCCTCGACGCCGACGCCCTCGTCCGAGCGCATGGACAGCGCACCATCCGCCTCGATGACCGTTGCGTGCTCGCCGAGGTTGCAGGCGACGATGACCCGCCCCCGCCTGACCACCAGGCTGTGCTCGTTCTCGACGGTCACGACGGTCCGGTCCAGGCGACCGTCGCGTAGCTCCGGCACCGATCGTCGCAGCTCGATCAGCCGGCGATACCAGTCGAGGATGTCGCGGTGCGGCGGCCGGCCGAGCTCGCTCCAGTCGAGCCTCGACCGCTCGAAGGTCAGCCGGTCCTGAGGATCGGGCACGTTCCCAACTGGCCAGCCGAAGTGGCGCAGGTCCCGCCTCCGACCTTCGGCGACGAGGCGTCCGAGCTCGGGGTCGCCGTGATCACTGAAGTACTGGAAGGGCGTCGACGCTCCCCACTCCTCACCTTGGAACAGCATCGGGACGAAGGACGACGTGAGCAGGAGAGCGGCACCCACCTTCAACCGTCCCACGCTCACGAGCGCTGCCGTGCGCTCGCCCTCCGGCCGGTTGCCGACCTGATCGTGGCTCTGGGTGCACACCACGAAGCGATGACCCGGGATCCCGGGCGGCAGCGGCCCGCCGTGGACGCCGCCGCGGTAGGCCGACCACGTCCCGTCGTGGACGTAGGACTGCCGAAGGGCCGTGGCGAGCGACTGGAGGGACCCGAAGTCGCAGTAGTAGCCGTGTCGCTCTCCGGTGAGCACGGCGTGCAGGGCATGGTGGAACTCGTCGCTCCAGCATCCGTCGAGCCCCGCCCCCCCGTCGTGGCGCGGTTGCACGATGCGGGGATCGTTCCGGTCGCTCTCGGCCACCAGCACGAGCGGGCGACCGAGCTCTCCCGCCAGCTCGTCGACCCGGCGGGAGAGCCGCTGGAGGAACGACATCGCCGCACTGTCCGCCAGGGCGTGCACGGCATCGAGGCGCAGCCCGTCGACGTGGTAGTCGCGCAACCACATCAGGGCGTTCTCGACGAAGAACTCATCGACCTCAGCGCTCGACGAGCTGTCCAGGTCGATCCCCGGTCCCCACGGAGTCGTGTGCTGGTCGGCGATGTACGGGCCGAAGCACCCGACGTAGTTGCCCTCGGGGCCGAGGTGGTTGTACACGACGTCGAGCAGCACGCCAAGGCCGCGCCCGTGGCACGCGTCGACGAGACGCTTGAGGCCGTCGGGTCCGCCGTAGGCGTGGTGGGGTGCATACAGGTCCACGCCGTCATAGCCCCACCCCCGCTCCCCGGAGAACTCGGCCACGGGGAGCAGCTCCACGGCCGTCGCTCCGAGACCTACCAGGTGGTCGAGGCGTGCGATGGCGGCGTCGAAGGTGCCGGCGTCGGTGAACGTCCCGACGTGCAGCTCGTAGATCACCGACGACGACAGGTCGATCCCGCGCCAATGCCGATCTGTCCACCGGAAGCGCTCGTGATCGACCACCCGCGACGGTCCGTGAACGCCGCTCGGTTGCCACGCCGACCGCGGATCCGGAAGCCCGTCGCTACCGTCGACCGACAGCTGGTAGTCGGTGCCCGGTCCTGCGCCGTCGACATCGACAGACCACCAGCCGCGTGCGCCGCGGGTGAACGAGACTGCCCGCCCGTCGAGCAGGAGCTCGACCCGCCCGGCCTCTGGGGCCCAGACACTGAAGTGGTTCGGCCCGTCAGCGCTCACGACTCCGGGCCGCCGTTTGATCCCGACACAACCTGCGAACCGAGCCCGATATGCCCTTTCCCCGACCACGGATCTCTTAACATTTTCACCCAAACCTGTACCCTGGAATGCATCTGATGTCGACTCCGCGCCAGGCCCAGGCAGAAGAGGATTGCTTCCGCGCGCTGTTCGACAAGGCAGCCGTCGGGCTGTGTTACACGGCGCCGGGCGGACGCCTGCTCGCTGTCAACGAGGCGCTGGCGAACATGCTGGGCTACGCCTCGCCCGAAGCCATGATCAGCAGCGGGCCGCTGGCCAGGCTCTCCTTCGACGCAGCGGATCTCGAAGACCTCCGTCGGCAGGTCCGTGAGCACGGTGAGTTCACCGGGTTCGACGTCCCCATGCGTCGCCAGGACGGCCGCATCATCTGGGTCTCGATAACGATCAACAACGTGGGCAGCGACAACGTGGTCACCGTCATCGACGTGACCAATCACCGTCAGCACGAGGAGGCGTCGCGGGCAAACGAAGCGAGGCTCCGATCGGTATTGGGCACCTCCTCGGAGAACTACTTCATCCTCGACAAGCACGGCGACGTCCAGCGGCTCAGCTCCGAGCCCGAGAGCAACCTCGGCTACGAGACCACGGCGCTGCTCAGCCGTCAGGCTCATCTCGTTCACCCCGATGACCGGAGCTCCTTCACCGATGTGATACGGAGACTGTTCCTCGGTGAGTCCGAGTTCGAGGTGACTCGCTACCGAGGAAGGCACATCGACGGATCGTGGCGGTTCCTCGAGGCCCGGGTGACGAACATGTTGCGTGAT
>VAWP01000023.1 GCA_005888295.1 Actinomycetota bacterium
GACAAGATCATGCGCTACCCGGATGCACCGCCTGCAGCGACAGGACGCAACGTTTCTGGCGAGGTGGGCCGCTGGCTGGCGCGGATCGGCGTCCTGGACCCGGACCTGGGCGGCCCAGCTGCGACGTGATGCAGTCGTCGCGCGGGCTACGCGCCGGCACAGAACGACGGCCGCTTACGACAGGGCGGCGGGCGGCTCGATCACCACCCGCCGCACGATCCAGACGAACTAGACGTCGATCGCCTTGCGGCTCTCGCCGCTCGTCACCGCGACCCGACGTGGCTTCGCTTGCTCCGCCACGGGAAGCTTCAAGGTCAGCACGCCGGCCTCGTAGTGGGCGTCGATGTGGTCCGTGTCGAGGGTCTCACCCAGGAACAGCTGGCGGGTGAAGGTGCCCCACGGGCGCTCCGACATGATGACCTCGTCTCCCTCGCTCACGGGGCGGCTGCGCTCCGCCTTCAGGGTGAGCACGTTCTGCTCCACCGTGAGCTCGATCGACTCGGAATCGACGCCGGGGATGTCGAACTGGACGACGAAGCTGTCTCCACGCCGGTAGGCGTCGATTGGCATGCTCGCCGGCCGGCTTCGGCCGTTCCAACCCCAGACCTGTTCGGTCAGACGATCCAGGTCCCGGAAAGGATCGGTGCGCATCAGCATCGTGGTCTCCTTTCGTCTGATCACTGATGACACCCAACTACGACACCACTATAAGGCCCTGGAAGCTTCCTTGACAAGTCAACACTTAGATTTTCTCCTGCCCAGGGGGTGGCCCCATGAGCCAGCTGGGTCGACGTCCGGGTAGGCCATCTCCTGGACCTGCGGGGCAGCGTGTGCTGCGCAGGGAGCGGGACCGGCACGGGCCGGCCTGATCCCTCTCGACGACCTGCGATCTGGGATCCTGGTCGCTGGCTACGCGAACGCCTACTGCGACCTGGGGATGTCCTTCCAGGGCAGGTCACGGTCGACCGCCGGCTCCTTGGGTAGGCCCAGCACCCGCTCCCCGAGGATGTTGCGCATGATCTCCGACGTGCCGCCCTCGATGGTGTTGGCGCGTGAGCGGAGGAACCCCCGAACCGTCGACCCCGCCTCGTCGTCCGAGCGTGGCCAGGCCATCGCCCGGGCACCCAGGAGCTCGACGGCGAGCTCCTGCACCCGCTGGTTGTGCTCGGCGGCGAAGAGCTTGGTGATCGAGCCCTCGGGTCCCGGCTGCCGACCGGCCCGGCGGGCGGCGGCGGCCCGGAAATTCGTGATCTTCACCACCCGGCTCTCGATGACAGCCTGCATGAGGCGCTGGCGGAGAACGGGGTCCCCCCACCGACCGAGCTTGCGCGCCACGCCGACGAGCCCGTCGACGGGGCCGCCTCCGACGCTCTCACCGCTGGCGCTGCCCGCTCCCGACAGGGCGACCCGCTCGTTCATGAGCGTGGTGGTGGCCACGGCCCACCCCTCCCCGACGGGTCCGACGCGAGCGCTGTCGGGGATGCGGACCTCGGCGAAGAAGACCTCGTTGAACTCGGCATCGCCGGTCATCTGGCGCAGGGGCCGCACCTCGACCCCGGGCGCCTTCATGTCGACGATGAAGTAGGTGAGGCCCTTGTGCTTGGGCTGATCCGGGTCGCTGCGGGCCACCAGCATGCCGAAGGACGCGATGTGGGCGAGGGTCGTCCACACCTTCTGGCCGCTGACCACCCACTCGTCGCCATCCCGGACGGCCCGGGTGGACAGTCCGGCGACGTCGGAGCCGGCGCCGGGCTCGCTGAACAGCTGGCACCAGATCTCGCGGTGCTGGGCCATGGGCGCCAGGTACCGCTGTCGCTGCTCCTCGGTCCCCCAGTGCAAGATCGTCGGTCCGCCCATCCCGATCCCGATCACGTTGAAGGACCGGGGGACCTTGTAGCGAGTCAGCTCCTCGTTCACGATCCGGGCCTGGCTCGGCTCCAGGCCGGCGCCGCCGTACTCACGGGGCCAGGTCGGAGTCGCCCAGCCGGCCTCGCCGAGGCGGGCGCACCATTCGTCGTAGCCAACCAGTGCGCGGGCACGCTGGAGCTCGGCCGCGTCACCGGTGTCGATGGCCGCGACCCATGTCGGCGGCAGGCTCGCCCTGAGCCACGCCACCACTGCCTGGCGGACCTGCTCGTCGGTGCGGGGGACCTCGGTGACGGTCATGCCCTCAGACTACTTGACCACGTGGTCAAGTCGGACAGCCCGCCACTACCGTTACGCCGTGGCCGCCCTCGACGAAGACGTCAGCCTCGACTCCCTGGGCCGCGGTCGCTGGCAGGGCCGGCTGAGCGACCGGTGGAACATCGGGGCCGGCATCAACGGCGGCTACCTGGCCAGCTTCGTCCTGGGCGCCATGAGATCCGAGGCTCCTGCGCCTGACCCGCTCACCATGACCGTCCATTACGTGCAGCGCCCCACCCGGGGGCCCGCCGTCGTGGCGACAGAGCTCGTCCGCGTCGGGCGCACCCATGCCACGGTGAGCGCCCGTCTCGAGCAGGACGACCACGCCGTCGCCGCCGCCCTCGTCACCTTCGGCCACTGGCGGGAGCCGACGCCAATCGACTTCCAGCCCGAGGCACCTGCCGTGCCCGACCCGGAAGACTGCATGGAGCTGGACCACCCGTCGGCGCCGGACATGACCTTCCTCGAGCGGTTCCGGTACCGGGTGGCCTCGCCCGAGGACCACCTCTTCGGGCGATCGACGCCAGGGCCGGCGCGGAGCGGGGGCTGGGTCAGGCTGGCGGACCGTGACCTCGACGCCTTGGCGGTGCCCCTGGTGATGGACTCGTGGCCGCCGGCCATCTTCTCGACCTTCCTCGGCGGAGGTGCGCCGACCCTCGAGCTGACGGTGCACTGGCGGGGCCGCCCCCGGACGACCTGGCACCTGGCCCAGTTCGCGTCGCGCCTGCTCACGGGCGGCTACGTGGAAGAAGACGGAGAGCTCTGGGACGAGGGGGGACGGCTGGTGGCGCAGAGCCGACAGCTCGCCCGCTTCCTGCCGCCGGGCTGGTCCGGGCGTGCATCCGGGCCCTGGCCCGGTCGACGAGGGCACCGAAGAGCGCCTGCTGCGTCGGGTCGGTCGCCGCCGTTCGCTCGGGGTGCCACTGCACACCGAGCGCCCACCCCAGACGCCAGCCTTCCGGGCCGACCGTCTCGACGGCTTCGATCAGCCCGTCCTCGGTCCACCCGACGGCGGTCAGGCCGGCGCCGAGACGGTCGATGCCCTGATGGTGCTGGGAGTTGCAGGCGGCGAGGACAGGACCACCGATCTCCGACAGCGCCGTTCCTTCGGCAACGCGCACGGAATGGTCGATGGCGTCACCAACCGGCGCCTGCCCGTGCTCGGCCATCGACGGCACGTCCGGGAGGTGCTGGTGCAGGGAGCCGCCGAGGGCCACGTTGAGGACCTGGACGCCGCGACAGATCGCCAAGGTTGGCAGCCCGCTGCGGACCGCCTCTGTGGCGATGGCGAGCTCGAGCTCGTCACGGTCCGGCTCCAGGTACTCGGCGGGATGGGGTTGTCGCCCGTAGCGATGCGCCTCCACGTCGCCACCGCCGATCAGGAGCAGACCGTCGAAGGGAGCAAGGATCTCCGAGGCCGGCGCCGGATCCGGCGCAGCGAGGACCAGAGCGCGGCCGCCGGCGCGCGCCAGCGCGGCCACGTACTGCGCCGGAACGGCGTGGCTGGCGTCGGTCCAGCCCGACACCCGTCCGGGACCGAGGCGATAGGCGGGAACGGCGACGAGCGGTGTGGACATGGGATCGCGAGCTCCCTCGACCTCAGCCGGGCCGCGTCGCGTAGGGATCCCACGCGGGAGGAGCCATCGCCAGGTAACGCTCCACCATCTCCCGCAGGCGAGGTGGAGGGATGTCACTCTCGTGGCCGTCGGCGAGACGCAAGGAGGGCACGAGGGCGGCCACCCCGTCGAACGACCAACGGGCGCCATTTTGCTCCTCGTCCTGGAGCTGCGCGGCCAACGGGGCAAGGTCGACGCGCGGCAGGGGGCGGCGGGACGTGTACTTCACCCACGACTCGTAGCGGTACACGAGCTCGTAGCGCTGGCCTTGCACGGTGAGGATGCGCAGCGCGTTCGTGGCGTTGTTGATGGCGGCCGGGTGGCAGGCGGCGTCGTGACGCGAGCTGAACCGCGTGGCCAGGC
Source organism: Actinomycetota bacterium (assembly GCA_005888295.1). Lineage (GTDB taxonomy): Bacteria > Actinomycetota > Acidimicrobiia > Acidimicrobiales > AC-9 > AC-9. Next base: position 4,164 of record VAWP01000023.1, read on the forward strand.
GGGCTTGGTGTGACGCGGAGATGCTCACCACGGCCAGGTCGAGGTCGGAGACCTCGTCGATCGTGACGCTGCCGGCGGCCAGCGCCGCCTCTCCGGCTGCCAGGGCGGCGTCCTCCTCTTCCCAGAGCCGCCGCTGACGCTCGACGTGGTCCACCAGCTCGGGCAGCTTCCCGAGCAGCTCCTCGTAGAGCCCGGCGCAGCGCTCGGGGTAGGGCGCCTCGAGCAAGCCAGCAGCGAGCGGCGAACGGTCCGGATCGGCGAGCGCAGCCAGGGCGAAGCTGACGCGCGCCGCGTCGCGGTGGGCAAAGGCGGCGAAGTCGCCGGCGGCGGCGACGTCCTCGAGGACGGCCTGGCGGGCGCGAGCCTCGTCGGGCGACACCAGGGCGAAGACCGTGACCAACCCGTCCTGATCGAAGTGGTCGTTGGAGACGGCCTCTGCGGCGGGCCAGCGCCGGACGTCGTCCAGATACCTGAAGGCGATGCGAGCCGACGTGTCCTCCGCCAGCGCGGCAGGTGTGGGGCTCGCCGGCCAGTGCGACAGGGTGAGGACGGTCGACGGCAGGGCCGCGCCGTCGGCGATCACGTTGGGACGATCGACGATCTCGCCGACGGGAACGAACCGCAACAGCTACCCGGCGGCGGCCAGGCCGTCGATCTCTTTCGCCAGGTCCAGGTCGGCCTGGGTCAGGCCGCCCGCGGAATGGGTCGACAGGCGGAGGGTCACGGTGTTCCAGCGGATGTCGATGTCCGGATGATGGTTGGCCGCCTCCGCCCGTTCGGCCACCGCGTTGACGAACTTCATGGCCGCGGCGAAGTCACGGCCCTTGTGCACCTTCGCCAGCTCGTTGCCCTGACGCTCCCACTGGAGGCCGGTCAGCGCCGCCGAGATGGCACCGTCGTCGAGAAGGGACATAGGCGACAGGCTACCGCCCGGACCCGCGGGTGCTCACGGCCGCGGCCGGCCGTGAGGATCAGAGAACTCGGAACCCGGCGTCGCCTGTCGGCTCCTCCGAGACGACCTCGACGGCCGAGACCAGCGCCGACGGCGGACCCCTCCGGCACCAGGCCACGAGCCTGTCGACCGCGTCCGGCTCGCCCTCGAACACCGCCTCCACCCGGCCATCGGACCGGTTGCGCACCCAGCCGGCCACACCGGCGGCCGCGGCCTCGCGCCGACACTCGTCCCGAAAGAACACGCCCTGCACCCTTCCGGACACCAGCACCCGGCGCCTGACTCCCACCGGCGCGCGGACCGCTACAGGTCCGCGGTCGCCCGGTCCAGCAGCTTGGCGAACCGGCGGGTGGCCTCCTCACGGCGTGTCGGTATGTGCTCGGTAGGTACGTCCACGGGCTTGTAGCCCTTGAGCACCTGCCTGGCCACGGTCACGCGATGGACCTCGTCGGGGCCGTCGTAGATGCGGGCGGCCCGGGCGGCCCGGTACATGTGCTCGAGCGGCAGGTCGGTCGAGAACCCGAGCGAGCCGTGGACCTGGATGGCGCGATCGATCACGTTGTAGAGCACCTGGGCGCCGTAGTACTTGATCATGGCGATCTCGACCCGGGCCGCCGAGGGTCCCGCCTCGTCCATTTTCCACGCTGCGTGCAGCGTCATGAGGCGTGCCGCGGTCATCTCGGCCAGAGAGTCGGCAACCCAGTTCTGGATCGTCTGCTTGTCCGACAGATGCGAGCCGTGCGTGTAGCGAGAGACTGCTCGCTCGCACATCATGTCGAAGGCGCGGCGCGACTGTCCCAACCAGCGCATGCAGTGGTGGATCCGTCCGGGCCCGAGGCGCTTCTGGGCCAGCACGAACCCCTCGCCCTCGTTCCCCACCAGGTTCTCGACGGGCACGCGAACGTCCTTGTACAGCACCTCGGCGTGCCCGCCGTAGCGACCGAAGCTCGCCTCCGGGTGCTCCATGGTGGGTATGTCGCGCACGATGTCGACGCCAGGGGTCTCGACTGGCACGAGGATCATCGAGCTGCCCTGGTACGGGTGGACATCTGGGTTCGTCACCGCCATGACGATCAGGAAGTCGGCGACCGAGGCGTTGGAGCTGAACCACTTGTGGCCGTTGATCACCCACTCGTCACCGTCGCGCACCGCCGAGGTCCTGAGGAGGGTCGGATCGGCGCCGGCGCCTGGCTCGGTCATGGAGAACGAGCTGCGGAGCGCTCCGTCCAACAGGGGCTTCAGCCAGCGGTCGCGCTGTTCCTCCCGGCCGCTGGACTCGATGCCCACGGCGAGCAGCTCGGCGTTGCCCGAGTCCGGCGCGTTGTTGCCGAACACGAAGGGAGCGAACGGAGACTGTCCGAGGATCTCGTGCATCAGACCGAGCTTGACCTGGCCGAACCCGCCACCGCCGAGCTCCGGGGGCAGGTGCGATGCCCAGAGGCCACGGTCCTTCACCTGCGCCTGGAGTGGCCGCACCGCTTCGAGAAAGGAGCCGTGGTCGAGGTTGATCGTCTCGAGGGGGAAGATCTCGTCACGCACGAAGGTGCGCATCCAGTCGAGCTGACGCTCGAACTCCGGCTCGGTCGAGAAGTCCCAGGCCATCGCTCTCCTCCCACGCAGGCGTCGGCGTCGTCTGCGTGGCGCAGCCTACTGGTGTCCAGCGGGTGGTGATCAGCCCACGCGAGGCGAGCGATCGGCAGAGGCACGCGGTTTCGTCATCAGCTGGCGCCGTGAGCGGATCCCGAGCTTGGCGTAGGCGTGCTGGAGATGGGTCTCGACGGTCCTCACCGAGATGGACAGCTGCTTGGCGATGGTCTCGTTGCTCGCTCCTCCGGTGGCGAGCCCCGTGACCCGCTCTTCGGACGGGGTCAGGGCACGACGCCCCGCGACGGGGCGGCGCCGACGCCCTCCCGCTGCACCCAGTTCTCCTCCTGCCCCCGCGGCCAGCCAACCCGCACCCAGAGCCTCGGCCCGTTCGACCGCCTCGGCCAGCACGGGCCTGGCTCGGGACGGCCGGCCGTGGTGGCGCAGGAAGCTGCCGTAGTCCAGCAGCGTCCGGGCTCGTTCGACGGGCATGGGGAGCCCCTCGTGCAGGGCGAGCGCCGCCTCGTACTGACCTTCGGCCTCGTCGACGCGGCCGGTGCTGGTGAGCAGCGCTGCCCGGCCGGTCGCCGCGGCGATGAGCGGCCAGCGACACGGAAGGCTGCCGGTGGCGCGCTCCAGCCACCGGATCACGCGCCGGGCGTCCTTCACCCTGCCGCACAGGGCGTAGGCCGTCAGGGCGTCGCGCGCCCAGGGAACGATGCACGGCTCGCCGATCCCCATGGTCGTCGAGAGCTCCTCGACCCTGGCGTAGAGCTGGCACGCCTCGTCGATGTCACCCTCGCCGAGGTGTCGCGCACCCCGCACGTGCCAGAGCCACAACAGCGCCATTTGCTCGCCGCCGGCAACGGCCGCCGGCTCGGCCTCTGCGCAGCAGGCGTCGGCGTCCTCGAGCCGACCCAGCTGGAGCAGGATGTAGGCGCGACGGGCGAGGGCGAAGGGGGTGGTGATCGGCTGGTCACCGGCCCGCTCGCCGCCCCCGGCGGCGGCGCGGGCTTCCTGCAGGCGTCCCAGCCGGGTCAGGCTGTCCGAGTGGAGGAGCCCGAGAGCGGCGAGCGTCGGCCGGTTGCCTGCCTGCTCCGCCTTCGAGCGCGCCACCTCGAGCGCCCGCTCGGCCTCGGAGAAGCGTTCGGTCCACGTGGCCACCCCGGCATACGAGGCGAGCACGAAGTTGCTCCAACGACGACTGCTCGGAGTGGTGAGGGGCCTGTTCTCGACGACCCGGACCTGCTCCTCGAGGGCATTCACACTGGCGCCGTCGCCGGAACGCAGCGTGGCGTAGCCCCACGCCGCCTCCACCCGCCCCCGCAGGTCCTCGCTGACCCCTGACGCCAGGTGCCGGGCCCGGAGAATCAGGTCGAGGGCATGCAGAGAGCTGTCGGTCGCCCAGCAGGCGACGGCCCGGTCGAGCAGGGTCTCGACCGCCAGCTCGGGGTCTCGCTCTTTGCTGGCCACGGTGGCCTCGCGGAAGCTGGCCTCGGCCCGGGCGTGGGCACCCATGGTGAAGTGCGCCCAGCCGATGAGGCGCAGGGCGCGCGACTGCTGGGCGTCGGCCATCCCGCTCGCACCGGTCATCACGTCCTCGAGGACCGCGATCGCCTCTCGGGGCTGGCCCGCGATCAGCATGGCCTCTGCCAGCGTGAGCCGCAGCGACACCGTTGCATTGCCGGCGGCCAGGTTGACGGCGGCCCCGAGGTGCTCGACCGCCGTAGGTGCCGATCCCGTCGCCAGCGCCGAGCGGCCGAGCCGCTCGAACAGGGCGATCGCATCAGGGTCTCCGAACAGCTGGCCTCGCACCGCCTGCTCCGCGATGCCCTGCTCGTACAGACCGCGCCGGGCGAGGACACGAAAGGCCCGAGCGTGAAGCTGCGCCCGCACGGGAGGCGCAATCCCGTCGTACAACGCCTGTCGGAACAACGGATGGGTCAGCTCGGCCCGCCCGTCGCCGGCGTCGATCGCCAAGCCCGACACCCACAGCGCCTCGAAGCAGCGCTCGGCTTCACGGTCGTCGAGGCCAGCCACCTCGGCGGCCAGGGGCGGCCGGAAGCGCTCGCCAAAGACACTGGCTACCTCGAGCAAATGGAGCGCTGCGTGATCGACGCCAGCAAACCGATCCCGCGTGATCGTCTTGTCGTCACCGTCAGATATAACCGGGCTGGTTCCGCTGCCATCCGATCCTTGTCCGATGGTTCTCCCCAGTTGTTCGAGGAGAAGAGGATTGCCCGCGCACTGGCGCGTCGCGGCGGTCGCGACCGGTACCGGTACCTCGCCGCCGGCCCGAGCCGCCACCAGGGCCCGAGCCCCGCCGTCACCGAGAGGGGCCAGCCGCCGGTAGCTGCCGAAGCCGCCCCCCACGACGCCCATGCACGCGTCCCTCGCGGTCGGCGGCCATGGACGGAGTGCGGCGATCACCGCGAGGGGCGCTGTGGCGATCCGTTTGCAAATGAACACGAGGAGGTCGAGCGAGTCCGCGTCCGCCCAATGGCAGTCGTCGAGGAGGAGCAGCGAGGGACGATCCAGCCGCTCGAGCCAGCGAAGAACCTGGTGAAACGGGGTAACCCGATCGGGTGAGCCAGTCATGTCGTGAGGGTCGCCGACCTCGTCGATCTCGCCGATCTCGCCGATCGCGGCGCGAACGAACCGGAACGGCTCGACGGTCTTGGCCGGATCTCCGACGCTCGTCCCGATCCAGAAATCGGGCCCGGCGCTTCGGCGGGCCAGCTCCAGGAGGGAGGTCTTGCCCAATCCGGCCTCGCCAATGACGAACAACGCCTCCCCCTTCGACCGCCTCGCCTGATCGAGGACGTGGGTGATGGCGTCCGTCACCCCGTCCCGCTCCCACATGCCCGAAGCAGTGCGTCCGGGGCGTGATGTCGCGCCGAAACTGGCGTCGACATTTTGCAAGGATTCCGCCTCCCCCCCGTGGCGATCCAATCGATTCAACACGGTGGCGCCGCTGTGCTTTTGACCCTGATCTCCGCTTACTCCCTCCAACGTTCATTGTTATGCCGGTCAACTAACTTCTGCAACCGCTGGTTTCCCCGCGCTTCGGGTCGGAGTGGACCAATCGGGCCGGGGGTCCGACGCGGGGGTGTCCTCCCCCGTATCGCCTGCGGACCCCCGGTCAGAGCGCCTCCTCGGGCGTGAGAGAATCGCCCTGATGGCCACGGGTGACGGCCTGTCGGTGTCGGAGGTGACCGTGCAGTTCGGTGGCCTCACCGCCTTGGACGCCGTCTCTCTCCGAGTCGACCCGGGCGAGGTCGTCGGGGTCATTGGTCCGAACGGGGCCGGGAAGACGACACTCTTCAATGTCATTTGCGGCTTCGTCCGACCAAGCCGAGGTCACCTCGAGTACCGCGGCGAGTCGATCAGACCCCGCCCGTCCCGATTGCGCGCCCTGGGCATCGCCCGCACCCTCCAGAGCGTCGGCCTGTGGCAGGGGTTGAGCGTGGTCGAGAATGTCATGGTGGGCACCTCGCCGGGCCGCTGGGGTGGGTTCGCCTCCTCCCTGCTCGGCCTCCCGCCGTCGGATCGCCGTGACCACGCCGTGCGAGCAAAGGCGATGAGCCTGCTCGAGGAGCTCGGCATCCCCGAGACGGCAAACCGGTATCCCGGTGCACTTTCCTACGCCGTCCAGAAGCGCGTTGCGCTCGCCCGTGCCCTGATGATCGATCCGACGCTGCTGTTGCTCGACGAGCCGGCGAGCGGTCTGTCCGATGCCGAGATGAGCTCGCTCGGTGATCGCCTCCGGACGCTCGGACAGCGCATGGCCGTGCTCCTCGTCGAGCACCACATGGACCTCGTCATGTCGGTGTGCGACCGCATCGTGGTGCTCGACTTCGGCCGGGTCATCGCAACAGGAGGGCCCGAGCGGATCCGCTCCGACCCGGCCGTCACCGAGGCCTACCTCGGCGAGGAGATCAGCGACAACATCGCGACCGGCTCGGGCGAACATGCTTGAGGTCCGGGATCTCTCGACCGCCTACGGGCCGGTCCTGGCGTTGGACAGGGTGTCGTTCGACGTCGCCGACGGCACGGTCACGGCGGTCCTGGGGGCCAACGGGGCGGGCAAGACCACGCTGCTGCGGACGATCAGCGGCTTGGTGCGCCCGAAGGAAGGGTCCGCGACCTACGACGGTCACGATCTCACCCGCATGGCCGTCGAGGACATCGTCCGCCTCGGCGTCGGCCACGTCCCCGAAGGCAGGGGCGTGATCCAGGAGCTGACGGTCGAGGAGAACCTTCGGCTCGGTTCCTTGTGGAGGCGCGACCGGCCTGACCGCCACCGCGCCCTCGGGGAGATCTACGAGCTCTTCCCGCCCCTGGGGGCACGCCGAGCGCAGTCGGCGTTCACGCTCTCGGGCGGCGAGCGCCAGATGCTGGCCCTCGGCCGCGCCCTCATGGCCAGGCCGCGGGCGCTCCTCCTCGACGAGCCGTCACTCGGGCTGGCGCCGTTGGTGACGGCGCAGATCATGTCGAGGCTCCGTGAGCTCACCCAGCGCTCCGGCATGACGATCCTGTTGGTCGAGCAGAACGCCCGGAGCGCGCTGTCGATCGCCGACCAGGCCGTGGTGCTCTCGCTCGGCCGGGTCGTGCTGTTGGACCAGGCCAGCGCGGTTGCCGGGAACGCCGAGCTTCGCCACCACTACTTGGGGTTCTGAGGGGGAATAGGGAGACGACCGGGCCGGCGCGATCGATCGGAGGCTGACATGCACCGTTTCGTGTCCTTCACTCTCGACGGGATCACGCACGGCATGATCTACGCCGCCGTCGCCATGGCGCTCGTCCTCATCTGGCGGGGCACCCGGGTCGTGAACTTCGCCCAGGGGGCGATGGCGATGGTCACGACCTACGTGGCCGTGAGCCTCATCGACCGGCACATCTCGTACTGGGTCGCCTTCATCGTCGCCCTGGTCGCCGGGCTCGTCCTCGGCGCCCTGGTGGAGGTCACGCTCGTCCGTCCCGTCGAGAACAAGGCGCCACTCGTCGCCGTCATCGTGACCCTGGGCCTGCTCGTCGCCCTCGAGGCGAGCGCGGCGCTGATCTGGGGCGGGCGATTTCGCTCGTTCCCCGCTCCGTTCTCGATCGTCGGGCTCAAGGTGGGCCGCAGCCAGATCGCCTTGTCACCGTTCGACATCTTCACGATCTGCGCCGTGCTCGTCGTCATGGTCGGGCTGCTCGTGCTCTTTCGTTGGACGTCGACGGGGCTGCGCATGCGGGCCGCCGCCTTCGAGCCCGAGGTGGCCCGCCTCCTCGGCGTGCGCGTCGGGCGGGTGCTCACCCTGGGCTGGGCGCTCGCCGCCGTGGCCGGCTCCCTGGCCGGCCTGCTGGTGGCGCCCAAGCTGTTCCTCTATCCCAACAACATGGACGCGGTCCTCGTCTTCGGCTTCACGGCTGCCATCCTGGGCGGCCTCGACAGCCCCGTCGGGGCCCTCGTCGGTGGGCTCGTCATCGGGCTCTCTCTCAGCTACGTCGGCGGCTACCTGGGCTCCGACACCGAGACGATCGGGGCCTTCGTGATCCTCATCGCCGTCCTCATGGTCCGACCCGGCGGCATCTTCACCCGCGTCAACCCAAGGAGGGTGTGAGACATGACGACGCCCCGCGACAGCCGCACCCGCACCCCCGGCCGCATCGACCGACGACCACCCGACTGGCTCCGGCTGCCCCGCCAGACCCTCCTGCGCCACCTCGTCCTGGCGGCCGTCGCCGGCGTGGTCGTCTTCTGGCTCAGCGACAACGTCGGCGCCTTCACCGACCTGCAGCTGAGCAACGTCGCCGCCTACACCATCGCCCTGGCCGGGCTCACCGTGCTGACCGGGCACAACGGCCAGCTCTCGCTGGGGCACGGCGCGTTCATCGGCATCGGCGCGTACACGACGGCACTGATCCTCCAGCACACGTCGCTGCCCATCATCGTGGTGGTCTTGGCCGCCATCGGAGTGAGCGCGGTCGCCGGCGCCATCGTGGGGGTGGCGGCGGCCCGCCTCCGCGGTCCCTATCTCGCCGGCGCCACCCTCGCCCTGGCCGTGGCGCTCCCGTCGGTGGCCGTCAAGTGGTCCTCCATCTTCGGTGGCGAGCAGGGGATCACCGTCAACCCGCTGACCCCCCCGTCATCGCTGGGGCTGACCTTCCCGCCTGAGCGCTGGGTCGCCTGGCTCGCCCTGCTGACCGCCCTGATCGTGCTCGTGCTCCTCGCCAACCTCATGCGGAGCCGGTGGCTGGGGTGCACGTCGCCCGCACCCAGGTGCTCGCCTTCGTCGTCAGCGCCGCCTGCGCCGGTCTGGCCGGCGCCTTCTTCGCCTTCAACGTGCAGCTGGCCGCCCCCGCCGGGTTCCCGCTCGCCCTGTCGATCGCCCTGGTCACGGGCATCGTCGTCGGGGGGATCGGGAGCCTCGTCGGCGCCGTGTGGGGCGGCGTCCTGCTCGTCTACCTCAACCAGGAGGCGACCGACCTGGCCAAGCACTTCCACATCTCGGCGGCGACAGGGGCCAACTGGGCGCTGCTCGCCTACGGGGTGCTGCTCATCGCGGTGATGCTGGTGGTCCCGGACGGCATCCAGGGGGGCGTCCGGCGCCTGGGGAGGTTAGTAACGAGACAGTAACGGTGATATTACGACCGGGTGACAGTGACAATCCGCCACCTGTCGGCGCTGGGTGCCGGCGGCTCTCGCTGGTGAAAGAAGGAATCATGGGTGAGACCGGGCAGGATCGTGTTCGAGTCGGCGTCAGGCGGTGGATGGCCCCAGCGGCGATCGCGTCCGTCCTGGCCCTGGTGGCCGCGGCGTGCGGAGGGGGGACGTCGAGCTCCTCGTCGTCGGGCGGGGGCGGGGCCAACACGGCGTCGGCTCCAGGCATCACCGCCACGAGCATCACCATCGGGAGCCACCAGCCGCTCACCGGTGTCGCCGCACCTGGTTACGACGAGATCGCGCCATCGTCGAAGGCCCTGTTCGACGACGGCCGCAAGATCACCTACAACTACCAGGACGACGCCTACAACCCGACGCAGACCGCCACCGTCGTCCGCAGCCTCGTCCTCCAGGACAACGTGTTCGGCATCTTCAACGGGCTGGGCACGCCGACCCACCTGGCGGCGCAGCAGTTCCTCAACAGCGAACGTGTGCCCGACCTGTTCGTGGCGTCGGGCTGCGACTGCTGGAACAACCCGAGCAAGTACCCGTACACCTCGGGCTACCAGACCGACTACACCGTCGAGGGCAAGATCACCGGCCAGTACATCAAGAACACCTTCGCGGGTAAGAAGGTCGGCTACCTGTACCAGAACGACGACTTCGGCCAGGGCGGGGTCCAGGGCCTCGACCAGCAGATCCCCAAGTCGTCGGTGGTGACCCGCCAGACCTACGTGCCGACCAACCTCGACGTCGGCCCGCAGGTGGCCGCCCTGCAGTCGTCCGGCGCCGAGGTCGCCGTGCTCTACACGGTGCCTCCCTTCACCGCCCTCACGCTCGCCGCCGCGGCCAAGATCGGCTACCACCCGCAGTGGGTGACCTCGAGCGTGAGCGCCGACCCGACCACCGTGGGAGGGCTCCTGAAGGGCACCTCGATGCTCGAGGGCCTGGTGAGCAGCTCCTACCTGCCCTCGCCCAACGACACGTCGAACCCCTGGGTCCAGACGTACATGCGCATACACAATCAGTACGTGCCGAACCCGCCCTTCCACGGGAACACCGTCTACGGCATGTCGGTGGCGTACACCTTCGTGAAGCTCATGCAGCAGGCAGGTACCAACCCAACCCGACAGAGCGTGGTCAACGCCCTGAAGACGGCCAACCTGGCCGGGCCCGGGCTCGTTCCCATCAGCTACTCGGGGGCGTCTGGCTACACGGGGGTGCAGATGGGCACGATCAGCGGCGGCAAGCTCACCCTGAGCGGCCCCCGCTACACCGCCACCGACAACGGGCCGATCGGGACCTTCAACGGCACCCAGCCCCCGCCGCCCTCCAACCTCTGAGCCAGCTCGCGCCGACCAGGACGCGAGCGGTCGCCGATACATGTTCCGTTCCACATCAGGTCGATCGCGGGCGCGTCGGGCCGGCGAGCGCCGCGCAATTTCGACCTGATGTGGAACCAGATAAAGGTGGAGAGAGCGCGTCGCCCGCTCGAAGCGGCCCCTACCGGAAGTCGCGTGACGGGGCCGATGACCCGACGGTGAGGGAAAGGGCGGTGATGCGGTCGGCCACCACGTTGACGACCTCATCGACGCGCTCCAACCGCCCGCGGACGAGCAGCGCAGGGGCCGACCGGGCCGCCTGCCGGTACCGGGTCCAGACGCCCTTGGAGCAGATGACGTTGATGAGGCCGGTCTCGTCCTCGAGGTTCAAGAAGGTGGTGCCCTGGGCCGTCGCCGGGCGTTGACGGTGGGTGACGACGCCGCCGACCAGGACCCGGCTGGCGGGCTCGGCGTCGGCCAGCGCCGCCGCCGTCGTCGCGCCCCACGCGTCGAGCTGGTCGCGGACGAGCGCGACGGGATCCCCGGCGGGTGACATCCCCGTGGCCCACAGGTCGGCGGCGATCACCTCCGCCGCGGACATGTCCGGCAGGGTGGGGGCCCGGGCTCCGACGACCACCCCGTCGAGGCGATCGGGGGTGGCCTGGGAGACCGCCCCCGCCGCCCACAGCGCCTCCCGGCGAGCTCCGGCGGAGGGCACAGCTCCCGCCGTCGCCAGCGCCTCCAGCTGGGTACGGGACACACCTGTCCGCCGCACCAGGTCCTCCATGTCGGCATAGGGCCGGCCGGCGGCGATGCGCTCCGCCATCTCCAGCCCGATGGTGCGCACGTACTCGAGCCCCAGGCGCACAGCCGGCCCGGGAGGCCGGCCCAGAGACGAAGCCTCGGGCGCCGTAGCGCCCGAGGCGCCCTCCTCCAACGTGGCCTGGGCCAGGCTGACGTTGACGTCGGCCCGCCGCACCTCAACCCCGTGACGGCGGGCGTCGGCCACCAACGTCTGGGGCGACCAGAAGCCCATGGGCTGGGCGTTGAGCAAGGCGGCACAGAACGCCGCCGGGTAGTGGTGCTTGATCCACGCGCTGGCATAGACCAGGTAGGCGAACGACACCGAGTGGCTCTCGGGGAAGCCGAAGTTGGCGAAGGCGGCCAGCTTGTCGTAGATGGCGTCGGCCACGTCGCCGGTGATGCCGCGCTCGGCCATCCCCTCGTACAGGCGGGCGCGCAGGCGCTCCATGCGTTCACCGGAGCGCTTCGAGCCCATGGCCTGGCGCAGCTGGTCCGACTCGGCGCCGGTGAAGCCGGCCACGTCGATGGCCATCTGCATGAGCTGCTCCTGGAACAACGGCACCCCGAGGGTCTTGCCCAGCGACGGCTCGAGCAGCGGGTGGATGTAGGGATGGACCGAGCCGCCCTGGATGGGGCCGGGTCGGATGAGCGCCACCTCCACCACCAGGTCGTAGAAGTTGCGGGGCTTGAGGCGGGGCAGCGTGGCCATCTGGGCCCGGCTCTCCACCTGGAAGACACCCACGGTGTCGGCCCGGCACAGCATGTCGAAGACCGCGTCCTCCTGGGGAAGCTCGGCCAGGTCGACCTCCACCCCGTGGTGGTCCCGGATCAGGTCGATGGCCCGGTGGATGGCGTTGAGCATCCCCAGGCCCAGCAGGTCGAACTTCACCAGGCCCACGGCGGCGCAGTCGTCCTTGTCCCACTGCAGGACGCTGCGTCCCTCCATGCGCGCCCACTCCACCGGGCACACCTCCACCACGGGCCGGTCGCAGATGACCATGCCGCCCGAGTGGATGCCCAGGTGGCGGGGGAAGTTCTCCACCTGGGCGGCCAGCTCGATGACCGGCGAAGGGATGTCGTGGGCCGACCGGCCGTCGGGACCGACGGCGGCGGCCGTGGCCTCGAGTGGCCCCCACCGCTCGATCTGCTTGGACCAGGCGTCCAGCTGGCCGGAGGCGTGGCCCAGGGCCTTGCCCATATCGCGCACGGCCGAGCGGGCCCGGTAGGTGATGACGTTGGCGACCTGGGCGGCGTTGTGGCGGCCGTAGCGCTCGTACACGTGCTGGATGGCTTCCTCGCGCCGGTCGCTCTCGATGTCGATGTCGATGTCCGGTGGGCCGTCCCGCTCGGGGGACAGAAAGCGCTCGAACAGCAGGCCCAGCGAGACGGCGTCGGCGTTGGTGATGCCGAGGGCGTAGCAGACCGCCGAGTTGGCGGCCGACCCCCTCCCCTGGCAGAGGATGCCCTGCCTCCGGCAGAACTCCACGATGTCCCACACCACGAGGAAGTAGCCGGGAAAGCCCAACCCCTCGATGACCGACAGCTCGCGATCCAGCTGCGCATAGGCGCCCGGCACACGCTCGGCGCCCCGAGGACCGTAGCGGCGCGCCGCTCCCCGCTCGGTCAGCTCGACCAGCCAGCTCATCTCGGAATGACCCGGCGGCACGGGGAAGTCGGGCAGCCGGGGGGCGACCAGGCGCAGGTCGAAGGCGCACTCCCGTCCCAGCTCGGCGGCCCGCTCCACCACGCCCGGATAGCGGGCGAAGCGCCGGGCCTGCTCCCTTCCCGAGCGAAGGTGGGCGCCGGCTGCCGCCGGCAACCATCCGTCGATCTCGTCCAGCGACCGCCGGGCCCGCACCGCGGCCAGGGCGGTGGCCAGGGCCCGCCGGGCCGGGGTGGCGTAGTGCACGTTGTTGGTGGCGACGAGGTCGACGCCGTGGGCGAGGGCCAGGTGGGCCAGGGCGTCGTTGCGTGCCGTGTCCAGCGGGTCGCCGTGGTCCCACAGCTCGACCGCCAGGTTGTGCCGGCCGAAGGCGTCGGTCAGCCGACCCAGGGCCCGCCCCGCCGCCGTGGGGCCGGCTTGGGCCAGGGCGGTCGGGACCTCTCCTTTTCGACAACCAGTGAGCACCATCCAGTGACCACCGTGGGCCTCGGCCAGGGTGGTCAGGGACACGACCGGCTGGCCCTTCTCCCCGCCGGCCAGGTGGGCCTCGCTGACGACCCGGCACAGCCGGGCGTACCCCTCGGGGTCGCGGGCCAGCACGACGAGATGGTGACCGTCGGGATCGGCGGCGGCCTGGCGGTGGCCCATGGTGCCGGCGGGACCCGGACGGCGGCCCTTGGGTCGACCACCGACCCGCGGCGCCGGTCGAGCCAGGCCGAGGGTGAGCTCCACCCCGAAGACGGCAGGCACCCCCACGGCCTCGGCGGCCTCGGCGAAGCGCACCACCCCGTACACGCCGTCGTGATCGGTGAGGGCCAGCGCCTCCAGCCCGAGCCGGTCGGCCTCCTCGACCAGCTCCTCGGGGTGCGACGCCCCGTCCAGGAAGCTGAAGTTCGAGTGGCAGTGCAGCTCGGCGTACGCGACCGGAGCGTCGCCGCGTCGGGACGGCGGCGGGGGACGGTAGGGCTGGCGCTTGCGGGACCAGGCCGGGCTGTCGCCCCCGTCGGCGTGGTCCGGGCGGTTGGGCGACCGGCCGTCGGACAGCCGACGCTCGAGCTCGGACCACGGCATCGGAGGGTTGCGCCAACCCATGGGGCAAACCCTAGGACCGCTGGCCGCTGGAGTCGAACGCGTGTTCGATCCGACCGCTTCGGGTAAACCTACGTCGTCCTGCCCGGATCCTGGCGAAATGAGGAGCCCGTGCTGCCACTCGTCCGGCGCCCACTTCCAGCCCTCGCCCTCGGCCTGATCAGCCTCTCGTGCGTTCTCAGCGCGTGCAGCCAGACCCCGACGCTGCGCCTCGGCGCCGTCTTCCCGATGCACGGCCCTCAGGCCTCCTCGGCCAGAGAGGAGCTGCGCGGCCTCCAGATCGCCGCCGACCTCACCAACGGCGACGGCGGCGTGAAGGGCAGGCACATCGAGATGGACGTGCGCGACCTGGAGACCCGCGAAGCCGCCCCCAAGGCCGTCGGATCGCTGCATGACGACGGCGTCCCGCTCGTGCTCGGCGCCTACTCCTCGCAGCTGTCGATTCCAGCGGCGGCGGCGGCATCGAGCTCACGGCTCGTCTACTGGGAAGCGGGCGCAGTCGCCGACCGTCTCACCGGTGAGGGATCGCCGTGGGTCTTTCGGGTCGGGGCGACCGGCTCGAACCTCGGCGACAACTCGGCTCGCTTCGCCGCCACCCAGCTCGCTCCCCGCCTGGGGCTGTCGCCGTCGCAGACGCGTGTGGCCGTCGTCTGGGAGAACGACGCCTACGGCCAGTCGGTGGCCGACGGCGCCGTGGCCACGGCCCAGGCATCCGGCCTCCAGGTGGTGGGCCGGACGACGTACGACGCCTACAAGCCCGACTGGACGTCGGTGATGGCCCAAGTCGCGGCGGCTCGCCCCGACGTCCTCGTGCTCGCCTCGTACATACCCGACGGCGAGGGCTTCCGCCGGGCCATGCTGGCCGAGCACGTCCGGGTGGGGGCGATGATCGGCTCGAGCATGGCCGAGTGCATGAGCGACTTCGGCGACGACCTCGGTCCGCAGGCGGTCGGCGTGTTCGCATCCGATCGCCCAGGCGGAGGCTTCAACCCCGGCGCCCTGGGCGCGATCGGTGCCCGCAACTACGCGCGTTTCGCCGCCGCCTGGAGAGCTCAGACCGGTGACGCCACACCGGACGAGGAGGGGCTCGCTGGCTTCAGCGCCGCCTGGGCGTTGTTCCATTACGTCCTGCCCGCGGCGCACTCGTTCAGCCCGGGCGACATCGCGACCGCCGCCCGGCAGACGTCGCTGGCCGAGGGCGAGCTTCCCAATGGCGCGGGTCTCCATTTCGCAACCGATCGCGCCCACGAGGGGCAGAACCTCCTCGCCGCCGCCGTCATCTGGCAGTGGCAGGCCGTGCGCCACAGCGTGGTCGTCTGGCCACCCGCGTACGCGACCGGCGCGCCGGCCATGGTGCCCCTTCCGGCGTGAGCCAGCCCGGGAGGCTGGCCCGAGGGCCCAGCGTCGTCGCACGGCGGCGCGCCGGCGCCGGCGAGCTGCTCGTCGTGGTGGGGGCGGCGACCGTGCTCCGTCTCGTCGTCGCCGGCGCAGCCGGGGCTTCGTCGGAGCGCG
Source organism: Actinomycetota bacterium (assembly GCA_005888295.1). Taxonomy (GTDB): domain Bacteria; phylum Actinomycetota; class Acidimicrobiia; order Acidimicrobiales; family AC-9; genus AC-9. The sequence goes on from VAWP01000023.1 coordinate 19,739, forward strand.
GTGCGGCGCTCTTCGCTGTGGTGCTGCTGGCCGTCGCCGCGCGGGCGGGGTGGCGGCCCGGTCGCCTGCGGCCGGCGGGCCTGGCCTGGGGACTGGTCGGTGCGGTCGGCCTGGTTGTCGGGCCGGTGGTGCTGCACCTCGCTGTTCCGCGCCAGCAGCTGCACGTGTCGGGTCACGGCTTCGTGGTGTGGGCGGTGGTCGTGACGGCCGTCGCCGTGGCCGAGGAGGTGCTGCTGCGCGGTGTGCTGTTCGGCGCTGTCGAGGAAGGCGCCGGCGTGACGGCGGCCGTGCTCGTCACCACCGTGGTGTTCGCTCTCGTGCACGTCCCGCTGTACGGCGTCGGCGCGCTGCCGCTTGACCTTGCCGTCGGGCTCTGGCTCGGCGGGCTGCGCGTCGCCAGCGGCGGGGTCACGGCGCCGGCGACGGCGCACGCGCTCGCCGATCTGGCGGGGTGGTGGCTGTGGTGACCTCGAGCCGCCGGAGGTTCGGCCTGGCGGCGATGGCGGTGGCGGCGATGCTGCTGGCGATCTTCTGGGCCACGCGCGGGTGGGAGGCCGGCCCGCCGATCTACGACGGGCTTCCGCTCCAGACCGAGCCCTACCGGTACCTGCAGCCCGCGCCCGGGCAGGCGACCACGGCGCCCCCCACCTCGGGCTCGGAGAACGTGAAACCGTCGAACCAGGGTCTGCCGTTCATCGCCAACACCAACGAGTCGCCGCCACAGGCCGAGCTGCAGGCCGATCCAAACGCCATCGCCATCCCCCCGTCGGTGCCGAACCTGACCATCACCGTCACCCCGGTGCCACCTGTTGCGCCGATCCCCAACGGCAAACTCGACGGCAACGTCTACCGCATGGCGATCACGGCGCCGGGCGGAGCGCCCATTGGGGTCCGACCGGGCGGGCACGTGACCGTGTTCCTGCGCGGCACGGGCGCCTCCGGCAAGACGGTCATCGACCGCTTCAGCGCCGGGCGGTGGTCTGCCCTGCCGACCGTGATGCCGGGCGCGGGCTTCCACTCCGCCGACTCCGACCAGCTCGCTGACTTCGCGCTCGTGCTGCTACCGGACTCGAGCGGGCTCAGTGGTGGGGTCAGGGCCGCCATCGCCGTGGCGGTGGTCCTGGCGGTGATCGGCCTGCTGCTGGTGGCCGTGAGGCTGCTCCGCCGGTAGCTAGCATCTGGCCGGGCATGCTCTCTCCCACCCTGATCCTCGCCCACGCCTTCGGGGCGAGGTACGACCTTCCCGTTCCGCTGTACCTGTTCGTCCTCGGCGGGGCCGCGGTGGTGTTCGCCTCGTTCCTGCTCGTGGTCCGGCGGGAGGTGGCTCCGGCCGACGGGCCGACGACGGGGGACGGCGGCTACGTCGCGCCGCACCGGCCGCTGCTCGGCGGCCTCGGCCTGCTCCTCCTCGCCTTCCTGATCTACTCCGGCATCCACGGGTCGCAGGAGATCGCCGAGAACATCCTGCCCACGATGTTCTGGCTGATCGTCTGGATCGGCGTGCCCATCTCCTGCGGGGTCCTCGGCGACTGGACGCCGTGGGTCAACCCGTTCGCAACGTTGGCGCGGCTGGTCGATCGAGACGACCTTCGCCAGCGGCTCATCGGTGGGCCTGCCCTCTCGTGGCCGCGGTGGCTCGGGTTCTGGCCGGCCACGCTGATCTTCTTCTTGGTCGCCAGCGGCGAGCTGATCTACAACGGCTGGGCCACCAGGCCGATCGTCACCGCGGTGTCGCTGGTCGTCTACGCGTTGATCAGCGCTCTGGGGGGACTGCTCTTCGGGGCCGAGGTGTGGCTCGAGCGAGGCGAGATGTTCTCGGTGCTGTGGGCGACGTGGGGGCGCTTGGGATACTGGCGCTTCGGGCGGCCCGGACGGCGAAGGTTCCTCGGGGGCGTGGACCAGCCCCGGTGACCTTCGACGGCGTGCTTTCGATCCCGGCGTGGAAGCGCTTCCAGGGCCAGCTCCCCCACGGCTTCACGGTCGGTTCGGCCGGCTACATCTTCGTGGCCATGGTCGCCTTCGCCGTGCTCGTCGGCCTGGCGTGGACGGTCTTCGGTCTGTTCGCCCGCGGGGTACGGGACGTGGGCCACCTCGACCTGTCCGTCCGGGACACGGTCGGCCAGCTGCTGCCCTCGCTGCTACCGATCTCGTTCGGCTACCTGGTTGCGCACAACTTCCAGTACCTGCTCGTGAACGGCCAGCTGCTCATCCCGCTGTCGGGCAATCCGACTGGACACCATCAGTGGCTGCCGGCGCCGTTCAACGACGACTACGTGGTCCACAAGCAGCCTGTCCCTTCGGGCGCGATCTGGTACTTCCAGGTGGCGCTCATCATCGCCGTGCACATCGCGGCGGTGTTCATCGCCCACCGCCATCTCGCCGGAGTGGCCCGCACCAGGGTCGAAGCCGAGCGCTCGGAGTGGCCGTGGATCTTCGCCATGGTGGCCTACACCATGACGAGCCTGTTCCTGCTGGCCCAGCCAGTCGTCAAGGAGAGCAGCAGCAAGAGCGCGGCACCGGCGGTGGTGGAGAGCGCGGCGCCGGCGAGCGCGGTGGCGGTACCGAGCGGCGTCCCCCCACCGCAACGCTCCTGAGCGCGGCGGCTTCAGTCGTAGGTGGCCTCCACACCCCAGCAGCCCGCTTCGAGCGCCAGCAGGTGGGCGCTCCCGTCGGCCAGCACGACCTGCAGTCGAGCCCGACGCCGGTGAGCTGCAGGGTCCCACCATCGTTCGTCGGCCGGCCACGGCCCGGCCCAGGCTGTCACCTCGATCCACGGCCCTGCGGCAACTGACAGCCGGGCGGGGACGGCGCTGACCAGGCCCCGGCCGGTCACCTCGATGGCGCGGCCGTCGCCGTCGACCACCTCGGCGACCAGCGACCGTGTGTGGACGATGGCAGGTGACGGAGGCGGCACCCTGCCGGGCCACGGTGGTGCTGTCTTCTCGGCCCGGTCCCCCGTGCGGGCTGTGCTCTCGGGCGCGCCTTCCGTGCGGGGATCGCCCCACGGCACCAGCCGCACCTGCTCGTCTGGGCTGCGGCCCCCGCCCAGGACCGCAGTGACCACCGCCTCCGGTCCCAACAGGCCCTGCACGCGCGCCAGGGCGCGGGCCGTTCGCTCGTCGACCCCCGCCTCGCCGCCCCAGAAGCCCAGCTGCCGTCCCTGGTCGGGGACGACCTCGTCCGGCAACAGCCGCAGCAGGGTGAGCCCGGCCGTCGGCCTGGCGGCGGCGGTGCCGCTCAGCCAGCCGTCGAGCTGCCAACGCACGCGCTCGGCGATGTCGGCAGGGAGGAAGGGACCGTCGTGACACCAGAGGCGGCTCAGGTGCTCGCCGTGCTCGGTCTCGGCTTCGATGCGCACCCGGTGACAGGCCAACCCCAGTCGGACCAGACGCTCGTGCAGATCCTGGGCGAGCGTCCTGGCTGCGAAGGCCGCCGTGTCGACCCGATCGACCGGCGGATCGAGCTCGACCGAGGCGATCAGGTCCGGAGGTGGATCCCGACCGTCCAGGGGGCGCTCGTCGAGACCTTGCGCCAGACGCTGGGCCACGGCTCCCTCGGGGCCGAAGCGAGCCAGCACGTCCGCCGTCGGCAAGGCGGCCAGCTGGCCCAGGGCGCGGATGCCGAGTCGCGCCAGGAGGTCGGTCAGCTCGGCGCGCTCCAGGACGGCGACGGGAAAGTCGGCCAGGAAGGCCGCGCTCTGCGCGGGCGCCACGATGAGGCCCCGACCGGCGGCCAGAGTGGCTGCGAAACGACCGTCGGCGACCCCCACTCCCCAGTAGGGACAGTCCCGACTGGTGGTTGCGACCGGCACCAGCCCGGCGATCGCATCCGACACCGCCACGCCGATCAGGTCGACCAGAGCCTCCTCCCCCCCGAAGTACCGAGCCGGGCCCCGGGTCGGAATGGCGCAGACCCCGGGGTGCGATACCTCCACCCTCGGCCCGAAGGTCTCGACCGCCATCACGACTGGTTCGAAGGCGCGAGCCTCCCGACCCGGGTCCCGCTCGATGACCACCAGACCCGGACAGCGGCTCTGCGCCTCACGACGGCGCAGCCCGACGCGGACACCATCGGCCCTGGCCGCCACCGAGGCCGCCACCACCCGGTTGGCAAAGACCACGGCGGCAGCGATGTCGGCCGGGACACCAGCCGCGGTCACCGGCCAGTCGGGACACGACACCACCAACGTCCGGGTCGCCGTCACTCAACCCGCTCTGCTGCTGGCGGCTTCGCCGCCCCGGGCGGGGCCCCATCCCCGCCCTCCTCCGAGCGGCGGGGACCCCAACCCCGCCGCCGGCCGTGGGCTGCTGGCGGCTTGCGGCTCCACCGTGACCTCCTGCTCGAGAGCCACCTCACCCTCGGGGGACGGCAACCACAGACGGGTCCTGACCGGACGCGCCGCTGCTCCTCTGCCCTCCGCCACCACCTCGACCTGGCGCCCCTGTAGACATCCGTGCCCGTCGCCGAGGCCGGTCCAACGACTGGTCGTCACGGCGAGGCCCACGTCGGTCACCCCTGGCCAGGCCCTCCGGGGCTCCGGCTGATGGCGCGCCCCCACCCCACCAGCGAGGACCACGAGCGCAGCCCCTCGCTCCCGGGCCCTGCTGGCCAGGCGACGGATGTCAGGCGGCCGCACCCTACGGGGGGACCGGAACACGACGGCATCGACACCGTCGAGCAACGAAGCCACCACCGTCATCCACCGATCCTCCGGCGCCGGGACCAGGGCGAGGTGGGACACGTCCACCCCGAGCTCGGCCGCCGTCACCAGGCCCAGATCGGGAAGGCCCACCACCGCGCACCACGACCCCTCGACCGTCGCCCGGGCGAGCAGGGCCAGGGCCAGCGAGGTGGCGCCTCCCGCCGGCCCGCTCGCCACGGTGATCGTGCTTCCCCGCCGGATCCCCCCGCCAGGCATCAGGCCCGAGAGAGCTGGGACCACCTCCAGCCGCTGCTCGCCGGCGAGGGACACGGGACGCACCCGCCGGGCAAGCTCGGCCAAGGGCATAGAACCTGCATTCTACGGCGGTTTTCAGCTTGATGTCGAACACATGTTCGGGTAGAGTGACGGCAGCCTTCGTGGGCGAGGCATCGACCGCCCTCCTCTTGTTGTCACGTGCGCGCGTGGCGCGCCAGCACCAGAGGAGTGGTATGCCCGACAGCCCCGTGGTCGTCGCCAGAGCCCTGCGCGCGGCGCTGCGTGGCTTCGAGCCCGAGGCCTTCACGGGTACCGACTGCGCCGCCTTGGCCGAGGAGCTGGCCCTGACCGAGAAGGCCTGCGGCGCGGCCAAGGCCCGCGCCGCCGAGCGGGCCGCAGGCTGCGGAGCCCATCGGGCCCA
>VAWP01000002.1 GCA_005888295.1 Actinomycetota bacterium
CGTTCAGGTGGGTGGCCACTTTCCGGGTAGCGGCGTCGCGTGCTGGCGCGATGGTGCAAGCGGCCGGGGGGTTCTGTTGGCGGGTGACACTATCTCTCCTAACCCCGACGGCAGAACGGTCGGCTTTCTCCGCAGCTATCCGAATCGGATTCCGTTGTCGGCCAACGTTGTCAACCGGATGGCGGCCACCTTGTCGACGCTGGACTTCGACCGCATCTATGGTCTTTTCAGCAACGTCATCGAGTCCGACGCCCGCCGCAGCGTGCAGCATTCCGCGGCCCGGTACTGCGCATGGGTGAGCGGACAGTATGACCACCTGACGTGAACACCCGAGATGTCGCCGTCTTGACGACGAGACGAGTTGACGGCTAGGAATTCGACGAACTCGACCCGCTGGGGGGTGTGGAGTGATTCATCGCGCTGGGTGTCAGCGCTGGGCCGCTGTTGGAGAGTCGTGACGGTTCAGGCGAGTGTCGTCACAGCCAACCAACCCGACAACTGCGGCTACGCCGAGCCACCCGTTCAGGGATGCACCGGATAGCCCGTTCGTCGCGCCGAGTTGGAAGCCCTGGGTACGTGAGCGTGACGGGGATGGGTCGCCTCGGGATGCTGGTCATCCTCCTCGCGGTCCTCGCCACAGGGGCCAGCGCCTGCTCTCCCGGTACCGCCGCGGACTCAGGTGGGCACAGCGACTCCCTCGCCGCGCTCCAGCAGGGCGCCGTCTCCTACACCCTCATCGAGGCGCAGAGCTCGCTCCCGGTCGGAGCCGGGCGCTTCGTGTTCGGGGTGGCCCCCAGCAAGGGCGAGCCCGTGAGCGGCCTCTCACCCCAGGTGTGGGTCGGACGTGAGCAGGGCTCGCCGGCTCGAGGTCCGTTCCCCGCCCGCTGGGTGACGTGGACTGCGCCGCAGACCGACAGGTACGGAGCGCCGCCCGTGCCCGGCTTCTACGAAGCCGACATCGTGATCCCGGCTCCGGGGAAGTGGTCCGTGCTCGCCAGGGCGACGGTGAACGGCCGCGCCGTGGCCGCCCTGGGCGACATCCCGGTTTACGCCAATCCGTCGGCAAGCGTCGGGTCACCGGCGATCGGCACGTCCACGCCGGTAGCCGACTCTCCGGAGGCGGCTGCGGCGATCGACACCCGGGATCCGCCCACTCCGATGCACTATGTCAGCCTCGACACCGCCCTCAGCAACGGCCTGCCGACGGTGCTCGTCTTCGCCACTCCGTTGTTGTGCGAGAGCCGCATGTGCGGATCGGTTGTCGACGAGGTGCTCGATGTCTACGACCACGTGGGACGCACCCGGGCGAACTTCGTCGACGTCGAGATCTACCCGACCAGAGACACGAACCGCCCCGCCCCGGCCTTCTTGCGCTGGCGGTTCGAGAGCGAGCCCTGGGTGCTGGTCATAGACCGCTCGGGGACCGTCCGGGGGCGTTTCGAAGGCCCCGTCGTGAGCCCCGAGATCCAAGCCGCGCTCCAGCCGCTACTGAGCAGCTGAGCGATCACGGTGCGGTCCGGCAGCATCCGTTGACCGACCGATCGTCGTGCGGCTAGCGTCCCGTCGACATCGCTGGGTCGGCCGGGACTGGGGAGATCGCATGCGACGCCTGCTCTTGGTGGTCGGGATCGTCCTCGCCGTGGGCGCGCCGGCGATGGCGGCCCGGGCGTCGAGCCCACCGCTCCCGGAGCCCAACTTTGCCGGAACGGTCGTCCCGTCGCCGTGCGCGGCCCAGTCTGGCGACCCCTACGAGGCCGCTCGGTTCGCCCAGGAGGGCTGGGCGGGACCCGACTACGTCCGCTACCCCGGAGCGTGTCAGCGGCTCCACTTCGTCTACGGGCCGATCGTCGTGAAGCCTGGGCAGAACGACGTGCTGGTCACGCCGGTGACGATCGAGAAGCCCGCGTACGACGGCTACGTGACGCGCTTTGCCCCCAATCTCGTCGGTCCCGACGGCAAGCCCCCCGACATCACCGACGTGCACCTTCATCACGCCACCTGGCTGACCACCAACAACTACGGAGAGGGTCCGTTCTTCGCCGCCGGCGAGGAGAAGACCATCGGCGATGTTCCTCGCGGCTATGGCATGCCGGTCAAGGGCTCCGACGTCTGGGCCCTCCTCTACATGATCCACGACCTCAGCGCCCAGCCAAAGGTGGTCTGGATCACCTACGACCTCGACTACATCGCCAAGGACAAGGCCGAGTCCTATCCGATCAATCTCAAGCCCGCCTACCCGGTGTGGCTCGACGTGCGCAACGGGTCTGCGTACCCCGTCTTCAACGCCGTCCGCGGCTACGGAACGAACGGTAGCTGCACGTGGCCGGCGCAGGAGTGCGCTCCACTCGATCCGTGGGGCAACCAGAGCGCCGGACAGGGAAAGCCGCCCGATCGTCCGGGAGGAGACGTGCGGTTGCCGCAGCGCGGCAGCTCGATGGGGCGCATGACCAACTTCCAGGGTGGAACCCTGATCGAGATCGGCGGCCACCTCCATCCGGGCGGGACCGACGACGCCGTCGACCTCGTGCGTGGCGGCCAGTCACGGCGCATCTTCACCAGCGAGTCCAGGTACTGGGACCACGTGGACCACAGCCAGCTCGGCGCCCCACCGACCAGCTGGGACTTCTCCATGACGACCACGGGGCTGCCGACCTGGGGCATCCACGTCCTCCCCGGTGACGTACTGCGGATCAACGCCACGTACGACAGCACCGTGGCGTCCACCTACGAGGACATGGGAATCGCCATCGCCATGATGGCTCCCGACACACCCTCGGGCCGCCCGAACGCGCCCGGACTGGATCCGTTCACGGTGGGCTTCGACCCGACGGAGGGCTGCTCGTCGGGCGGGCTGGCGGCCGGGGTGGTGTGCGACAAGGGCGTGGTCACGCACGGACATCTGCCTGAGGCGTCCACTTACGGTGGACCGGTCGGGACCATCACCACCAAGGCCGGTTCGCAGACGAACCAGGTGGACATCAGCGGGTTCACCTACGTGCCCGGCGATCTGTCGACGATCGGCACGACCGGGGTTCCGGTGACGAGGCTGGGCCAGCAGCTCACCTTCGTGAACACCGATGCGGCGGCGGACGTCTACCACACCGTGACCACGTGCGCGTATCCATGCGCGGGTGCGACCGGGCTCGCGTTCCCGCTCGCCAACGGCGACACCAGCGCGGGACGACCGCTGGACTTCGACTCCGCTCAGCTCGGCTACGGCCTGCCCATCGGGGGGGCCTCCAACCGGTCGAGCTGGACGCTTGACGTCACCGGCGCGAACGGCTTCCGA
>VAWP01000024.1 GCA_005888295.1 Actinomycetota bacterium
CCGACCGCGTTGGTGAAGGGCTGGGGCGAGGCCTCGAGCAGGAACTCGTGCACCCCGTCGCGGGCGCAGTCCTCGGCCAGCTCGTCGAGCACGAAGTTCTGACCCTGGGTCATTCCCATCTCGACCAGGTGCAGCAGGTGCACGGGCAGGATCGTGGCGTCGTCTTCGCCCGGCCACACCTCGAAGGTGAGCGTGTCGGTCGCCACCGCGGCCACGTCGCGATCGTGGAACCACTCGACGGTCATGGTCGACAGGCCCGGTGACGGCGCCCCGTACCCGGCCTTGTCGCCGCGCGCCAGGAGCTCCATCTGTCCGGTGCGGACCAGGACCACGTCCCCCGCAACGACCTCGACGCCCGCCTGAGCCTCGGCGGCGTCGAGGTCGGCGGCGGTGATGGCATAGCCCCCGTCCAGCCGCGTCGTACCGAGGGCGCGGGCAACGTCGAGGAGCACGCCGCGGGTCACCAGGGTCCGGATCTTGTGGATCCCGCACACCGAGGCCCCGAAGGCGGTGACGCTCGACGCGTCGTTGCCGTTGTAGAGCCGTCCCTCGTAGCTCACGTGCCCGAGACCGTCCCAGTGTGTGGCGGCCTGCAGCCCCATCACGACCATGTCGTCGCTGGAGCAGAACTCGGCGGGATCGCCGGTGAGGGGGGTGTTGAGCTGGACCATGGCCCGCACGGGGTTGATCCGACCGGGCAGAACGCCCGTCTGGATCCCCTCCGCCTCCGACAGCGGAAGGGCGAGCGAGAACGCCCGGCCTGTCCTGGCGCACGCTGCCGCCCGCCTGCGCACCTCGGGAGTGATCAGGTTGACGGTGCCGATCTCGTCGTCCGGTCCCCACCGCCCCCAGTTGTTGACCTTCTTCGCCAACTGGTGGAACCGCTCCGGGTAGGCCATCAGGGGATGAGGACCCCTCGGGCCACCTTGCCGTCGGCCATGTCCGCGAACACGGTCTCGACCTCCTCCAACGGGTAGGTCCGGGTAACGAGCTCGTCGAGCTTGAAGCGCCCCTGCCGGTAGAGATCGATGACGATCGGGACGTCGACGTGCGGTCGGGCGGAGCCGTAACGCGAGCCCAGGATGCCGCGGTCGATGTGGGTGAGGGCGGCGACTCGGAACGACGCCTCGGCAGTCGGTGGCGGCACCCCGATGATGATGCAGTTGCCACCCCAGGCCAGGATGTCGACGGCCTGACGCAGGACGGTGGGGTGACCGACGCACTCGAACGAGTGGTCGACACCGTCCGGCAGGATCTGCTTGATGGCGGCCACCGCGTCGGTCGCCCGTGCGTCGACGAAGTCGGTGGCTCCGAAGTCGCGCGCGATCGCTTCTTTGGCCGGGTTGGCGTCGACAGCGACGATACGGACGGCTCCCGCGATCCACGCCGCCTGCACGGCGTTGAGCCCGATGCCGCCGACCCCGAAGACAGCCACGGTGTCGCCCCGGCCGACCTTGGCCCGGTTCCAGACGGCGCCGGCGCCGGTCAGCACGCCGCAGCCGATGAGCGAGGCCGCCTCGAGCGGCACCGCCGGGTCGATCACCACGGCCTGGCTCTCCTTGACCACGGTGTGCTCGGCGAAGACCGACGTGTTGGCGAACATGTAGGCCGGCTCGCCCTTGTAGGTGAACGGCTGGGAGGTCTTGCCGAAGGTGTCCCGGCAGTGAGTCGGGTGACCGCTCTCGCAGGCGTCGCACTGGCCACAGTGGCCGAGGGTCACGAGCACGACGTGGTCCCCGGGTTTCACCTTGGTGACGCCCGATCCAACCTCCTCGACCACGCCGGCGCCCTCGTGGCCCATGACGAGTGGCGTGGGGAACGGGATGGTCCCGTCGATCACGCTGACATCGCTGTGGCACACCCCGGCGGCGGCGATGCGCACGCTCACCTCGTTGGCGCCCGGACCCCGAGCCTCGAGGTCCTCGGTCACGTCGATCTTGCCGTTCCAGACGACGCCCTTCACGACTCCTCCTTGTTCGTCAGCCCGGCCAGATGACGCTCTGCAGCTCGCTGTAGGCGTACAACCCGAAGTCGCCACCATCGCGGCCGACACCACTCATCTTGAACCCGCCGAACGGTGCCTCCAGGTTGCGCTGGGCGGTGTTGACGCCGACGTGACCCGCCCGCAGCTGCCTGGCCACCCGGAAGGCCCGCGCCGAGTCCTTCGAGTACACGTAGTCGTAGAGGCCGTACTCGCTGTCGTTGGCGAGGGCGACGGCCTCGTCCTCGCCGTCCACGGGGACCACCACCACGACGGGGCCGAAGATCTCCTCCCGGGCCACCCGCATGTCGTTGCGGCACTCGGCGAACAGCGTCGGCTCGACGTAGTACCCGCGTTCCAGGGCGGGGGGCCGGCCGCCGCCGGAGACCAATTTTGCTCCTTCGTCGACCCCGAGGCGGATGTAGTCCTCGACCCGCTGGCGCTGCGCAGCCGAGATGAGCGGCCCCACGATCGTGTCGCGCTCCATCGGGTCACCGACCTTGAGCGCTCCGGCGAAGCCCGCCAGCCGCTCGACGACCTGGTCGTAGACGGCCCGGTGCACGATGGCCCGGGTCGGCGCCGTGCAGATCTGGCCCGAGTGGAAGGCGAAGGTGCTGCCGATGGCGGTCACGGCGCCGGCGACGTCGGCGTCGTCGAGCACGACGCAGGCGCCCTTGCCGCCCAGCTCCAGCAGGAGGCGCTTCATGGTGCGGCTGCCCGCCTCGGCGATCCGCACGCCCACGGCGGTGCTGCCGGTGAAGCTCACCATGTCCACGTCGGGCGACTCGACGAGCGCGGCGGCGGCCTCGGCGCCCCTGCTGTTGACGAGGTTGACCACCCCCGGCGGCACCCCGACCTCCTCCAGGATCCGCACCAGCTCGATCACGCCGAAGGGATCCTGCGGCGCGGGCTTGATCACGACCGTGTTCCCCATGGCCAGCGCGGGCGCCACCTTGCCCGCCATGTTGCCGATGGGAAAGTTGTAGGGCGTGATGCAGGCCACGACGCCAACGGGCTGGCGCACGGCCGTGGCGCCGATGACCCCGCCCGGGGCGAGAGGAGTGGCCTCGGTGATCTTGGGAGCCAGGGGCAGGTTGAGGTCCTGGAGGGCGCCGCGCGCATACCGCTCGAAGCGATCGGCGCACACCGGGACCTGGAGCTTGGAGCCCACGCTGACCGTGGCGCCGGTCTCGGCGATGAGAAGCGGCAGGAGCTCCTCGGCCCGCTTGCGAACGAGCTCGGCGGCGGCGCTGAGGAGCGCCGAGCGCTCGCCCGGCGTGGTGCGGGACCAGGCGCCGAACGCGTCCCGGGCGGCGGCCGCCGCCTGCGCCGCGTCGTCGGCCGTCGCCTCGGGGGCCAGTCCGATCGGCTGCTCGGTCGCCGGGTTCACGATCTCGTAGGGAGACCCCGAGCCCTCCACCCACTTCCCCCCGATGAAGAGGTGGCGCTCGTCGTGACCAGTGACCGTCGGCGTCATGGCGGGTAGGTTATCTGACACACCGTCGGATGTGAGCTGGGATCGGAGGGCTGCGACACATGGAGTTCGGGATCTTCGTCCAGGCTCACCTGCCTCGGCGCCGGCTGGAGGCCGACCCCGACGCCGAGCACCACGCCATCATGAACGAGGTCGAGCTGGTGAAGGCGGCCGACCGGGCGGGGTGGAAGTACGTGTGGGTCACCGAGCACCACTTCCTGGACGAGTACTCCCACATGTCGGCCAACGAGGTCTACCTCGCCCACCTGTCCGCGGTGACCGAGCGGATCCACGTCGGCTCGGGCATCTTCAACCTCAACCCGCAGGTCAACCACCCGGTCCGGGTCGCGGAGAGGGTGGCCATGCTGGACCATCTGAGCGACGGCCGCTTCGAGTTCGGCACGGGGCGGGGCGCCGGCAGCCGTGAGGTCACCGGCTTCGGCATCGAGAGCACGGCGGTGACCAAGGAGGTGTTCGACGAGGTCATCCCGGAGTTCCTCCGGATGTGGAACGAGACCGAGTACCACCACCAGGGGAAGGCCTTCACCGTGCCTACTCGCAACGTGCTGCCCAAGCCCTGGCGCCGCCCGCATCCACCGATGTGGATGGCGGCGGGGAACCCGCCGACCTACGAGAAGGCCGCCCGGCTCGGGGTCGGCGTCCTCGGCTTCAACACCTCGGCCATCAGCGCCATGGCACCGATGGTGCAGGCCTACAAGAACGCCATCGGCGAAGCCGAGCCCGTGGGCGCCTACGTCAACGACAACGTGATGATCACCAACGGCGTGGTGTGCCTGGAGGACGGACGCAAGGCACGCCAGGTGGTCCAGGACATGGGGCTCGGCTATCTCCAGAGCCTCGTCTTCCGCTACCACGACACCTTCCCCAAGCCCGAAGAGGTGCCCGACTGGCCGGCTCTGCTACCCGAGCCCACGCCCGAGGACGTCGATCTTCGCATCAACGAGGGCTACATGCTCTGCGGGGATCCCGACGAGGTGCTCGAGCAGGTCCGACGCTACGAGAGCGTCGGCGCGGACCAGCTCGTCTTCGGCCTGCCGATCGACATGCCGATGGACGCAGCCCTCGAGACCATCCGCCTCTTCGGCGAGCACATCATCCCCAAGCTCGACGGCGACCCGGTGCACCGGTCGACCCGCTTCCGCGACGCCGCCGCGGCGGCGACGAGCGCCGGTCGCGCGTAGACGCTGCAGGTTCGCCGGCGTCCGCGGCCTGGAGGCGTTCTTGTCGCGGCTATATAGCGGAAACGCAGCGCGGACACTGCAGGGTCGTGCCGCGGCGGCCCAAGCGGTCGTTCTTGTCGCGATCAGGATCGCCCGAGACCGAGCCCGCGCCCGCGCCGAGCCGCCTGCTCGCGCAGCTCGTACTTGAGCACCTTGCCGCTGGCGTTGAGCGGGAGGGCGTCGACGACCTCGACGTGGCGAGGGACCTTGTAGTTCGCCATCGCGGCACGGGACCAGTCGATGACCTCGGCCGGCGTCAGCTCCTCGCCAGGCCGGGGGATCACGAACGCCACGCCGACCTCGCCCATGCGCTCGTCGGGAACACCCACGACCGCGGCCTGGGCCACCTTGGCGTTCCCGAGCAGGATGTTCTCGATCTCGGCGGGGTAGGCGTTGAACCCCCCCACGATGAACATGTCCTTCTTGCGGTCGGTGATGCGCAGGTACCCGCGCTCGTCCATGACGCCGATGTCGCCGGTGTGCAGCCAGCCGTCGGCGTCGATGGTGGCGGCGGTCTCCTCGGGCTCGTCGAAGTACCCCTTCATCACGTGGTACCCGCGCACGACGACCTCGCCGGGCTCACCAGTCGGCACCTCGTGGCCGGCGTCGTCGACCACCCTGATCTCCGTGTCGGGAATGGCACGGCCGCAGGTGTTGGCGATGGTCTCCGGGTCGTCGTCGTAGCGGCACATGCTCACGGTGCCGGTCGACTCGGTGAGCCCGTAGCCCGTGATGATCGTGCGGAATGTCAGCTCGCTGCGCATGCGCCGGATCATCTCGACCGGGACCGCGGCCGCGCCGGTGACGGCCAGGCGCAGCGAGGACAGGTCGTAGCGGTGGCGATTGGGGTGGTCGAGGATCGACTGGTACAGGGTCGGCGGCCCCGGCAGCATCGAGATACGTTCCTCGGCCACGCGCGCCAGCACCGCCGGGACGTCGAACACGGCGTGGGGGACCACCGTCGCCCCCACGATGATCGACGCGAGGAAACCGGCCTTGTAGCCGAAGGTGTGGAAGAAGGGGTTGACGATCAGGTAGCGGTCACCCCGGCTCAGGCCCACGACGTCGGACCAGGCGCGAAACACCCGCAGGGTCTGGTCGTGGGTGACCATAGCGCCCTTGGGCCGCCCCGTGGTGCCGGAGGTGAAGATGATGTCGGAGAGGTCGTCGGGCCCGACCGCAGCCATCCGGCGCTCGACGTCGGCCGGATCCACCTTGTCGGCGCCGCTCAGGTAGTCGGCCCACGACAGGCTGCCGTCGGGAGCGTCGCCCCGCATCACGACGATGGCGTCGAGCGTCGACGGACCAGCGGCCTGGCGCAGCGCCTCGACGTAGTCGACTCCGAGAAAGCCGGACACGGTGAGGACGACGCGCGCTCCGCTCTTGGCGATGACGTACGCGCCCTCGGGCCCCTTGAACCGGGTGTTCAGCGGCACGAGCACCCCGCCGGCCGACAGCACACCAAGGGCGGCGATCACCCACTCGGAGACGTTGGGTGCCCAGATGGCGACGCGGTCGCCGCGCTCGACGCCGACAGCCATCGCCGCGCCGGCCGCCCGGCTGACCGCGGGCGCCAGGTCGGCGTAGGTCAACCGGCTGGTCTCGTCGACCAGCGCCTCGATGTCCGCATAGCGCTCGGCCGAGGCGGCCACGAGCGCCGGAACGGTGACAGGCGACGCGTCGCTGCTCACTGGGGTCATCACGGGTTCAGGCCAGCTCCCGCTCCAGGCAGGCGACCAGCTCGACGATCTCGGCCGCGCAGCCGTGAAAGTCCTCGACCTCTCCCCCGGCCGGGTCGTCCACGTCCTCCCAGGGCTCGAGCTCGACCTGGTCCAGGTGGAGGGCCTCGACGCGGTCCGGCAGCGTTCCCGGTGTACCGGGGAGGTCTCGGCACAGCCGACGGAGCGTCGCCGTGCGCGTCGCAGCCGAAGGATGCCGACGGCGGACGTGCTCCACGTGCTCGCGGGCGAGCCCCACGACCAGGTCGGCCTCGTCGAGGTCGCGCTGGCGGATCTGGCGGCTGCGGTGCCCGTCGGCAGCGAGGCCGACGCCTTCGAGAGCTGACCGGGTGCGCCAGCTCATGGGCTGACCCTCCACCACGTGCGTACCCGCCGTGGTGATCCGGACCGAGCCCGATCGGGCCAGGGCGGCGCCCGCCATCACCGACCTGGCCGCGTTGCCGGTGCACAGGAACACGACGTGGTGCCGACCGGCGTCGACCTCGACACCCTGCTCCAGCTCGTCGCGCAACCTTGCCTCCCTGCTCTCCTGACCCGATGTTAGGTGAGGGTGGAGGCGAGGCTGCGCGACGAGCCGGGGCCCGATCGGGTGGGTCCGCCGGACTCGGGTGTCACGCCCGCCGGCAGCGCTTGATCGACGGACCCGGGTGGGGGAGACCCTGATGCGCCGACTCCTCCGCGAGGTGCAGACTGCCCCCGATGACCACCATCGCCGAGCTCATACTCAGCCGGGCCGAGGAGCACGGGGCCCGAACGGCCGTCCTCTTCGAGGACCGAGCCTGGACGTGGGCCGAGTACGCGCAGGCGTGCGTCGAGCGGGCATCGGTCCTCCTCGAGGTGCGCCGACCGGGCCCGTTCCACGTCGGCGTCCTGCTCGACAACGTGCCCGAGTTCCCCATGTGGCTGGGCGCCGGCGCGCTCGTGGGGGCCACGATCGTCGGCGTCAACCCGACCAGGCGGGGCGCCGAGCTGCAGCGCGACATCACCCACACCGAGTGCCAGCTCATCGTCACCGAGCGTGTCCACCGGCCCCTCCTCGAGGGCCTCGACCTGGGCTTGTCAGAGGACCGGGTGCTCGACGTCGACTCGGAGTCGCACGCGACGCTGCTGACCCGGGTTCGGGGTGCAGCGCCACCCGAGACGCGGCCGGTTCCGAGCGATCGGTACCTCCTTCTGTTCACCTCGGGCACGTCGGGGCAGCCCAAGGCGTGCATCTGCTCGCAGGGCCGGTTGGCGCGCATCGGCCAAGCCGCCGCCAAGAACTTCGGCATGACGCCCGACGACGTCTGCTACGAGGTGATGCCCCTGTTCCACTCGAACGCGCTGATGGCAGGCTGGGCGCCGACGCTGGCATCTGGCGCGGCGACAGCGCTGCGGCGGAGGTTCTCGGCCTCCGGGTTCCTGCCCGACGTGCGCAGGTACGGCGCCACTTACTTCAACTACGTGGGCAAGCCGCTGTCGTACATCCTGGCCACCCCGGAGAGGCCCGACGACGGCGACAACCCGCTTCTCCTCGCATTCGGCAACGAGGCGGCTGACCTCGACATCGAGCGCTTCGGCACCCGGTTCGGCTGCAGGGTGGTCGACGCCTACGGCTCGACGGAGGGCGGCGTCACGGTCGGGCGAACGCCCGACATGCCACCTGGCGCCCTGGGCCGGGCGCCCGAGGGCACTGTGGTGCTCGACCTCGAGACGCGACGCAGCCATCGGCGAGCTGTCGGCCCGATCGGGGGGGCTCGGCTTCGAGGGCTACTGGAAGAACGAGGAGGCCGACGCCGAGCGCGTCAGGGACGGCGTGTACCGCACCGGTGACCTGGCCTACCGGGACGCCGAGGGCTTCTTCTACTTCGCCGGGCGGGACTTCGACTGGCTCCGGGTCGACGGCGAGAACTTCGCCGCCGCGCCGGTGGAGCGGATCCTGGCCCGTCATCCCGACGTGCTCCTGGCCGCTGTCTACGCCATCCCCGATCCCGGCGTGGGCGACCAGGTCATGGCCGCCCTGCAGCTTCGGAGTGGGCGGGACTTCGATCCGGTGGGGTTCGCCGACTTCCTGGCCGCGCAGCCGGACCTCGGTACGAAATGGGCTCCCCGCTTCGTCCGCGTCACTGCCCAGCTCCCGGTCACCCCGACGAGCAAGGTCCTCAAGCGCGGGCTGCGGCGGGAGCGCTGGGAGTGCAGTGATCCTGTCTGGTGGCGCCCGAGCGCTTCCGAGCACTACCGCCGTGTCACCGGCGAGGACATCGCCGACCTGCGTGCCGCGTTCACGGCGAGGGGCCGGCTGAGCTCCCTCGAGGCGGGCTGAGCGGGTTATATCTCTTGACAGATATATAGCTGTTAGGTCATGCTGTATCCCGATGGTTGCGTTCGAGGTGCTGGCCGAGCCGAACCGGCGGCGCATACTGGACCTGCTCCGTGACGGGGAGCGCCCCGTCGGCGACCTGGTCCACGCCCTGGCCGTGAGCCAGCCGGCGGTGTCCAAGCATCTCGGCGTGCTGCGCGACGCCGGTCTCGTCGAGGCGCGGATCGACGCCCAGCGCCGCCTCTACCGCGTCAGGGCCGAGCCGTTGCGTCAGATCGACGACTGGATCGCGCCGTACCGGGCGCTGTGGACCTCGAGCCTCGACGCCCTCGAACGCCACCTCGACGACATGGACGACACGGACGACTCCCCCGCCCCGAAAGGAGAACGCCGACATGGACGGCCAACTGCTCCAGACAGATGAGCGCTTTCGCCTTCGCTTCAGCCGCCAGCTCGCACACTCGCCCGAGAAGGTGTGGCGGGCCATCACCGAGCCCGAGCACCTCGAAGCCTGGTTCCCCGGACGCATCGTCGGCGAATGGGTCGTCGGCTCGAAGCTCCAGTTCCACGGCGAGTACCCGATGATGGACGGCGAGGTGCTGGCCGTCGAGGAGGGCTCGCTGCTCGAGTTCCGATGGGGGCCCGACACGCTCCGTCTGGAGATCGCGCCTCAGGGCGCCGGCTGCACGCTCACGCTCACCGACACCTTCGACGAGCTCGGCAAGGCGGCGCGCGACGCGGCCGGATGGCACGAGTGCCTCGACCGGCTCGGCGACCACCTCGACGGGACACCGCTGCGGCCGTGGGGCGACCGGTGGAAGGAGATCAACCGCGCCTACGTCGAGCAGTTCGGTCCCGAGGCGTCGACCGAGGGGCCGCCTGACGGCTACTAGTGGCTGGCGGTCAGCGGTCGACGCCGAGAATCAGCCCGCTGGTGGGCACCCCGGTGCCGGCGGTGACGAGGACGTGCTCGACCTCCTTGACCTGATTGACCGACGTGCCTCGCACCTGGCGGACTCCCTCGGCGATGCCGTTCATGCCGTGGATGTAGGCCTCGCCGAGCTGGCCGCCGTGGGTGTTGATCGGGAGGGCGCCACCGAGCTCGACGTTGCCGTCGCGGAGGAAGTCCTTCGCCTCGCCCCGGCCGCAGAAGCCGAACTCCTCCAGCTGGCACAGCACGAAGGGCGTGAAGTGGTCGTAGATGACCGCAGTCTGGATGTCGGTCGCGGTGAGACCCGCCGTCGCCCACAGCTGGTCGGCCACGAGGCCCATCTCGGGCAACCCGGTGATGCTGTCGCGGTAGTAGCTCGTCATCATGTCCTGCTCGTCGCCGGCTCCCTGGGCCGCGGCCCTGATGACGACTGGAGGCTGGCGCAGGTCGGCGGCCCGTTCCACGCTGGTCACCACCAAAGCCTGGGCGCCGTCGCTCTCCTGGCAGCAGTCCAGCAGGTGCAGCGGCTCGACGATCCAGCGCGACCGCTGGTGGTCCTCCAGGGTGATGGGTTGCTCGTAGAACCAGGCCGCCGGGTTGCTCGCCGCGTGCCGGCGGTCGGCCACGGCCACGCGGCCGAAGTCCTCGCTGGTGGCTCCGTACTCGTGCATGTAGCGGGTGGCGAACATGGCGACCCACTGGGCCGGCGTGAGCAGACCGAAGGGTGCGTACCAGCTGAAGTGGGCGCCCTCGGCCGTCGGCATCGGCGGCCGGTCCTGCACACCGGCGCCGAAGCGCCGCCCCGACCGCTCGTTGAACGCCCGGTAGCAGACGACGACGTCGGCGACGCCGGTCGCGACCGCCATCGCCGCCTGCTGCACGGTGGCGCACGCCGCTCCGCCCCCGTGGTGGATGCGGCTGAAGAAGCTGAGCTCGCCGATCCCGAGATTGCGGGCGATCTCGATCTCGGGATTGCCGTCCATGGTGAACGTGACCATCCCGTCCACCTGCGCCGGGTCGATGCCGGCGTCGTCGAGGGCCGCCGCCGTGGCCTCGACGGCCAGGCGCAGCTCGCTGCGCCCGGAGTCCTTGGAGAACTCGGTGGCGCCGATGCCGGCGATCGCGGCCTTGTCCGCCAACTGGTTCGAGGTCGTCACGTCGTGTCCCTCGGAAGAGCGAGACGCACGGTACCGGTCACGTGGTCGCCGAGGCTGTTCGCGCCCTTGACCGCCACCTCGACGAGGCCGTCGTGCTTCTCGACGACCGTGCCCGTCATCACCATCGTGTCGCCCGGGTAGTTGGGCGCGCCCAGGCGGATCTTCACTCTCTCGAGCACCGCGTCGGGGCCGGCCCAGTCGGTGATGAAACGGCCGACGAAGCCGTTGGTGCTCAGGATGTTCATGAAGATGTCCTTCGACCCGCGCTCCTGGGCCAGGCCGGGATCGTGGTGGACGTCCTGGTAGTCACGCGAGGCGATGGCGGTGGCGACGATGAGCGTGCGGGTGAGGGGGACCGAGAGCTCGGGGAGCACGTCTCCCACGTTCACGTCGTCGTAGGCGAGTGTGGTCGTGGCCGTCATCTGGTCGCCGCCGCGATGTCGCGCCCGAGCCGGGCCAGCTGCTGGCTGGCGCCACCCAGCATCACCTCGATCTGCTTGCCCCACAGGAAATACCGATGGATGGGATAGTCCACGTCGGCCCCCAGTCCTCCGTGCAGGTGCTGGGTGGTGTGGACCACCCGGTGACCGGCGTCGGCCGCCCACCACTTGGCGACTGCGACCGCGTCGCTGGCGTCCATTCCCTGCGACAGCCTCCAGGCCGCCTGCCACATGGTCGCCCGCATGGCCTCGGTGTCGATGTAGGCGTCCGCCGCCTTGAGGGCGGCCCCCTGGAAGGTCGCTAGCGGCCGGCCGAACTGATGACGTCCACTCGTGTACTCGGCCGCCATCCTGAGTGCCTCCTCGGCCACGCCCACCTGGATGGCGCACAGCGACACCACGGCCCGGTCGAGGATCCACCCGACGGCGTCGCGGTCGCCGTCTGTGCTCCCGAGCACGTCCTCGGGCGGTACGGGCGTGCCGCTGAATGTGAGGTGAGCGGCGATTCCCCGATCGGTGGTCCGGGCGGCTCGGCGGGCCACACCCGCGCCGGCGGGGTCGACGAGGAACACGCCCTTCCCCCCGTCGGGCAGCGCGGCCGGCACCAGCACGCGGGCCGCAAGATGGGCGGCAGGCACGCTCACCGCCGTGCCGTCGAGGCGCCAGCCCGCGCCGTCGCGTGCCGCGGTGACACCGGGGGCGAGGGTGCCCGACCCGACCTCGGTGAGCGCCGCGGTGAGGACCGTCTCGCCCTCGACGACGCCGGGCAGCCAGCGGGCGCGCTGTTCGGGTGTACCGAGCTCGGCGATCGGCAACGCGCCCATGGCGACGGTCGGCAGCAGCGGCACCGGCGCCACCCGTCTTCCCTGCTGCTCGAGCAACAGGCACAGCTCGACGATCCCGTAACCGCTCCCGCCGACGTCCTCGGGCAGTGCGATGCCCAGCAGGTTGGCATCGGCCAGCTTCGACCACAGGGCCCGGTCGATCCTGTCGGTTCCTCCCTCGACCTCCTTCACCCGCTCGGGCGTGGCCTGATCGGCGAAGATCCGCGCCGCCAGGTCGGAGATCGCCTGCTGATCCTCGGAAAGGGTGAAGTCCATCAGCCTGGCGCCGGATGGAACTGGGGCAACGTGAGCTCGTCGTCGAAGGCGACCATCTCCAGCTCGAGGGGCATGCCGACCCGCACGTCGGCGGGGTCGACGCCGATCACGTTGGACACCAGCCGGGTCCCCTCCTCCAGCTGGACGAGGCCGACCACGAGGGGATAGTCGAAGGCGGGCACCTGCGGATGGTGGTTGACTACGAAGCTGTACAGCGTCCCCCGCCCCGTGGCTTCGACCGTGTCCCACTCGAGCGAGCGACACCGGGCACACATCGGACGCGGCGGATGACGTAGCTCGCCGCACGACTTGCAACGCTGGATGAGAAGCTGGCCGTGTCGGGCACCCTCGAAGAAGAATGCGTTGTCCTGGGTCACCGCGGGCCGCGGACGCTTCGGCTGGTCGCCGGTCTTGCGCTCTCCCGGCTTGAACTTGAGGATCCGGAACCGCATGCTCGCGACGAGCTCGCCCTGCTGATCGTGGTAGTCGCTGCGCGTGGTGACGAAGTGACCGGCGCCGAGCGCCGTCTTCTTCTCGTCGGAGATCGACTCGATCGTCGACGTCATCGACAGATGGTCCCCGAGGCGAAGGTAGCGGTGGTACTCCTGCTCGCAGTCGGTGGCGACGACGGACGTGAAGCCGGCAGCGTCGAGGATCGCCATGAGCTCGTCGCGCGCGTTCCCACCCGCCGCGGGACGGGGCCTGACGCCCCGCATCACCCAGGCCTGGAGCATGACCGGCGGCGCCACGATGCCGCCGTGGACAGATCGGCGCGCCGCCTCGGGATCGGTGTACACGGGGTTGGTGTCGCCGATCGCCTCGCACCAGTGCCGGATCATCGCCTGGTTGACGGCGTCGGCGCCGGGCTCCGCGGGCCCGACGTCGCGGCCCTCGAAGGACCGCGCCTTCTCCAGGAAGGCGTCGCTCACCGCGGTGACCGGGCCATGCCTAGGCCCACGCTGGCCACGATCTCGCGCTGGACCTCGTTGACCCCGCCGCCGAAGGTGTTGACCTGGGCGGCCCGCGCCGCTCGCTCGAGGTCACCGTGCAGCACGGCCCCTGGCTCCGAGGCCGGCAGGTAGCCGAGCGGTCCCAGTATCCCGAGGAGCGTGCGGTAGACGTCGATGAGGCACTCGGTGCCGTAGACCTTGACCGCCGAGGAGTCTGCCGGGTTGAGCGTGCCTGCGGCCGTGTCAGCTGTCATGCGCCAGTTGAGGAGCTTCATGGCTTCCAGGCGGGCGTGCGTCCTGGCCAGGTCCATCTGGACCCAGGGCTGGTCGAGGACGGTGGCCCCGCCGGCGGCGGGCGTGGCTGCGGCCCATGCCCGCACCTCGTCCCAGAGCCGGTGGGCCATCCCGCCCATGGCGGCGAGACCGACCCGCTCGTGGTTGAGCTGGGTCGTGATCATGCGCCAGCCTTCGTTCTCCTTGCCCACCAGGTTGGCAGCCTGCACCCGCAGGTCGTCGTAGTAGGTGGCGTTGGTGCGGACGCCGCCCACGGTGACGATGGGCGACACCTTGAAGCCGGGCGACGCCGTGGGCACGAGGAGGATCGAGATCCCCTTGTGCTTGGGCGCGTCAGGATCGGTGCGCACGGCGAGCCAGACGAAGTCCGCGTCCTGCGCCCCACTCGTGAAGACCTTGTTCCCGTTGACGACGTACTCGTCGCCGTCTCGCACGGCCCTCGTCCGCAGCGACGCCAGGTCGGTCCCCGCTTCGGGCTCCGTGTAGCCGATGGCGAAGTGGATCTCGCCACCGAGGATCCCGGGCAGGAACCGCGCCTTCTGGTCCTCGGTGCCGAACCTCATGATGGTGGGGCCGACGGTGTTGAGCGTGACGAAGGGGATGGGCGCACCGGCGCGCTGCGCCTCGTCGAAGAAGATGAACTGGTCGGTCGGCGGCCGACCCTGTCCCCCGTGCTCCTTCGGCCAGCCGATCCCCAGCCACCCGTCGGCACCCATCTGACGAACGAGCCGCCGGTACAGCGGACCACCCTCGCCAGGCCCGCCGAGCGCGATACGCACCTCCTCGGGCAACAGCCGCGCGAAGTACTGGCGCAGCTGCTGACGCAGCTCTTTTTGCTCGGTCGTGTAGTCGAGGAACATCGCAGAACCAGCCCGCGCAGAAACCTAACAGAGCGTCAGGCCCAGTCGCATTCCGCCAGCCGGCGCTACAGCGATGCGAACTCGGGCCTGCTGCTGCTCGGGTCGAACTCGTAGCGCTCGCCGGGCACGGGCACGATCACCAGCGGGCACGGCGTGTGCTGGGCGCACTGCTGAGCGACCGACCCGAGCTGCAGGCCGGCGAACCCGCCTCTGCCCCGGGCGCCTACGACGAGCAGGTCGGCCCCTTCGGCCGCCTCCACCAACGCCAGCGACGCTGGGGAGGGCGCCACGTGCCGGCGGAGCGGGAGGTCCTCCCGCACGACGAGACCGGCGAGGCTGTCCTCCACCACGCGGAGGGCACCCTCCTCGAGCGCCTCGACGGTGAGCGCCGCGCCAGGTGACGCCGCTGACTTCGGCCCCTGGTCGGGGTAGCTCCAGGCGTGGACGACCTCGACCGAAGCGCGCCGGAGGCTCGCCTCGGTCAGGGCCCAGCTGAGCGCCTGGCGGGCGCCGGGGGAACCGTCCACCCCGACGACGATCCTCCTCGTGTCGGGCCGACCCCCCGATCGCGGCTCGTCGCCTTCGAGCATGGCCAGCCACCTTTCCTTCGGCAGACGGACAATTCGACCGCATCGTGGGCGCCGGCGCCAGCATTTGGGCTGCTCGGGCGCGGGCCGATGAGGCCGCTCGAAGACTTCCCCGGTTCCACCTGTCGTCGAAAGTGGGCGACACGCTGGCGGCCGCGGTGCCCAATTTCGACGAGATGTGGAACCGCGCGGCACCCGCAGGGCCGTCCATGGCCGGATGGCAGCGGCCCAGACGCGCACCGGCCGGGGCCCCGAAGGACCCCGGTCGGTGCGTCACGGTCCGGCTCGTGGCCGGAGATCGCGTGTGGCGGTGTCAGCGAAGGCCGAGCTTCGCCGAGCAGGCCGGCCAGGGGCCCCAGCCCTGCTGGGCCTGGAGCTTCTGGGCGGCGGCATCCTGCTGGGCCGGAGAGGCCGAGGCAGGGCTCCCGGACATGCCCACGCTGTTCCACGTCTGCTGCGTGAACTGGTAGGCCCCGGAGAAGCCGTTGCCGGTGTTGGTCGAGTAGTTGCCACCCGACTCGCACTGGCGAAGCTGGGCCCACACGCCACCGGCCACGCTCGAGTTGGACGACGAGGCGACCGCCTGGTGCTGCGGAGCGGTCCACGTCGCGGTGTGCTGGGCCGGCGCCGGAGCAGCCGGCGCGCTGTGGGTCACGGGCGCCTGCTGCCCAAGGGCGGCCGCCCACGTCCTCGGCCCGACGACGCCGTCGACACCCAGCCCCCTCGAGGACTGGAAGGCACGGGTCGCGCCCTCGGTCAGGGGACCGAAGATCCCGTCGATGGGGCCGACCTGGGAGAACCCGTCCCGGGCGATTGCCGCCTGGAACGCCTGGACGTCCGCGCCCCGCTGCCAAGGCGCCGTGAGCGACAGCTCACGGGTAGGCGCCGCCGGAGTGGCGGCCAGCGCCGAGAAGTGCGGGATGGCTGCGAGGACGAGATCGCCGATTTCCGGGGTCGCCGGCTTCGGGCCGGGAGTAGCGGGTGCGGCGGTGGCCGGCTGGCCAGTGGAGATTGCGGTACCGATGGCAGCGCCTGCGGCGACCGCTGAGCTAGCGAAAGATGCGGAGAGTCGGTGCTTGCGCATTTATGCGCCTCCTTGAAGTCACGGAAACCCCGGGGGGCTTCAGGTGTGGCGTGAAATGCGGGCAGACCGTCGGTACGCATGCGACTCGCGAGCCGGACTGGATCCCCAGCGTCCGGCCCTGGATGTCGAGGTCCGTACGAGGTGCGGACGGAAAACCCTGTTGTGACCTGGACCGAGGGGCACTCCTCCTTTCTCTGGCCCCAGCGGAAGATCCCGCTGTCGACTGGCCGCGTTCAGTGACGATGTCGGTTGTGGTGGAAGACCTTGAGCAGGTTGTCGGCTGGGCGCGCTTGGTGAGATCTGGCTGAGGTTTGGCTACACCGGGCCATCGACATCGACGGCGCGCCGAAACAGATAAATATGTGCAGCGGCCGCTAACTTAGACAACCACCCCGCAGTGACGCAAATGGGAAGAAAAGCGCAGGTGAACATGCTCGTCACTGCTTCGTGGAGCTCGGCTGACGTTAGAGAGCGTCCACACTGGGTTCAAGGCTTTCTCCTCGAGACACCGCGAGGCCTGCTTTCTGGAGCGGCGAAGTGGGCGGACGGAGGAATCGGGGACTCTGACAGGGCAAAGCGTCCTGGGTTCTACCCGCTCACCGGAGTCCAAACCTCAGAACCGCGAGCCCGCCCATGCGGGGCGCCGGACCGGGCAGAAGCCGTCAGGTCGGGCTCCGACGGTCTCCCGATCCGACGCGATATTTCCGTTGACGACCGAAGGTGCCCGGGCGTATCGTCTCGCTGGAGCCCCGAGGGGACGACCGAAGGGCCAACTCGAGAGGGAAACCTCGAGGGAAGGTCCGGAGGAAATTTCCTTGGGGTTCCGCCCTGTCCGGGGGAGGTTCGGGGGAGTCCGGGGAATGGCGAGCACCGGTGAGGCTCCTGGGCGTCGCTACGCTGGGGTCACCGTGAGCCAGGTCGACACGTCCCCCGACGTCGCACCCGTCAACACCGACCCGGTCCCCGACGAGGGCGACCACGACCGCATGACCCACATCGTGCTCGGTGGGCTGCGCAGCGGCGAGGAGTTCGTCCCCACGGGCACGAGCGTGGCCGAGGGCATCATCAACCAGGTGCCGGTCCGGGCTCTGTGCGGCAAGGTCTGGGTCCCCGGACGTGACCCCCGCCGCTACCCGCTGTGCCCCACCTGCAAGGAGATCGCCCGGTCCTACGGCTGGAAGGTGCCCGCCGGCTGAGCTCGGCCGGCGGCGGGGATGGCGCCCCGTCCGAGGCGGCGAACCCACCAGGAAGAGACCGCCAGGAAGCGACCAGCGCTACTCGACGAGCAGCACGACGGCGACCGCCGCCCCGACGACCACGATCACTCCCCGCAGCAGCGGAGCCGAGAGGCGGCGGCCGACCGTGGCGCCCAGCTGTCCGCCGATGGTCGAACCGACGGCGAGGACTCCGGCTGCCCCCCAGGCCACGTGGGCGACGGCGATGAAGAGTAGGGCCGCCACCCCGTTGACCAGCATGGCCAGCACGTTCTTGGCCGCGTTCAGCCGCTGCAGGTCGTCGGATAGGAAGATGGCGAGGAGGGCGATGAGGATCACGCCCTGGGCGGCCCCGAAGTACCCGCCGTAGACACCGGTGGCGAAGAGCGGGCGGCCAGGCGCCGGCTCAGCTCGGGCTGGGCCAGGACGAGCCCGCAGGCCACCAGGATGAGGACGGGAACGATCGTGCGGAACACGGCGCCCGGCAGCACGAGGAGGAGCACGCCTCCGGTAAGCCCGCCGGCGACGGCCGGCACGCCCAGGACCACGAGCCGCTGGCGCTGACCCGACAGCTCCCGCCGGTAGCCGACGCTCCCGCTCACCACCCCGGGCACCAGTCCCACCGTGTTGGTGACGTTGGCGGTCACCGCCGGGTACCCGACGGCCAGCAGGGTCGGAAAGGTGATGAGCGACCCGGAGCCGACGATCGTGTTGATCGTCCCGGCGGCCAACCCGGCAGCGAAGATCGCCACGGCGGTCGACGCGGACATGGGGTCGGTCTAGGCCACGGCGTTCGAGCTGTCGAACGACCGCGGTCGGGTGTGCCGTCTAGAGTGCCCTGCTGTGCGCCCCGGTGACGAGGTACCCGACTTCGAGCTCGTGGCCGACAACGGCCAGCCCGTCCGCCTCTACGAGGAGCTGGACAAGGGCCCGGTCACGCTGTTCTTCTACCCCAAGGCCATGACGCGGGGATGCACCCAGGAGAGCTGCCACTTCCGCGACCTCGGTGCCGAGTTCGAGGCCCTCGGTGCTCGCCGCCTCGGCATCAGCGCCGATTCGGTGGAGCGACAGCAGCAGTTCAGGACCAAGCACGACTTCGACTACCCGCTGCTCTCGGATCGTGACCGGCGGGTGGCCCAGGTCTTCGGCGTGAAGCGACCGGGGCCGCTCTTCAATCGCCGCGCCACCTTCGTCATCGGTTCGGACCGGCGCCTGCTGGCCAGCATCGCCAGCGAGCTCAACATGGACAAGCACGCCGACGAGGCCCTGTCGGTCCTGCGCGCCGCCCAGGCCGGCCAGGGCACGTCCGGCGGCTGACAGCGGCCCCTAGCGCATCTCGCGCTCGACGCGGCGCGTCACCTGACGCTCGACCACGAAGGCGAGGAAGGGGACGAACCCGGCGCCCACGACGGCCGCCATCTGGCGCAGCGTCCACCGGCCCCGCCGAGCCAGGTCGTAGGCGGCCGCCAGGTAGACGATGTAGAGGATGCCGTGGATGGGTCCGACCACGGCGACCACCCCGCGATAGCCGGCGGCGTACTTCAGCGGAACACCGACGAGGACGAGGATCAGCAGACCCACCCCCACGATGTACGCCATCACCCGGTAGCGGAGGAGCGCGCCACTCACGTGGGGTGCCGCCAGGTCTTGCGCCTGCCGCTGGCGTTCAACTGGGCCAGGTACCGGTTGTAGGCGGCCAGCGCCTCGTCCTCGTCGTCCCGGTACCTCGGAGCGGCAGGCCGCGGCCCGGCTGTGGCCGACCCGTTGGCACCGGCCCCGTTCGCGCTCGCCCCGTTCGTGCTGACGCCGGAGGCGGCCTCCCGGCGCCTGACGCTGGCGCCGTCGGGTCGCTCGTGCAGCAGGTCCCACCACATGTAGACGACGACGCCCGCCAGCAGCGGCCACTCGAAGGCGTACACGTAGCTCAGCGTGTTGCCCGACAGCGCCCGGCTGGCCTGCCACCACGTCAAGCCGGCCATGGTCGCCACCAGCACGAGCATCGTGACGTGCAGGAGAACGGCCCGAGGCGTGAGCCAGATGTGACGCACGCCGCCAGCCTACGTCCGGCCCCTGCGCCCCCTCATCTCGGGGCCGGGCCCGGCGTCGGGCTCAGTCGACGGCGGCGAGCGTCAGCTCCGGGTGCCGGGCCGCCACCATCCGGCGCATGCCTTCTCGCCAGGAGACCGTGGTCTCTCCGACCAGCTCGTGCAGACGGCTGTTGTCGGTCGTCACGCTCTCCAGGGCCAGCTCGGTGTGCTCGAAGCGAGGCTCGCGGCCAACCAGCCGGCCGAGGTACTCCGACCACTCCTCGATGCTCACGGCGTCGTTCCCCGCCCAGTTCACGATCGTCGCCGGCACGCTGGCCACCTCGAGCAGGCGGGGCACCATGGCGACGATGTCCGCCTCGTGGATCGGATTGAAGATGCTCGGCGCGTTGGTGTGAACGGCGATGGGCTGGCCGGCCAGGATCATCTCGAGGTGGAACAGCGGCCAGCCTCCGTTGTCACCGTAGGGCACGTTGAGCCGGGCGATGGTCGTGGGGATGCCCCACTGGCGTGCTGCCGACCGGACCACGGCCTCGGCCGCGATCTTGGTGATGCTGTAGGTGGGCATGAGCACCCGATGGTTGTCGCCGAGCGGGTCTGTCTCGGCGAACCGATGGTGGCCGTCCGCCTGGTAGACGGCGGTCGACGAGCAGTGCAGGAACGCCCTCGCCCGGCGGCAGTGGTGCATCAGCAGACCGACGGCCTCGGCGTTGGCGGCCATATCCCGATCCCAGCGGCCACTCTTGACGACGCTGAAGTTGAGCACGTAGGTGAAGTCGTCCGGCAGCTCGCTGAAGTCCTCGGTGGCCAGGTTGTGGGCCACGCACCTCACGCCGGCCGACTCCATCTCGGCCCGTGCACCGGCGTCCTTGAAGCGGGCCAGACCCCACACCTCGTTCTCCGTAGCCAGGGCGAGGGCGATGGGCCTGCCGACCTGGCCCGTCGGTCCGGTGAAGAGGATCTTCTCGCCGCGCAGCGATCCCATGGAGCGGGAGGTTAGAGCAACCCTCTCCCTCGGCGCCTCGGGTCTCCAGCCCTCCACGTCGACCGAAGGGTCCCCGGGTTACATGCCACCCGCACCGGGGGCGGCAAAAGGGGGCGAATCTGCGACCCCCTTCCGCCAGCTGCGACTACGACCCCCCCGATCCCGCCAAATTCACGATCGGGCGAGCTCCCCTCTCGTGGGCGAGCCTAGGTCCAGCGAGCGCATCGGACAATAGGCAAATCGAGTTTGGGTACCCCTGCAGCCCAGCCGCGTAACCCCTACCCTTCTATCGCGTGGCGCTCGGCCGGGATCACATCGCCCAGGCCCTGCCCAACTACGTCATCGGCGAGGAGGTTGGGCGGGGAGCGTGGGGCGTCGTCATCAAGGGCGAGCACCGGCGGCTCGGCCGCGAGGTCGCCATCAAGGAGCTACCTCAGGCATTCGCCGCCGATCCAGGAGTGCAGCACCGCTTCGCCAGCGAGGCCCGTCTGCTGGCGTCGCTCGACCATCCCCACATCGTCCCCATCTTCGACTACGTCGAGGAGGACCAGCTCTGTCTGCTGGTGATGGAGCTGCTCCCCGGCGGGACGGTGTGGGACCGCGTCACGACCGAGGGTGTGACCGCCGAGACGGCGTGCGGCATCGTCCTCGCCACCTGCAGCGCCCTGCACTACGCCCACGGCCAGGGCATCCTGCACCGGGACATCAAGCCCGAGAACCTGCTCTTCAGCGCGTCCGGAGCGCTGAAGGTGACCGACTTCGGCATCGCCAAGATGCTCGGAGGCGTGGAGACGTTCGCCACGAGGACGGGCGAGGTGCTGGGCACTCCCGCCTACATCGCTCCGGAGCAGGCTCTGGCCCGGGAGTTGACCCCGGCGACGGACGTCTACGCCGTCGGCACCCTGCTGTACGAGCTGCTCTCCGGTCACCTGCCCTTTGCCGACGACGGCAACGCCATCGCGCTGCTGTACCGCCACGTACACGAGCCGCCGACCCCGCTGCTGGACGTCGCGCCCTCGGTGCCGACGTCCATCGCCGAGGTCACCATGCGGGCGCTGGCGACCGATCCTGCAGAGCGCTACCGCACGGCGGAGGAGTTCGGAGCTGCGGTCGCCGAGGCGGCATCCGGCGGATGGGGCTCGGACTGGGTCCGGCGGGCGGGTCTGAGCGTCATGGCCTCGGGCGAGATCGCCGCTCGCCTGTCAGGTGGGGCGAGGCTGTGGGAGGCGGCGGACCCGGATGGCGATCCGGCCCGGACGACGTCGGCCGCACCGTCGACGGCAGGAGCCCCGTCCCCGTCGGCTCCGACCGGGCCTCCGCGGGTGGGAACGGCACGCTCGAGCGTCCAGCGCCCAGCCGCTGTGGACGCGGCGACGCCGGACGACCTCGTCGCCGTGCGGGAGGTGCTTCCCGAGCGGCTCTCGGACCTGCGCCAGACGACACCCGACGCCCGGCCCACCACACCCGAGGGAGAGCCGGCCGAGGCGGGCATCCAGGTCGCGCCAGCCGACACCCAGCCGGTCGACACCCAGCCGGCAGACACCCAGCCGGCCGCCGATGACGGGAAGACGACGGCGCCCGGGACACGGCCGGTCGACACGCCTCCCCCGCCGGGGGCGGGACCGACCACGGTCGGGCAGCCACCCGGGCGATCTCGGCGGCGGGTCGTCCTGCTCGGCGCGGCGGCTGTCGTCGTGGTCGTCGTGATCGCCGTCGTCGTCGTGACCCAGCTGGGCTCGGGGGGTGGGGGGTCGCGAGGTGCGCAGTCGGGCAGCACCGCCTCCACGGTCACCTCGCCCCCGGGCCAACTGGTCTTCTCCGACGACTTCAGCAATCCCCAGTCGGGCTGGGTGCCCGACAACAATCAGGACGACAACGGCAGCGCCAGCTACGTCAACGGCGGCTACCAGGTCACCGCGCTCAAGCCCGACAACGCCTTCAACACCTTCTCGGTGTCATCGCCGTTCACGACGACGCTCACGTCGATGGCCTCACAGGCCGACGCCGCCATGCTCAACGGCACCCCGGCCGACGGGGCGGGTGTCCGCTGCGACCAGGGCAGCCGCAACGGACTGCGCTACACCTTCCAGGTCAACGGCGACCAGACGTGGGTGATCTTCAAGCTCGGCGTCTCGGGCCAACCGGTCGTGGCCCAGGGCAGGAGCTCGGCCATCCACGCCGCCTCGGCCCCCAACACCATCACCGGCCAGTGCACGGAGGTCTCCAACGGCGCCACCCACCTCGTCATGACGGTGAACGGGGTCGTCGTGGGCAGCGCCACCGACACCCACGGTGGCGGTCCGATCTCGTGGCACTCCGCCCTGACGGTCTATCGCAGCCAGACCAGCCCCCAGGTCGTGGGCCGTTTCACGAACTTCCGCACGTACAACGCCGGAGGCTCGTAACCGGCGTGGCGCTCCTGCGTCAGGTAATCGTGGAGGACGCCGTCACCCAGTCGGACGCATCCGCCCGGCTGGTCGAGAAGATCCGATGGTTCGCGCGAGACCATCTCGACGAAGAGGAGCGGGTGCTCTTCGGCGCTCTGCTGGCACCGGGCATCGCAGCTGCCTACCGGGAGGCCAGCACCGACGTCGAGGGCTTCGTGCTGACGGACTGGGCACCCGGCAGCATCCCCGAGAACCTGGCCAGGAGTCTGCGGGAGAAGGGTATCCGGCTCAGTGGGATCGATCCCTGATCGGGATGGCGGGCGTCCGCGCGACGGAGAAGGTCCGATCCGCCTCGTAGAGACGGACCTCGGTCGCCACCGCCCGGTCACAGATCGGACACTGGCGGAGGTGGCGGGCGGCCTGCACGACCTGGCCCCGGTCGTAGAGCTCGCTGAACCCGATGCACGACCCGCCCCGGTGCCGGACCATCAGACGCAGGGCGAGCGCGTCCCGCAGGCGCCGCCGGGCGCGATGGACGACGACCTTGGCCGCGCCGGGGCTGATGCCCAACGCCGCTCCAACCTCGGCCGGCGACAGGCCGAGGTTGGTCACGAGGTACACCGCGGTGGCGTCGCGAGGCGAGAGATCGCCGACGCACACGTCGACGAGGTCGGCCAGCTCGGCGAGCTCGGCCACCTCTTCCGGGCCCCGGTCCTCGCTCCGCAGCGCGCTCGCGCTCTCGTCACCGAGGGGGGTCAGCCGGGAGCGGCTGCGCCGGTCGTCGATGGCGGCGTGACGGGCGATGGAAAGAATCCACGGGCGGAACCGGTCCGGCTCCCGCAGCTTGTCCAGGTTCGCCAGCGCCCGGGCGAAGGTCTCCTGCACCACGTCGGTCGCCGCCTCCACGACGGGTACGCGCTCGCGAGCGACCCGGTACACGGCGGGGGCGTGGGCACGGTACAGGGCCGCGAAGGCGCCGGGGTCTCCGGTCCGCACCCGTTCGACCAGCTCCGCGTCACCCGCGTCCGCCACGCCGTCTCCGCCTGCCCCGCCCACGATTCGATGGTAAGCCACGGCGTAACCGAGCGAAAGCCCCAGGTGCTCGGACAGGGATCCGGTGAGGCGGCGTCACCGGGAGGAGGGCCTCATGGCTGATCACGTGGTCGAGCTCAGGGAACCAGGCCGGCCGACCAGGGAGATCCGATGCCGGGGTGTCGCGCCGGCACGTGCGGCTGGCTCCAGTCGGTGACGGCCTGGCGGTGAGCGACCTGAGAAGCACCAACGGAACCAAGGTGGACGGTCGGCGCATATCGGAGACGACGACCGTGCATCCGGGCCAGGTCGTCACGATCGGCGCCGTCGAGATCGAGCTGAAGGGACGCCACGTGGCGGCCCCGGAGCCGACAACCACAGAGCCGCGGCCCACGCGCCCGCCACCCCCGGAGCCGGCGACCGTCGACGCAGCAGCACCGGGGCCGACGCCTTCGCCCGTCGCCCGCCCGGCACTCGACGAGCTCGCCAGCCTGGTGAGCGACAGCGCCGTCGTTCGTTTCCGGCCGGGGAGCGCCGGAGAGCAGGCGGCGCCAGCCATGGCGTCCGCGCTCCGTCGCGCCCGCCGGCGCCTCGCCGGTTTCGGCGCCGAGCCCTGGGGGGTGCTCCCCCAGGTCTGCCTGGTCGACCCGTTCCCCGATCCGGCCAAACCGGGCGAGGTGGTGACCGAGGGAACCGTGGTGGACGCCGGCCGGGGCGAGATCTGGATGGTCGTCACGCCCGAGGCGCCGCCGGAGCCGCCCGAGCGGCCTCTCGCCCTGTTCTTCGGGGCGGCACTGCCCGCGGCCGACGACATCGGCCCGTACCTGGAGGGGTACGGGCTCCACGTGGCAGGGACGCCGGATCCCGATCCGGTCCTCCGCCAGGTGGAGCTGCCCGCGTTGAGCGCCGCCGACGGCGAGCTGGCGACCGGGATGGCCCTGTCGTTCGTCCGCTACCTCATCGAGCGCGAGGGAACGGACGTCTTCGTGCGGTTCCTCTCGACGGCTCAGGCGGGCCGGCTCGATGCGGCCGCCCAGGACGCCTACGGGCTGGGGCTGGCGGCTCTGGAGGAGGCGTGGAGGCGCAAGCTCGCCGCCGGCCCGCCGGACGTGAAGACCGGCGCCTTCCTGCGCCTGGCCGTGCGCTACCTCAGGCCGCACGTCCGCAAGGAAGGCGAAATGTTCGTCTACGCGCTCCTGGGGCTGGCCTTCACCGTGGTGTTCCCGTTCGCCTTCCGCCGGCTGCTCGACGGCGCCATACCGAGCGGCAAGTTCTCGGAGGTCCTCCTCGTCCTGGGCGCCCTGGGCGCCGCCTTCGTCGTGTCCCTCCTGGCCAACCTCCGCCGGGCGTTCCTGTCGGCCAAGGTCAGCAGCTCGGTCGTGCGCCAGATCCGCACGGAGATGTTCCAGCGCCTGCAGAGCCTCTCGTTGGGCTGGTTCTCCCGCCACCAGCAAGGAGATGTGATCTCCCGGCTGTTCAACGACGTGGCCCTGCTCGAGCAGGGGCTCTCCCAGACCCTGCGCGAGGGGGCCTTCCAGGCCCTGTCGCTGCTGGTGTCGGCGATCGTGCTGCTCATCCTCAACCCCTTGCTGGCGGTCATCGTGCTGCTGGGCGCGCCGCTGATCGCCGGCGTGTACCGGGCAATGGCGAAAGGGGCCCAACGGCGCAGCATCGCCGTCCAGGAGCAGCTCGGTGGCGTGCTCACCATCGCGTCGGAGAACTACGGCGCCCAGGGGGTGGTCAAGGCGTTCGCCCTGGAGGCGAAGGAGATGGCGCGCTTCGGGCGATCGTCGAACCGCCTGTTCGACTCCGAGGTCCGCCTCCAGCTGTTCGGAGGTCTGTTCAGCCTGTCGGTCAACATGATCGTGACGTTCCTGCGCCTCGTCGTCCTCGGCTTCGGCGCCTGGCTGATCCTCCATCATCACCTCACCATCGGAGGCCTGGTCGCCTTCGTGAGCCTCATGGGCGAGGTGCTGAGCCCCGTCACCGAGCTCACCAACATCGGCCAGCAGCTCCAGAGCGCGACCGGCGCGCTGGTCAGGATCAACGAGGTGCTCGACGAGACACCCGAGATCGTGGACAACCCCGACGCGACGCAGCTGGCCCCGATGAGCAGGGAGGTGCGCCTGAACGGCGTCGGGTTCTCGTACTCACCCGAGCGCCGCACCCTCGAGGGCATCGATGCCGCCATCCCGGCCGGGAGCCGCGTGGCCTTCGTCGGCCCAACCGGCGCGGGCAAGTCCTCGGTGTTGGCCCTGCTCACCCGCTTCTACGACCCGACGGAAGGATCGGTCACCATCGACGACCGGGACATCCGTCACGTCACCCTGGAGTCGCTGCGGGGGCAGATCGGCGTCGTGTTCCAGGACACCTTTCTCTTCGACAACACCGTCAGGGAGAACATCGCCATGGGCAGGCCCAGCGCGAGCGACGCCGAGGTCGAGGCGGCCGCCCGGGCGGCCGAGCTGCACGACTTCGTGACCACCCTGCCCAGGGGGTACGCCACGCTCGTCGGCGAGCGCGGCGGCCGGCTGTCGGGCGGGCAACGCCAGCGCCTCGCCATCGCCCGTGCGCTGCTGCGCGATCCCGCCATCCTCCTGCTCGACGAGGCCACCTCGGCGCTCGATCCCCGCACCGAGCGGCTGATCGCCGACACCCTCGAGCGGGTCGGGCAGGGCCGCACGACGATCGCCGTCACTCACCGCCTGACGTCGATCGTGGACTACGACCGGATCTTCGTGATCGTCGACGGTCAGCTCGTCGAGCAGGGCAACCACGACGAGCTGGTGGCCGCCGGCCGGGTCTACGCCACGCTGTGGGCCGAGCAGACCGGCGGCGTGGTGACCGCCGAGACGCCCTTCGACGCCGTCGCCGCCCTGGCCCGGATCCCGATCTTCGCCGAGTTGGGTCCCGCCGAGCTGGGCACCGTCGCCGGCCGGCTCGGCGCCGTCGACCTCGCTGCCGGCGAGACGATGGCCGAGGGCGGCGGGCGGCTCGCCATCGTGCGGCGCGGCCACGCCCGGCTGCTCGTCCCCGACTTCGCCGGCCGGCCGACGCCAGCGGCCGAGCTGGGCCCGGGAGACGCCTTCGGGGTGGCGGCCCTGCTGGGCCGGGAGAGCGGCGCCGTGCTGGAGGCCACCGGGCGGCTTCGCCTCGTGGTGCTCGACGACCAGGCCATGGCGGGGCTGGCGGCCACGATCCCCGCAGTAGGTGCTGCCCTGGCGGGTGCCCCGGCCGCCGCCGGCAGGACGGCCGCTCCACTCGGCGGCCGACGACTGTCGCGGGTCACGATCGGGCCCCGAGCCCGCCCGTCGGCGGTGGCGCCGGCGGAGGAGACGGTCGAGCCCCCCGGTGCCGACGAGGTCCGGCGCCTGACCGGCGCGCTCCCGGCGGCCCGCCTGTGAGCGGGCCCCGAGGCGCACACGGCCCCGCCAGCGCCGTGCTGCAGGCGATCGTCGACGCCGCCACCGGGGCCACGGCAGCCAGCGAGGGCTGGATCCTCGCGCCCC
The DNA here is from genome assembly GCA_005888295.1 of Actinomycetota bacterium. Lineage (GTDB taxonomy): Bacteria > Actinomycetota > Acidimicrobiia > Acidimicrobiales > AC-9 > AC-9. Next base: position 27,310 of record VAWP01000024.1, read on the forward strand.
GAGGCGACCGGCTCCACGTGCTGGCCGCGGCGGGCGACCGGCCCGGGCAGCTCCTCGGCGCCACCGTGCCGTCGGGCGAAGGCACCGCCGGGTACGTCGTGGCGTCCGGCCAGCCCCTGGCCCTCGCGCCCCGCCCCGACGACGCGCGCGCCACCTCGGGCGTCGCCGGGATGCTCGGCCTGCGCCCGGCCAGCGTGCTCTGCGTTCCCTGCGCCGGAGACGACTCGGTCGCCGGGGCCCTGGAGGTCGTCGACAAGGCGGGCGGCGGGCGCTTCTCGCTCGACGACGTGGAGCTGGCCACACTGCTCGGCGGGATCGCGGGAACGGCACTGGTGGAGATCACGGGGAGCGCCAGCGCCGTGCCCACCCCGGCCGAGCTCGCCGGCGGCCTCGAGCGCCTCGCGGGTACCGAGCCGGCCCGCTACGTGGCACTCGCCGCCGCCGTCAGCGCCCTGCTCGATCGTGGCTGACCGGCCGCCGCCGCGGCCGGCGTACGCCCGGGAGTCGGCAGCGGTGCGACTGTCCGATGTCGTCTCGCTGGCCGACCTCTCGCCCGAGTGGGCCTGGGGAGGATCGACCGGGCGGGGCGTGCGCGTGGGCGTCGTCGACAGCGGCATCGAGGCCGACCACCCCTCACTCGGGGGCTGCGTCGACGAGGCGCAGGGGCTGACGGTCACCCTTGACGAGGCGGGCCAGGCCGTCGATATGCCCGGCCCCCACGACGACTCGTTCGGGCACGGCACGGCGGTCGCCGGCATCATCCACAGCATCGCCCCCGAAGCCAGCGTCACCAGCGTCAAGGTCCTGGGGCCGGGGCTGTCGGGAAAGGCGGCGGCGTTCCTGCGCGGGCTGGGCTGGGCCGTCGAGCAGGGGTTCGACGTCATCAACCTGTCGCTGGGCACCACCAAGCGCGACTGGGCGCTCCCGTTCTACGAGATCTGCGATCAGGCCTACTTCCGCGGCTCGCTGCTGGTGACGGCGGCCAACAACGTCATGCGCCCGAGCTTTCCGTCTCTCTACGCATCGGTGACGAGCGTGGCGTGCAACCTCGCGACCGACCCGTTCCGGTTCCAGTACAACCCCGAGCCACCGACCGAGTTCCTCGCCCGCGGCATCGACGTCGAAGTCCCGTGGGTGGGAGGAAGCTCCATCCGCGGCACGGGGAACTCCTACGCCGCTCCACACATCTCCGGGATCGCCGCCCTCATCCGCTCCAAGCACCCCGAGCTGCGGCCGTTCCAGGTCAAGACCGTGCTGTGGGCGGTGGCGGCCAACGTACGCGAGGCACCGCAGCCGGCGGGGCGCCTCAGCCGGTCCATGCGCATGCGGACCGCCTCCACCCGGGCCAGCGCCGCCCTGCGGGCGCCGGTGCGCCCCGACCCGCCGCCCGGCCCTTAGCCGGTGCGGAGCACGTCGCCCGGCACCTCGCGCTGGCCGACGTCGAGGAGGAGCTCGCGCAGTGTCGACCGGCCCTTGGCACCGATGGGCGCCAGGATCTCGTCCTCCACCTCCTGGAGGACGGTCCGCAGGCGTGCCAACCGGCGCCGTCCCGCAGCCGTGAGGCTCACCATGTGGCGCCGGCGATCCTTGGGATCGCGGTGCCGCTCGACCAGCCCCTGCTCCTCGAGCTCGTCGAGCACTCCGACCAGCTGACCGCGGTCGAGCCCGAGTGCGTCGGCGATGGCAGCCTGGGTGTCCCTCGCGCCCTCGTCGAGGAGGGCCAGGATGCCCAGGTCGTACAGGTTCGCCCCGGCTCGCTCGAAGGCGTCACAGGCGGCGGCCTTGACGGCCGAGCCCAGGTAGCCGAGGAGGAACACCGGGCTGTCGAGCAGCTCCCGCGGCCGTCCTGCCAGCGACAGCCTCCCAGCACACGTGTCTTCTGTCACCACGGAAATAGTGTAGCCGTCGGCATCGTTGTCCCATACGATCGTAGGTAGACTCAACGATAGGGGCTCACACAAATGACCACCTCCCTCGCTGCGCCCAGTCCCACCGCCCGATCCGACAGGGGTCGTTGGCTTGCCCTGGCCGTCATCGTCGCCGCCCAGTTCATGGTGGTGCTGGACGTGGCCATCGTGAACGTGGCCCTGCCGTCCATCAAGAACGACCTGCACTTCTCCCAGGAGAACCTGCAGTGGGTGATCACCGCGTACTCGATTCTCTTCGGCGGCGCCCTCCTGCTCGGGGGCCGCCTGGCCGATCTCTTCGGCCGCCGCCGACTGTTCGTGCTCGCCCTGGCCCTCTTCGCCGCCGCCTCGCTCCTTTCCGGGCTCGCCTGGTCGGAAGGCTCCCTGATCTTCTTCCGCGCCCTCCAGGGTCTCGGCGGCGCCCTCCTCGCGCCGGCAGCGCTGGCCCTCCTGATGACGACTTTCCCCGAGGGCCGGGAGCGCAACCTGGCCCTGGGCGTGTACGGAGCGGCGGCCGGCAGCGGCGGCGCCGCGGGCGTCCTCCTCGGAGGCGTCCTGACGTCCTATCTCAGCTGGTCGTGGATCTTCTTCATCAACGTGCCGGTTGGCCTGTTCCTCATCGCCGTCACCCCGCGGCTGCTCCGGGAGAGCCGAGCCCAGCTCGAGCACCGCACCTTCGACCTCGCCGGCGCCGTGTCCATCACGTCGGGCCTGATGCTGCTCGTCTACGCCATGACCCGGGCCACCCAGATCGGCTGGGGCTCGGTCAACACGATCGCCTTCCTGGCCGCGGCCGCCGCGCTCATCACTTCTTTCTTCGTCATCGAGAGCCGTTCGAAGGCGCCCCTGCTGCCCCTGCGCATCCTCCGGCTGCGGACCCTGGCCGGGTCGAACCTCACCAGCTTGATGATCGGCGCCTCGATCTTCTCCATGTTCTTCCTGCTCACCCTCTACATGCAGCAGGTCCTCCACTACTCGGCCATCAAGACCGGCATCGCCTACATCGCCCTGACGTTCTCGATCGTCGCCTTCTCTGGCGTCGCCCAGCAGCTGACGACCAGGTTCGGCGTGCGCCGGGTGCTCCCGGTCGGGATGCTCTTCTCCGCCGCCGCCCTCCTGCTCTTCACCCAGCTGCCGGTGCACGGGCAGTACTTCTGGGACATCTTCCCGGCGTTCGTGCTGAGCGGCATCGGCCTGGCGCTGGCGTTCGTGCCCGTCTCGATCGGCGGTCTGACGGGAGTCCGGGCGGGCGACGCCGGGATCGCGTCCGGTCTGATCAACACCAGCCAGCAGATCGGTGGGGCCGTCGGACTGGCCGCGGCGGCAACCATCTCGACCACGGTTACGAGCCACTACGTGGGCAGTCACGGCGCGGCCAGCCTCCAGAGTGGCGCCGCCCTCACCCACGGCTTCGAGATCGCCTTCTACGTCCTCGCCGGCCTGGCCCTCCTCGGCGCCGTCGCCGCTGCGGTGCTCGTCGAGCCGAAGCCGAAGACCGAGGAGGTCGAGACGGTGCACGTCGAGGCGCCGGTCCTCGAGCCCGCCTGACACACGACGATCGAGCTCCTGCCGGCCCCGCCCTTCCCCCCCGGGCGGGGCCGGCGGCTACGCTGCCGGATCTGATGCGAGCAGCTGTGGCGAGGCGTGACCGGCTCGAGGTCGCCGAGCTCGACGATCCGCAGCCCGGCTCCGGCCACGTGCTGGTGAAGACGCTCGCCTGCGGCATCTGCGGCTCGGACCTGCACGCCGCCCAGGATCTTCGCCGCTTCATCGAGCTGACTGGCCGCGTGGGTGGGCCGGGAAGCCTCGATCCCGACCGCGACCTCGTGTTCGGGCACGAGTTCTGCGCCGAGATCGTCGACTTCGGGCCCAGCACCGAGCGACGGCTGCCGATCGGAACGCAGGTGTGCTCGTTTCCGGCCATCGTCGGCCCGAGCGGACCTCAGCCGATCGGCTATTCGAACGAGTTTCCCGGTGGCCTGGCCGAGCTGATGACCCTCCAGGAGGCGCTGCTGCTCCCTGTCCCCGAGGGACTCTCGCCCGAGCAGGCGGCGCTGACCGAGCCGCTGGCTGTCGGCCGCCACGCCGTCGCCCGGGCAGACCTCACCGGCGGCGAGGTCTGCCTCGTCATCGGGGCCGGACCGGTCGGTCTGGCCGTCGTCGCCGCGCTGCGCGAGCGCGGCGCCCGTCCGGTCATCGCCGCCGACTTCTCGCCCACACGCCGTCGCCTGGCCGAGGTCGCCGGTGCCGACGAGGTCATCGACCCGGCGGCACGCTCGCCCTACGCGGGCTGGGGCGATCTCGGCATTCCGACCGGCGTGGGTGAGCGGACCCTGATGGACATGCTCGGAATGCCCGTTCGTGAGACGGTCATCTTCGAGGCGGTCGGAGCGCCGGGAGTGCTCCAGAGCATCGTGGACGGGGCCCCGCCGCGGGCGCGGGTCGTCGTGGTCGGGGTGTGCATGCAACCCGATGGCATCGAGCCCTTCCTCGCCGTCGCCAAGGAGCTCGACGTCCGCTTCGCCTTCGGCTACACCCCGGACGAGTTCGCCACGACGCTCGAGACCCTGGGCCGCCACGAGCTGCCGGCCGAGGCACTCATCACGCTGCGGGTGGGCCTCGACGGGGTGAGCGACGCCTTCGCCGCCCTCCGCGACCCGGTGGAGCACGGCAAGGTCCTGGTCACGCACTGAGCTGTCCGCGGCGGCGGCGTGTAGGGTCCGAACGAGTCCCTACCTGCAGGGCCGGCCTCTCGGGCCGGCTGTATCGGAGGATCGGTGCCATGCCCGTCAAGGTGGACCGAGATCAGCTCCAGCGGCTCCTCGAACAGCGAGCCCAGCTGGTCGACGTGCTGCCCCGTGACGAGTACGAGGAAGAGCACCTTCCACGAGCGATCAATCTCCCGCTGCGCCGGGTGGAGACGGAGGCGACGACCGCGCTCGACCCGGGCAGCCCGATCGTCGTCTACTGCTGGGACTCGGCTTGAGACCTGTCGCCGCGGGCCGCGTGGCGGCTCGAGAGCCTCGGTTTCGGTGCCATCCACGACTACACCGCCGGGAAGCTGGACTGGCTGGCGGCCGGGTTGCCGACCGAGGGCACCAAGGCCAGCCGTCCACGCGCCGGGACCGTCGCCCGGACGGGCGTGCCGACCTGCCAGGTCGACGACAACCTGGGCGCGGTGAGCCAGCGGGTGCGAGAGGCGGGTTGGAACGCCTGCGTGGTCGTCAACCGCGAGCGGATCGTCATGGGCCTCCTGCGGGCCGAGCAGCTCGGTGGTGATCCCACGCACTCGATCAGAGAGGCCATGCGTCCGGGCCCGAGCACGTTTCGTCCGCACGTGGCGATCACCGAGATGGCCGAGTACATGGGGGCGCACAAGCTGGAAAACTCTCCGGTGACCACGTCCGACGGCCGGCTCGTCGGTCTGCTCGTACGAGAGGATGCCGAGCGGGCCGCGCGCGAGCTCGAGTCGACGACGACGCAACCTTCTTCGAAATGACGCCCGCCGCGTCCGCATGCACCTCGTCCACTCTCGCCTGCCGTGACTGCGGCAGAATGATCGACCTCTGCGCCTTCTGCGAGCGCGTCGAATGCGCGGTGGCCAGCTGTCACGTCTGCCTCCGCCTGGCCCTGGGCGAGACGCTGGCCCATCCACACGCGCATGGGGGCTGACGAAAGGAGCACGGCCATGTCCGACGCCCAGCCGCACTACCGGGAGCCGGGTTGGTTCACCCGCAACGTGTTCAATCGCGCTGTCCGCGGTCTGACCAGCGCCGGGATCAGCCTGCTGGGAAGCCGCGTCCTCGAGGTGCGGGGACGGAAGAGCGGCCAACCGCAACGGATCCCCGTCAACCTCCTGACCCTCGACGGCAGCGACTATCTCGTGTCCGCACGAGGCGAGGGGCAGTGGGTGCGCAACGTCCGGGCAGCTGACGGCGAGCTCGACCTGCTCGTCGGGCGGCGGCGCCAGCACTGGCGGGCGCAGGAGCTGTCCGACGACGACAAGGTCCCCATCCTGCGCGCCTACCTTCGGCGGTGGAAGTCCGAGGTGGGCGTGTTCTTCGAGGGCGTCGGCCCCGAGTCGAGCGACGAGGAGATCCGAGCCATCGCCCACAAGCATCCGGCCTTCGTCCTGACCGAGCGGCCCGAGCAGTGACGCAGCTGCGGTCGTGGCTCGCCAACGGCCGAAGCCTGTTCCTGGCCACTTCGGCCCTGGCCGTCGTTGTCGGCGTGGTGCTGGGCCTCGGTATCGCGGCCAACCGGTTCGCTCATCACGTCAACGCCTTGCTCGAGATCACCAGCATCGTCGTGGTTGGTGGGGTCGTCCTGAGCGTGGCGGCCAGGGCGGTGCGTCCCGGCCTTCCCCCGGGAACCGTCCTGGAGCTCGATCTCGCCGCTCTGCCACCCGAGACGATCGGTCCGAGCCGGCTGGGCCAGGTCCGCGGTCGCCGGCAGCTCACGATGCGCGAGACGGTGGAGCTGGTCGAGCAGGCGGGCACCGACCGGCGCGTGGCAGGGATGGTGGTGTACGCCACGTTCGAGCGCGGTGGGCTGGCCCAGATCCAGGAGCTGCGCGACGTCGTCCTCGCCCTGCGACGGTCGGGCAAGCACACGGTCGCCTTCAGCGACACCTTCGGTGAGGCCGGGGGCGGCAACGGGGCCTACTACCTCGCGACCGCTTGCGAAGAGATCGTCCTCCAGCCCTCGGGCGAAGTCGGCTTCGTGGGTCTCGCCCAGTACAAGAGCGCCGCCAGCCAGCTGCTCCGCACGTCGCTCTCCGAGCCCGAGCGCGAGCAGCTCCAGCGCATCCTCGACTCCCAGTTCGGCCAGATCGCCGACGGCGTGGCGGCGGCGCGTGGTCTGTCACCCGACGAGGCGCGACGGCTCGCCGACACCGGTCCGCTGGTCGCCGACGAGGCCCGGGCGGCGGGCCTGGTCGACCGGCTCGGGTACCGCGACGAGGCGCGTTCGCTCGTGAAGGAGCGCGCCGGCAAGGGAGCGTCGCTGCTCTACCTCGACCGGTACGCCAAGCACGCCCGCGGGCGGCGGGGACGAGGCCGACGACCTACCGTGGCGATCGTCACCGCCACCGGGCCGATCGTGCGCCGAAGGACGGCGCCAAATCCACTGACCGGGCTCGACCAGACCCAGGCCGACCGCACCGCCGAGGCGATTCGCCAGGCAGCCGCCGACCGCAAGGTGCGGGCGATCGTGATGCGCGTCGACAGCCCCGGTGGCTCGGCGGTGGCCTCCGACGCCATCTGGCGCGAGACGGTGCTGGCCCGGGAAGCCGGAAAGCCGTTCGTGGTGAGCATGGGCAACGTGGCCGGCTCGGGTGGCTACTACATATCGGCCGCCGCCGACCGCATCGTCGCCCAACCCGGGACGGTCACCGGTTCCATCGGTGTCATCGCCGGCAAGCCCGTGGTGGCGAGAGCCAAGGAGCGGATCGGGTTCAGCGTCGACGAGGCCCACACCAGCGCGAACGCGCTCATGTGGTCGCTCAACCGGCCCTTCGACGGCGGCGGTCGAGAGCGGTTCTCGAAGACGCTCGACGTCGTGTACGACACCTTCGTGACGAGAGTCAGCGAGGGACGGAGCCTCCCTCGGGAACGGGTCGAGGAGGTCGCCAGGGGGCGGGTGTGGACCGGCGAGGACGCGCACGCCGTCGGCCTGGTCGACACGCTGGGTGGCCTGCCGGCTGCGCTGTCCGCGGCCAGGGAGCTGGCCGGGATCGAGCCCGGAGCCCGTCTCCGCTCCAGGCCGTTTCCCAAGCGCGTCAGCCCCCTGGCGGCGGTGCGCGGAGCAAAGGGTGAGAGCAGCGACGACCTGCGGGCGCGGCTGGCGGGTGTCCTCGACGCGCTGGGCACCGTCGGCGAGCTCGCCGGCGAGCTCGGCCTGTCCGATGCCCGCGGGGTGCTGCACATGCAGGCCGAGCCGCGCACCTGGCTCATACGGTGACCCGCCCGGGCGCGCTCAGGCGCGGCCGTGAGCCCTACTGAGCGAGGACGTCCAGCTCGAGGCGCCGGAGGACCTCGCGCTGGAGCGCTGCGCGCTCGCTGCGGGTGCCGACCTCGCTGAGCTCCTCCTGGGTGGCGTTCAGCACCATGCGCTGGAAGTTGTAGGCCAGCAGGGCCGCCGAGCTGTGCAGCATGAGGCGCAGCGCGGCGACGAGGCGGTCGGCCTGCTCTCTCTGGGACAGCCCCATCCGCTGCAGCGGACCGCGAACGTGCGCCATGAACAGGCGCACGCATCCCTCGGCGACGTCTTCGGCCGCGTCGAGCTGGATGCGGGCGACCTTCATGAGCTCCTCCAGAGGCAGCCCGCCACCGACGAGGGTGAGGATGATCGACACGGCCCTGACGTCGGCATGGGTGTAGCGCGTCTCGCTGTTGACCCGACGGGGCCGGATGAGACCGGAGGCCTCGAGCGAGCGCAGCATCGGAGTGGGCACGCCGCTGCGGTCGGCGAGCTCGCGCAGGTCGAACGTCTCCTCCTCCACGAGCTCGGCGATCTCGCCCTCGCCAGGCTCGGCTCGGGGTGGTCCGGACTCGAGCAGCTGGGCGATGACCCGGAGGGAGTAGCCCCGCCGCTTGAGCTCCTGGATCTCGCGGAGTCGTTCCAGGTGGCGACCGTCGTAGAGGGCGATCCGACCCTCGTGGTGCGGTGGCCGGAGCAGTCCTTTGGACTGGTAGGAGCGGACGAGCTGGACGCTGATCCCTGCGGCCTCGGCGAGCTCGTCGACCCGGTAGTCCATGCTCGGCAAAGTGTAGGTGAGCCGCCCTGGGCCAGAAACACACCGTTCACCCAACGGTTACATGAGCGTCTCCCAACATGCGACGAAGTGTGCAAGGATGGGATCGCTGTGCCGGGGGGAGCGCTGGGGTGTGGTGGTCAGTTCTACGAGATCCGGAGACAGCACATGGGTTTGGCGGTCCTGTTCCCTGGTCAGGGAGTCCAGATGCCCGGCATGGGCTGCGAGTGGCGTCGCGACCCGGCCTGGTCGGTCGTCGATCGCGCCGAGGCGGCCCTCGGTACACCCCTCGCCCCGCTCCTGCTCGACGAGTCCGCCGAGGTGCTGAACCGGACGCGCGCCGCCCAGCTCGGTGTGTTCCTGGCCTCGCTGCTCGCCTGGGAGGCGACGAAGGACCGCCTGGGACAGCCGACCGCGTTCGCCGGCCACTCGCTCGGCCAGGTCACGGCGTTGGTGGCGGCGGGGAACGTCACGCTCGAGGACGGCGTCCGGCTGGTGGACGCCCGAGGCCGGTCGACCCAGCAGGCGGCGCTGGCCCGGCCGGGACGCATGGTCGCCCTGCTCGGTGGCTCCCCCGATCAGGTCGCGCAGGCGTGCGGGGCGGCCGAGGGCGAGTGCTGGTTGGCCAACGACAACGCTCCCGGCCAGCTCGTGGTCGGCGGCACTCCGGCGGGTGTGGCGTCCACCGCCCGGAGCGCCCTCGACCACGGCGTGCGTCGGACCGTGGCGCTCAACGTGGAGGCCGCGTTCCACACGCCACTGATGGAGGACGCCTGCGACGGCTTCGGGAGCGCCCTGGAGTGTGTGCCCCTCCAGGGATCCATGGCCCCCGTCGTGTCGAACGACGACGCCGTGGTGTACTCCGACGGCGACGGCTGGCGACAGCGACTGGTACGCCATCTGGTGTCGCCCGTCCGCTGGCGGCAGTCGATCCAGACCCTGGTCGAGCTCGGCGTCAAGAAGTTCGTGGAGCTCGGCCCGGGCTCCAGCGTCGCCGGCATGGCACGGCGCACCGTGCCGTCCGCGCTGATCGTGACCGTCGGTACACCCGCCCACCTGCCTGCACTGTCGGAGGTCGTCTGAATGCATGCCCATCTCTGCCGCGGCGAGGAGCTGCACGTCGACGAGCGCGTGATCGTCGCACCGACCGCGGGCCGCTTCCGGCCGCTGGCGGCCGGGCACCCCGGCGCGGACGCCGGCCGGCTCGTCGCCGGACAGCAGATCGGGGTCCTCGACCTGCCGGACCGGTCCCGGCCGGTGCACAGCCCGTTCGACGGTCGCCTCATGGGCATGCTGGCCCACACGGGCGAGCGGGTCCGCGAGGGTCAGCCGCTGGCCTGGCTGCGAGTGGCGTGATGACCGGCGCGCTACCCCAGGTGATGGCGGCCGGATGCGGCATGGCCGTCCCCGACGTTCGACTGACGAACCGCGACCTCGAAGCCCAGCTGGACACGGACGACCGCTGGATCGTCGAGCGTTGCGGGATCCGGGAACGACGCGTCGCAGGACCGGGCGAGACGACCTCGACGCTGGCCATCGAGGCCGGGGCGGCGGCGATCAAGGACGCCGGCCTCTCCCCCGGCGACATCGAGCTGCTGGTGCTCGCCACCGCGACACCGGATCAGCCGCTCCCCGGAGCCGCCGCGCTCGTGGCCGAGGGCCTGGGACTGACGTGCGGGACCTTCGATCTCGGCGCCGCCTGCGCCGGGTTCACCTACGCAGTCGTCGTCGGAGCCTCGATCCTGGCGACAGGCGGCGAGAGAGCCGCGCTGGTGATCGGCGCCGACACGTTCACGCGCATCGTCGACCCCGCAGACCGCAACACCGCCGTGCTCTTCGGCGACGGAGCGGGCGCCACGGCGCTCGTCGCGGCGGAGGATGCCTCCCCGTCCGCCGACGCCCCCGGAGTCCTCGCGTGGGACCTCGGCTCGGACGGCACCGGCTACTCGCTGCTCGAGGTCCCGGCCGGCGGCAGCCAGAGGCCGACCAACGCGGAGACCGTCGCGGCTGGCGGCCACTGGGTCCGGATGGACGGCCGCGAGCTGTTCCGCCGAGCGGTGCGCGTCATGGCGGACTCGGGGAGGGCGGCGCTGGACAAGGTCGGCATGTCGCCCGCCGACGTCGACCTGTTCGTGCCCCACCAGGCCAACATCCGCATCATCGACGCGTGCGCATCCCGGCTGGGGATCGACGCCGACCGCGTGGCCGTCAACGTCGACCGCTACGGGAACACCTCGGCCGCGTCGGTCGCACTTGCCCTCTCGGAGGCAGCCGACGGGGGACAGCTCCGCGACGGTGACATCGTGCTGCTGGGCGGGATCAGGAGCTACGGGACAAATGGAGAGAACAGAGATCTTCGCAGCCGTGACCCGGCTCGCCGTCGACGTCCTCGGCGTCGAGCCCGAGGCGGTCGACGAGGAGGCGAGGTTCAAGGAGGACCTCGACGCGGACAGCCTCGACCTCGTCGAGCTGGTGATGGCGCTCGAGGAGCAGTTCGACATCTCGGTCCCCGAGGAGGAGCTGGAGGGCGTCCTGACCGTTGGGCAGGCGGTCTCGCTGGTGTCGGACAAGCTGTCAGCGCGCACGTGACCCCGCAGCCGGTCGACGCACGGGGCCGACCTCGCGTCGCCATCACCGGGATGGGCGTCAAGACGCCCGCCGGCCAGGACCTGCCCGCCTTCTGGGCCGGGCTCCTCGCTGGCCGCTCGGTCGCCGCCCCCATCAGCGGGTTGGACGTCTCGGACCTACCGGTTCGGATCGCCTGTCAGGTGCACGGCTTCGACCCCGCCCGTTACCTGGATGCCAAGGAGGCCCGTCGGGTCGACCGTGTGGCTCAACTCGGGTTCGCGGCCGCCGCCGACGCCCTGGAGGACGCGGGCTCCATGGCCGTCGACCCCGCCCGCTGCGCCATCGTCGCCGGCACGGGCATCGGCGGCCTCGGCACCCAGGAGCAGCAGGAGCGGATCTTCTTCGACCGCGGCGCGAGCAGGGTCAGCCCCTTCCTCGTCCCGATGATGATGCCCAACGCCACCGCCGCTCTGATCAGCATGGAGCTCGGCTGGACGGGCCCCAACACCTGTGTCGCCACCGCGTGTGCCGCAGGCGCCCATGCCGTGGGCGAGGGCGCCCGGCTCATCCGGGACGGGTCGGCGGACGTCGTGCTGGCTGGTGGATCCGAGGCGCCGATCAGTCCGATCGCCCTCGTCGCCTTCTCCCGCATGGGTGCGTTGAGCAACCGCCAGGACGATCCGGAGCGGGCCTCGCGTCCCTTCGACATCGAGCGGGACGGCTTCGTGATCGGCGAGGGAGCCGCGTTCACGGTCCTCGAGCGCTGGGACCAGGCCGCTTCCAGAGGGGCGCGCATCTGGGGCGAGGTGGCGGGCTACGGTCGCAACGCGGACGCGTACCACGTCACCGCTCCCTCACCGAGCGGTGGCGGCGCGGCGTCCTGTATCGAGATGGCGCTCCAGGACGCGGCGTTGCAACCGACGGACATCGGTCACGTCAACGCCCATGGCACCTCGACTCCACTCAACGACGCAGCGGAGGCGGAGGCCATCGTCAAGGTGTTCGGCGGTCAGGCGCCGGCCGTCACCTCCATCAAGGGAGTGACCGGCCACCTGATCGGGGCGGCGGGCGCAGCCGAGGCGGTGGCGAGCGTGCTGGCTCTCCGCAACGGCCTCGCACCGCCGACGGCGAACCACGAGCACACCGACCCGGCGATCGCCATCGACGTCGTCGCCGACCAGCCGCGGACCATCCCATCACGCCCCGTCCTGTCCACCTCCTTCGGCTTCGGCGGCCACAACGCCGCCCTGATCCTGTCGCCGGCGCCGTGAGGCCTCGCCAGCCCGCGGGGCTGCCGACGCGCCTCGAGGCCCGCCGGGGCGCTGCGGTCGAGGCCCGCCTCGACCACATCGGTGGACGCCCGGTCGGGTTGTTCAGGCTGGCGGGCGGCAGGCACCGGGGCGCGCTCGGTCCCGCCGAGGGTGAGACCATCGAGCGCCTGGTGCAGGTGGCCATCGCAGACGGGCTGCCCATCGTGGGCGTGGTCTCCAGCGCCGGTGCGGACATGGGCGAGGGAATCGCGTCACTGCATGCCTGGGGCCGGGTCGCCAGTCAGCTGTCTCGCGCCTCGGGGACGGTACCGATCATCCTCGCCGTCACGGGCCCCTACGTCTCGGGACCGGCGCTGCTGGCGGGCATCGCCGACCACGTGGTGATGACCGTGGACGCCTTCGCCTACGTGACAGGACCGAGGGCCGTCGAGGGCTTCACGGGCGAGGTCCTCGATCCGGTCAGCCTGGGCGGCGCCGCCGTGCACGACGCCAGGAGCGGTGTGGTGTCGCTGCTGGCGGAGGACGAGGAGGACGCCCTCGCCGCCGCCGCCGAGCTCCTCTCCTACCTTCCCCTCAACACCATGGAGGAGCCCCCGCGGCTCACCACCGCCGACCCCGTCACGCGGGACTGCACGACAGGGGCGTCGGCAGTGCCCACGGGAGCCCGAGCCTCGTACGACATCCGCGCCGTGGTGACCGACGTGATCGACGAGTCGAGCTTCCTCGAGGTCAGGGCCCGCTACGCCCCCAACATGGTGACGGGCTACGGCCGCCTCGACGGGCGGGCCATCGGGATCGTCGCCAACCAGCCCCATCATCGGGCGGGCACGATCGACATCGAGGCGTCCCGCAAGGCTGCGCGCTTCGTACAGGCCTGCGACACGTTCAACCTCCCCCTGCTCACGGTCGTCGACACCCCGGGGTTCGAGCCCGGCAAGGACCTCGAGTGGCGCGGGATGATCCGCCACGGGGCGGAGCTGGTGTTCGCCTACGGCGAGGCCACGGTGCCCCGCCTGTGCCTCGTGGTGCGAAAGGCCTACGGCGGCGCCTACATCGTGATGGACTCCCGGGGCCTGGGCAGCGACTTCTGTGCCGCCTGGCCAGGCGCCGAGATCGCGGTGATGGGAGCCAAGGGCGCCGTGCAGATCCTGTCCGGCCGGCAGCTGGCAGCGCTCGAGGGCGACGCCAGGGAACGCGAGCGAGAGGTCCTCGAGGCCGACTACACGGCGCGCTACTGCGCTCCGTACGTGGCGGCCGAACGGGGCTACATCGACGACGTCATCGACCCGCTCGAGACCAGGCGGGTGCTGGCGGGCGCCCTCGACCACCTGGTGGCCAAGCGAGAGCAGCTGCCCGCCCGCCGGCATTCGAACACGCCCCTCTAGGGAGGACCGACGGCGATGCTGCTTGCCGACCGGAAGGTACTCGTCACGGGAGTGCTCAGCGAGGCGTCGATCGCCACATCGGTCGCCCGCCTGGCCCAGGAGCAGGGCGCCGACGTCCTGCTCACCTCCTTCGGTCGGGCGCTCGGCCTCACCCAGCGCGTCGCCCGGCGCCTGCCTCGGCCCGCCGACGTCGTCGAGCTCGACGTCACCAATACCGAGGACCTGAGCCGCCTGACCACCGACCTCGAGCGTCGGTGGGGTCGCGTCGACGCCGTGCTGCACGCCATCGGCTATGCCCCGCCGGTGTGTCTGAGCGGGGACTTCCTGGCCGCGGGATGGGACGATGTGGGCACGGCGCTGCACGTGTCCGCCTACTCCCTGAAGGCCCTGGCCGAGGCCACGCTCCCGCTCATGAAGGAGGACGGCGGGGTCATCGTCGGGCTGGACTTCGACGCCCGCCAGGCGTGGCCCTCGTACGACTGGATGGGTGTGGCCAAGGCCGCCCTCGAGTCCACGACGCGATACCTGGCGCGCGATCTTGGTCGCTACCGGATCCGAGTCAACCTGGTCGCAGCGGGTCCGGTCCGCACGGTGGCGGCTCGAGGCGTACCCGGCTTCGGCGAGCTCGCCGACGTCTGGTCGTGGAGATCCCCGCTGCCCTGGCAGCCCGACGACGCGCGTCCGATCAGCCAGGCTTGCGTGGCGCTGTTGTCCGACTGGTTCCCCGCCACCACGGGAGAGATCGTCCACGTGGACGGCGGCTTCCACGCCGTGGGGGCGTGAGGAGGGTCGTGGCGTGCTCCGGCTGACCCGGGGGCTGATCGGCTCGACCCTGCGCCGCTGCTACCAGGTCGATGTCAAGGGCCTCGCCCACCTGCCCGAGGCCGGACCGATGGTGCTGGCGGCCAATCACCGGTCGTTCATGGACTCCATCTTCCTGGCGCTCGTCACGCCCCGACCGATCACGTTCATCGCCAAGGCCGAGTACTGGGACAGCTGGCGCACGGCCTGGATGTTCCGGGCGACCGGCCAGATCCCGCTGCGCCGCGGCAGCGCCGTGGGCGCCCACCAGGCGATGGTGAGCGCCGGCCGCGTCCTGGCCGGGCAGGGTGTGGTCGGCATCTACCCCGAAGGGACGCGGTCGCGCGACGGCGTGCTGCACGTCGGCAACACGGGGGCGGCGAGGTTGGCCCAGGCGCACGGCGCGCCCATCGTCCCCGTCGGCCTCATCGGGACCGAGGCCGTCCAGGCGCCCGACGAACCGGTCCCGCACCTGTTCAAGCGGGTGACCGTGCGCTTCGGCCCTGCGCACCACCTGCCGGCGGTCACCAGGTCGCGTCGTCGCAAGGCCGAGCTGGTGGGTGCCACCGACCGGCTGATGCACGCCATCGCCGAGCTGTCGGGCCAGGAGTACCTCGCCGACCCATTGCCCCAGCGCGAGCCGTTCGTCCATGCCTGAGGGCTCCATGGCCGGGCGGCTCGACGAGCTCGCCCAGCACCGGCGGGAGGCGCTGCACGCCGGCTCCGACAAGGCCGTCGAGCGTCAGCGGGCAAAAGGAAAGATGACGGCCCGAGAGCGCATCGACTATCTGCTCGACGCGGGGTCCTTCCACGAGCTGGGCATGCTGACCCGCGCTCGGCCCGGCGCGTCGGGCAGCGCGTCGGGCAACGGGTCGGGCACGAATGGTGACCGGCCCTACACCGACGGCGTCGTGACGG
This sequence comes from Actinomycetota bacterium, assembly GCA_005888295.1. Lineage (GTDB taxonomy): Bacteria > Actinomycetota > Acidimicrobiia > Acidimicrobiales > AC-9 > AC-9. The sequence continues at coordinate 42,914 of VAWP01000024.1, forward strand.
GCTTCGGAGCCATCGACGGCCGCCGCGTCTGCGTGTTCTCCCAGGACTTCACCGTCTTCGGCGGCACCCTCGGTGAAGCCAACGCCCGCAAGATCCACGCCCTGATGGATCTCGCCATGTCGATCGGAGTGCCGCTCATCGGCCTCAACGACGGTGGCGGGGCCCGCATCCAGGAGGGCGTGGTGTCCCTCGACGCCTACGCCAAGATCTTTCGCCGGAACGTGCGAGCCTCGGGGGTGGTGCCCCAGATCAGCGTGATCATGGGCCCGTGCGCGGGCGGCGCCGTCTACTCCCCCGCCATGACCGATTTCGTGTTCATGGTCCGCGAGACCGCCCACATGTTCATCACCGGTCCGGACGTGGTGAAGACCGTGACCGGCGAGGACCTGACGCTGGAGGAGCTCGGGGGCGCGGCGACACATGGGACCAAGTCAGGGGTGGCCACGTTCGTCGCCGCCGACGAGAAGGCCTGTCTGGACGGTGTGCGCCGCCTGGTCGGCTTCCTGCCGGCCAACAGCCGCCAGCCGGCGCCGGTCGTCGATACCGGTGACGACCCTCGGCGCTCGACGCCGCAGCTGCGGGAGCTGACGCCGTCGCGGTCGGAGCACCCATACGACATGACGCGGGTGCTGGCGGCGGTCGTGGACGACGGCGAGCTGCTCCAGTGCCACCGGGACTGGGCGACCAACATCATCTGCGCCTTCGCCCGGATCGGTGGCCGGGTCGTCGGTGTCGTCGCCAACCAGCCAAAGGTGCTGGCGGGCATCCTCGACATCGACGGTGCCGAGAAGGCCGCCCGCTTCGTGCGCACGTGCGACAGCTTCAACATCCCCCTGGTGACCTTCGTGGACGTCCCCGGCTTCATGCCGGGCAGCGACCAGGAGCACGGGGGCATCATCCGCCACGCCGCCAAGCTCCTGTTCGCGTACTGCGAGTCGACGGTGCCACGCGTCCAGACGATCGTCCGCAAGGCCTACGGCGGCGCCGGGGTGGTGATGAGCTCCAAGTCACTCGGCACCGATCTGGCCTACGCGTGGCCGTCGGCCGAGCTGGCGGTGATGGACCCACAGGGGGCGGTCGACTTCCTCCACCGCCGCGAACTTGCGGGGCGGCGCGACGCCGCGGCGCGCCGGGCCGAGCTCGTGGAGGAGTACAGGGCCCGCCACCTCAACCCCTATCTGGCCGCCGAGCGCGGGTACGTCGACGACGTGATCGATCCCGCCGACACCAGGGCCGTCCTCAGCCGCGCCCTAGACCTGCTCTCGACGAGGGTGGAAGACCCACCCGCTCGCAAGCACGCCAACGTCCCGCTCTGACGCGGAACCGCGTCAGCCCGAACGTGACCCGCTCGGCACCAGCTCACCGGGCGGCGCGGCCGGGACCTCGGGCGCCTCCGTCAGCCCGATCCGGTCGTGGAGCCGGCGCAACGGGGCGGGGGCGTACCAGTTGGCCCTACCGGCGAGGCGCATGAAGGCGGGGACGAGCACACCCCGGATCAGCGTGGCGTCGATGAGGATGGCCAGTCCCGAGCCGATCCCGAACATCTGGATGAAGGAGACCTTCGACAGCCCGAAGGCGAAGAAGGTGACGGCAAGGAGCGCCGCCGCCGTGGTGATGATGCGGCCGGTGCGCGCCAATCCGTGGACGACCGCCTCGTCGTTGCCATAGCCCGCGTCGTGCAACTCCTTGATGCGCGAGAGCACGAAGACCTCGTAGTCCATCGACAGCCCGAAGGTGATGCAGAACAGCAATGGCGGCATCGTGGTGCTCGTCGGCAGCGGGGTGAAGCCCAGCAGGCCGGCCAGGTGGCCCTCCTGGAAGATCCACACCAGGACGCCGAACACCGCCGTGAGGCTGAGGGCGTTGAGCACCAGGGCCTTCACCGGCAGCACCACGCTGCCGGTGAAGAGGAACAGCACGATGAATGTGGTGAGGGCGATGAGCGCGCCGGCCAGCGGCAGCTGACTGCCGATGGCGTGCTTCTGGTCCACCAGGGACGCAGCCTGACCTGCGATGTTGGCGTGGGCCCCTCCGGGAACGGGAACGGCCCGTGCCTGCCGGACGAGGTCCTGGGCGGCGCCGCTCTCCGGATCGAGGGTGGAGACCACCGATAGCCAGGTACCGCCGCTGAGGCTGCGCGTGGCGGCGGTCGGCCCTGGGCCGCTCACCTGGGTGCCGTGCGAGAAGCTCCCGGTGGGCCCGTCGACCCTCGCGACGCCGCCCAGCGCCGAGAGCTCGCGACCGTAGGACGTGGCCGACACGGGCGGGAGCGGTGTCGTGCTCACCACCTCGAGGGTGTTCGTGTCGTTGACGACAAAGTTGGTCCGGAGCGCGTCGCCGACCTGACGGGCCGGTGCGCTGGTGGGCAGCACGCGGTCGTCGGGGGTGCCGAAGTGGACCCGCAGGAAGGGGACGCCCAGCGCCAGCAGGAGGGCGACGACCGGCAGCCCGATGAGGACGGGACGGCGCCACACGCGGGTGGCCACCTGGCGCCAGAACGGCGACTCGGCACCCGTCAGGCCGCGGGACCGGCGGCGGATGCGCCCGGCGTTCACGCGCCGGCCGAGCACCGTGAGCACGGCGGGCAGGACGACCGTGGCGGCGACAGCAGCGACCACCACCACGCTGATCCCCGCGTAGGCGAACGAGCGCAGGAAGTAGACCGGGAACACCAGCAGCGCAGCGAGGGCGGCGGCGACAGCGGCAGCCGAGAAGACGATCGTGCGGCCCGCGGTCTGGACGCTGCGCCGCACGGCGACGACGGGGTCGTCGCCCGCCGCCAGCTGCTCCCGGTAGCGGCTGACCATGAGCAGGGCGTAGTCGATCGCCAGTCCGAGGCCGAGCGCCGTCGTGAGGTTGAGGGCGTAGATGCTCACGTCGGTCACGCTGCCCAGGAGGAAGAGCACTGCCAGCGTGCCGAAGATGGCGACCACCCCGATGGCGATGGGGAGCAGCGCGGCCACCGCGGTGGCGAAGGCGACGAGCAGGAGCACCAAGGTGACGGGTATGGCGATGCCTTCGGCCAGGGCCAGGTCCTTGGTGATCTGGTTCGTGATGTCGTGACCGGCGCCGCCCTGACCGCCCGCTTTGACCGTGATGGGCGCAGTGGTCGCGCTCGGTGTCGGCGTTCCGGTGCTGAACGTGTTGATCAGCTTCTTGGAGATATCCGTCACGGCCTGATCGTTGCCGCGGACGTGGGTGAGCACGAGGGCCTGGGTCCCGCTCCTGCTCCTCAGGCTGGGCGAGCCGGTCGACCAGTACGAGGTCACCGAGGACACTCCTGGCTGGGCGGCCAGCTGCTGGGCCAGCGTCCGGCCGGCCGTGGCCGCCGCGGGCTCGTCGACCGTCCCGCTCGTCGCCGTGACGAGGAACACCAGGTTGGGCTGGCCGGCGCCGCTCGCATCGAGCTGGGTGCGGGCGAGCTCGGACGGCGAGCTGGGATCGGTGAACCCGCCGCCTCGAAGCTCGCCGGGGGCGCCGAAGCCGATGCCGGCGGCGATGACGACGGCGATGGCGGCGACGATCAGGATGAGCCGGGAGCGGCGGGTGACCAGTCGTCCCAAGCTCGTGAACATCGTCCCCTCCCGCGCTCGCTCGTACATCCTCGCCCTCCTCCGCTCGGTTCGAAAGAGAATTCGGTTGTGGCTTCGGTCACAGCGTCCGGTCAGGAGCCGGAGACCGAACTAGACGCTGGCTAGTTTCGCGCCCGGGTAGGATCTTGTCAATGTCAAGTTGCGGCGCGTCGACTGTGAACGCGACGACAAACGCGACAAGAACGGCGAGCCAGGACCCCGAGGACCGAACCTGCAGCGACTGCGCTGCGTTTCCGAGGTATCCACGCGACGAGAACGGGCTCCGCGACCAGCGCCGACCGTACCTGCAGCGTTCAGGTCCGGCGGCGGTCGGGCTCGTCGTTCGGGTCGCGTACCACGCGTAGGCCGGTGTTCTCGAGGCGACCGAGGCGGGCCCGCGCCCGGCCGGCCTGGCGGCGCGCGGC
>VAWP01000025.1:0-7454 GCA_005888295.1 Actinomycetota bacterium
CGGTCGACGTCCTGCCCTGCTCCAACGGGGAGTTCGACCCGCCGCCGCCCACCGAGCAGCAGCGGGCGATCGTGCGCGTGGCGGACGCGGAGACGGACCGGATGCGGCGACGCTTCAACATGTCCCGACGCGAGTTCGTGCGTTCGGCAGCGGCGTTCACCATCGGGCTCTGGGCGATCGACGAGGTCGTCGAGAGCACGTGGGGTCACTACGCCTACGCGCACAACACGCTCACGAACCGGGCGTGCGACCTCGAGTGGCCCGGCGCCCAGCTGTCCAACCTCCCTGGCGAGTTCATCTTCGACATCCAGTCCCACCACGTGGAGTCGGACGGAGCGTGGAGGGTCGACAACCCCGGATTCGAGGCCTTCTTCGCCGCCGTCTGGCCCCAGGCGGGCGGGATCGAGCCCGCGGCGACTCCAGATCCGTACTGGCCGAAGGATACGCCGTTCCGCGGTGGACGCGAGATCGATCCCATCGAGAACCTCTCCCGCTACCACTACCTGAAGGAGCTCTTCCTCGACTCGTCCACGACGATGACCGTGCTGTCCGCGGTGCCATCAGCTCCCGATCAGCAGCCGTTGCCCACCGACCGGGCGGCCCTCACCTGTGACACGGTGCACCGGCTGGCGGGTGGAACCCAGCGCACGATCATGCACGCCTTCGTCATGCCGAACCGAGGATCGGGTGGCATGACGACGAGCACGCTCCACCGCGACCCGGTGTACATGGGCGAGGAGTTCGAGCTCATGGAGCGGAACGTCGAGCGGTTCGGCAGCCGGCTGCGCGGATGGAAGATCTACACGGCGTGGGGCGACGTGCCGTACGCCAGCGGCTGGTTCCTCGACGACGACATCGGGCTCAGGTTCCTGAACCAGGTGAGTCACGTCGGCGACAAGTACCGGATCCCGAAGCTGGTGGCCGTGCACAAGGGTTTCGCCCTGCCGATGTTCGACCAGCGGGCGGCATCGCCCCGCGACATCGGCCCGGCCGCCCGCCATTACCCGGACGTGACCATCGTCGTCTACCACTCCGGCTACAACGGAGAGACCGTCGGGCCGTACCCGGGCGACGACAAGATCAGGTCGGCGGACCGCACGGTCGACGCTCTGGTGAAGAGCCTTCGCGAGAACGGCTGGGACGCGAGCCGCTTCGTCCCCCCCGGCCTCGAGCACGGCAACGTCCCGAACGTCTACGCCGAGATCGGCTCGACGTGGCGCAGCGTGATGCCTGACCCCAGCCAGGCCGCCCATCTGCTGGGCAAGCTCATCACCTACGTCGGCCCGAGGCGGGTGTGCTGGGGGACGGACAGCCTCTGGTTCGGCTCGCCGCAGGCAGAGATCATCGCCCTCCGGGCCTTCGAGCTCTCGACCCAGGCCAGGGAGCTCTACAACCTGCCATACGGGCTCAACGGCGACGCGTGGGACCCTCGCCGTGACGCGCTCGACGGCGGAACGTACATGGCACCTCATCCCGTCGTCAATGGGTGGCCGACCGACGGCCGGCAGCACCCCGAGCGCACCATTCGCAACGCCATCTTCGGTCGCACGGCCGCCGAGGTGTACCGGGTCGACCCCGAGGCGACGCGGAAGAAGATGGCGTGCGACGACGTGCAGAAGGTCCGCGATGCGTACTACCTGGACCAGCTGACGCCGAAGGCGCGCGCTCCCCTGGCGGCGAACCAGCTCCATGGTCCGCGTACCCGTCGCCAGCTGCTGGATCTCCTTCCGAAAGGGCCGTTCTTCCCATGAGGGTTCCTCGACCCCGTCGATCGGGCCGCGACCGGGCCCGGCGTCGACTGGTGAGCCGCCTCCGATTGGCCGCCTTGGTGGGGGCCGGAGCCGTGGCGCTCAACCTGCCCTCGCTCCCCGCCTCGTCGGGCGCATCCACGACCCCTCCGGCGACCTGCGCGTCGGCCGCCGCGCCTCGGGGGGAGTGGCGCTCGTACGGCCACGATCTCGCCAACACCCGGTTCCAGGACGCCGAGCACAGCATCGGCCCGGTGGAGGCAGCGACCCTGGCCCCGGCGTGGACGTTCTCGTCGATGGCGGCGGGTGGGGAGGGTGACTTCACCGGAACGCCAGCCGTGGCCGACGGCTGCGTGTTCGTGGCCTCCAATCGCGGGTGGGTGTTCGCGGTGAACGCGGACAACGGCCGGCTGGTGTGGAAGGCCGAGGCGCCCGCCGGTGGGGTCAACTCCACCCTTGACGTGGAGGGCGGGACCGTCTACGCGGCCGTCTCCAACGTGGCGAGGGGCGCGGCATGCTCCGGCAGCTCCTGCCAGGGACCGTACGTCATCGCCCTCGACGAGGCCACGGGGGCCCGGCGATGGAGCTCGGCGCCCATCGACACCCAGCCGGGCTCGGACGTGTACGGCAGCCCCGTGCTCTTCGACGGCATGCTCTTCATCGGCGTGTCCGGCGGCTCGGCCGAGCTCAGCGGGGACAGCGTGCGTGACGCCTTCCACGGGAGCTTCGTCCTCCTCGACGCGGCGACGGGCTCCGTCCTCAAGAAGACGTGGACGATCCCACAGTCGGACTGGCCCAAGGGATACGCGGGGGCGGCCGTCTGGTCGACGCCCGCCATCGACACCGGCACCAAGACGGCCTACGTCGGTACCGGCAACCCGTACAAGCCGTCGGTCAACTCGCCTCGGGCGGACGCGGTTCTGAAGGTCGATCTCGACCGGGGCAGCCCGACGTTCGGCGAGGTGACAGGTGTCTACAACGGTGTGCCCGAGACCTACTCGCCCGCAGCCAAAGCTCTGCCGTGCTACGACATCCCCGGCAACCCGCCTCCGTACTACCCACAGGGCGTCGGATCATGCGGCGACCTGGACCTCGACTTCGGGGCAGCGCCGAACCTCATCCACGACGCCGCGGGCCGGTTGCTCGTCGGAGACGGACAGAAGTCGGGCGTCTACCACGTCTTCGACCCGACCACCATGAAGGCCGTCTGGCAGACCATCGTCGGTCCGCCGTCGTCGGTTGGTGGCATCGTCGGCTCGACCGCCTTCGACGGCTACAACGTCTACGGTCCGGTCACCGCGCCCGGGTATGTCTGGTCGCTCGGTCGCGGCGGGGGACCCCCACGATGGATCGCGCCGATCGGAGACGGCGCCCACTGGGGCAATCCCGTCGCCGTCGCCGGCGGGGTCGTCTACACCGTCGACCTTCGGGGCTTCCTCGACGGCTATGACGCGGCCACGGGGACGCCGGTGCTGCAGTTCCCGATCGTCGCCGGCGGCCAGACGGGCGCCAATCCGGTGCTGAGCTGGGGTGGGGCGAGCGTCGCCAGGGGGACGGTGTACGCCGCCGTGGGGATCACGTCACTTTCCGACGGCTTTCTCGTCGCCTTCCGGCCAGGCGGAGGGCAGGTCCCGGCGCCGCCGGGCGGGCCGGTGCCCGTGCCACAGGCGCCGGTCGGGCCGGTCGTCGTGGCGGGACCGGGCGCGGCGTACACGACCTACGCAACGCCCGTGATGCTCGCTCGAGCCGGTGGCTCACTGTCGTTCGCCAACGAGGATCTTCCCCAGCACGACGTCACCGCCGTCGACCGGGGCCCGGACGGGCAGCCGCTCTTCCAGAGCAAGCTGGTCGGTATCGGCGACGTGACGCCGGTGACGGGTCTCGACCGGCTCCAGCCGGGGCACTCCTACCAGTTCTACTGCTCGATCCACCCGGGAATGCGGGGCACGCTCGTCGTCACCGGCTGAGACATTTGCGAGCCGGATTTCGAGCCGGCGGTGGGATTCGAACCCACGACCTGGCGATTACAAGTCGCCTGCGCTACCAACTGCGCCACACCGGCGGCGGTAGGCCAGCGTACCGGGGGCCTTCTCGGCCCCGGGGGCGAAGTGCTTGATTCTCGCCGGCAGGATTGGCAGGCTGCCGTGGATGGCGCTCTCCGATCGGGACCGGGCGATCCTCGACTTCGAGCGCAGCTGGTGGACCGAGCCGGGATCCAAGCGCGCCGCCATCGAGCGGCGGTTCCAGATGTCCTCGGGTCGGTACTACCAGGTCCTGGGTCAGCTGCTCGAGTCCCGCGAAGCGGCGGCCTACGACCCGCTGGTCGTCCTTCGCCTGCGACGACGTCGTGATCGCCGCCGGAAGGCCCGCTACGAGGGCTCGTCGGCGGGAGAGCCACCCTCGCCATGAGCAGCGGCGGGGACCCCGGTGGAGGAGACCCGCACCACGAGGTTCCGCCGGTCCGGGTAGTACGGGGCGTGGCCCTCGTCGCCGTCGGCGTCGTCATCGGCGTCGTGCTCTTCCACACGGTGGGACGGCCCCAGGGCGGATCCGTCGCCTCGATCGCCGCCGCCCCGGCCACCTCGAGCACGACGACGACCGCCCCCGCGCCCACCACGACGGCGGCCGCCCGTCCACCGGCGCAGGTCAAGACCCTGGTCGCCAACGGCACCAAGGCCAGCGGGGCGGGCGCCAAGGTCTCCGACACCCTGCGCAAGGCGGGCTACAACGTCCTGGCGCCGACGAACACGACGACAACGGCGGTCTCCTCCGCCGTCCTGTTCCTCCCCGGCTTCGCCAGCGAGGCGGGAGCAGTGGCCACCGCCCTCGGTCTCGCTCCGGCCACCGTCATGCCCGTTCCCACGCCGTCACCGGTCGCCAACGTGCAGGCCGCGAACGTGGTGGTGGTCGTCGGCCCCGACCTCGCCGGGCCGGGCGCGCCCGCGTCCGGCGCCTCGACCACGTCCACCACGGCCCACACCACGACCACGGCCCACTCGACGAGCTCGTCGGTCCGCTGAGCCCCGAACGGTCCGGCTCCAGACCCGAGGTGGCGGCGCCCGACTTCGGCGTGGCCTCACTCAGGGAGCTACGCGAGCACCCGGACCAGGGCGGCGTGCTGGTCGACTTCGACGGGACGCTGGCACCCATCGTCGACGACCCCGGCGAGGCCCGACCGCTCCCGGCGGCCCTCGACGCCCTCCACCGGCTGGCCGCCCGGTATCGCCGGGTGGCGGTGATCTCCGGCCGCCCGGCAGGATTTCTCGTCGAGCATCTCGGGCTCGGACGAGGCGCTGTCGGCCACGGCCCGAGCGTCGTGGCGTCGGGCCTCTACGGCCTGGAGTGGGCAGGAATCGGTGGCGTCGTTCACACCCGCCCCGAGGCGGAAGAGTGGCGACCCGTCGTGGAGCAGGTGGAACGGGCCGCGAGGGCTGCAGCTCCAGCCGGGACGCTGGTGGAGCACAAGGGTCTCAGTGTCGGCGTCCACTGGCGTACGGCGGCCGCCAACGCGGAGTGGGCGCGGTCGTTCGCCGAGGAGATGGCGCGCCGGACCAACCTCGAGCTGCACCCCGGCAAGATGAGCGTCGAGCTTCGTCCCCCGCTGCCGGCGGACAAGGGAACCGTCGTCACCGAGCTGTGCAGTGGGCTCCGTGCGGCGTGTTTCGTCGGCGACGACAGCGGAGACATGGCCGCCTTCGCCGCTCTCGACCGGCTGGGAGCGGAGGGAATGGTCACCTGCAAGGTGGCCGCGGCCAGCGCCGAGATTCCACCGGAGCTGCGGGCCGCGGCCGACCTGGTCGTCGACGGTCCGGCAGCGGTGGCTTCCCTCCTGGGCTGGTTGGCGGCGAGCTGACGGCCCGTCGCGCTGCTCAGGACTCGGCGGCAGCCAGCTGGTCGTCGAGCCAGTCCCTCGGCGACCGCCGTCCGGCGACCTCTCGGATGGCCGCCGATCGCTCGGCTCGTTCGGCCGACGACATGGTCAGGGCGGTTGCCAGGACGTCGGCGGTACCGGCGACGTCGAAGGGGTTGACTTCCAACGCCGCCTCGCTCAGCTCCGCCCACGCCCCAGCCTCACGGGAGAGGGCCAGCAGCCCGTCGTTGGTGTTGACGATCGGCCCCTCCTTGGCGACGAGGTTGAGCCCGTCGCGCAACGGGTTTACCAGGAGCACGTCGTAGCGACGGAGCGCGGCGACCGAGCGCGGGTAGTTGTCGGTGATATCGAGCACGATGGGTGTCCAGCCCGGCGTCGCCCACCGGTGGTTGACCTGGTTCGCAAGATGCTCGACCTCGGTCCGGTAGGCGAGGTACTCGGGCAGTCCCTGGCGGGAGGCGTACACCAGGGCTACGAACGTCACCCGCTCCCGCAGGTCGGGATGAGCGGCGAGCAGCTCGTCGAAGGCAAGGAATCCGCGCAGGACGTTCTTCGACAACTCGACCCGGTCCACGCGCAGGACCATCTGACGATCACCCAGCAGCGACGTCAGCCAACCGCCCCACCTGTCGCTCTCCTCCGAGCTGACGACCCGACCGAGGTCCTCGGCGTCGGGCCCGAGTGGCGCTACGAACGTCGGCGGCACGCTGCCCAGCACCTCGGCGCAGCACGCCTCGAAAGCCTGCGCCCAGCGAGGGGCGTGGAAGCCACACGACACGTGAGCCGCCATCCCGGCGAGGAGCTCCTCGGCCACCGTCGACGGCAGTATGCGGATGCCGCTGGGATCGGAGAACGGCGTGTGGGTGAAGTGCACCGCCCGCAGGTCGGGACGACGGCGGGCGAGCCCGGCGCCGACCAAGGCCAGGTGGTAGTCCTGCACGAGCACGGTTGCGCCTTCAGGGGCCGTCTCGACCACGGCGTCGGCGAACGCCGTGTTCACCTGCTGATAGGCGGTCCATGCATCGAGCCAGCGCCGGTCGAGACGCGGCCGGCGGGCGAGATCGAACAGGCCGTGATGGAGGAACCACAACGTGGCGTTCGACACCACGTCGTACGCCATGCGATAGCGATCGGGGTCGAGGGCCAGCGATTGGAGGCGGAAGCCCTCGATCTCCATCAGGCCGCGTTCCGCCGCCGCCCGGTCGTGCTCGCCCATGGCCGCCGCGATCCAGATGGTGTCGGTCCCGGCGACCAGGGGGCTGAGGCTCGACACCAGCCCGCCGGCGCCCCGCCGGGCGACGAGCTGCTCGCCGTCGTCGAGCGAGAAGGACAGCGGACCTCGGTTGGAGACGATGACGAGGTCGGCTCCGCCCATGCCCGGACCCTACCGGCTCGGCCGCCGGCGACTTCGCCCTGGGCGGGACCTCCTGCGGTTCCACATCTGATCGAAATGGGCGAGATCGCTGCAGACGCCTCGCCCACTTTCGGCCAAATGTGGAACCAGACAACTGCCCACGGCCCCGCGGGCCCCGGCCCCGGCCGCGGTCGCCCGCCGGTCGACCCGTCGGGCACGATGGCGCTGTGCCCCACCTCGTGGCTGCCCCGGACAAGTTCAGGGGGACCGCCGCGGCCAGCGAGGTGGCGGCGGCCGCCGCCCGGGCCGGTGCGTCGCGGGGGTGGAGCTGCGCCCAGGTGCCCATGGCCGACGGGGGCGAGGGCATCCTCGATGCGCTGGGCGGGAGGACCCGCCGCACGTCCGTGCGAGGTCCGCTCGGCGAGGCGGTGGTGGCCGAGTGGCACCTGGACGACAGGACCGCCGTCGTCGAGATGGCCCG
>VAWP01000025.1:7465-10385 GCA_005888295.1 Actinomycetota bacterium
ACGACCCGGTGGCGGCCTCCACCATCGGGACGGGACAGCTGATCGCGGCCGCCGTCGCCGCCGGGGCGCGTCGGGTGATCGTCGGCGTGGGGGGATCGGCGACGACCGACGGCGGGCTCGGCGCCCTCCGGGCGCTGGAGCCACACGCGCGCCTGGCCAGGGTCGAGCTCGTGGTGGCGTGCGACGTGACGACGACCTTCGTCGAGGCCGCCCAGGAGTTTGCCCCCCAGAAAGGAGCGAGCCCGGCCCAGGTGGCGCTGCTGCGCCGCCGCCTCGAGCGCCTGGCCCAGGTGTACGAGGACGAGCACGGCGTGGATGTCCGTCGGCTGCCCGGCAGCGGCGCCGCCGGCGGGCTCGCGGGCGGCCTGGCCGCCCTCGGTGCCACCCTGATCCCGGGGTTCGAGCTGGTCGCCGAGGCGGTGGGCCTGGCCGAGGAGATCGGCGAGGCCCAGCTCGTCGTCACCGGCGAGGGCTTCCTCGACGAGCAGTCGTTCCGGGGCAAGGTGGTCGGCGGCGTCACCGAGCTGGCGGCCCAAGCCCACGTCCCCGTGCTCGCCGTGGTGGGTGAGGTGGTCGACCGCGACCTGCCTGCCCTCCGGCACGACGGCAACGACGGCTACCGCGACGTCTCCGTCGTCTCGCTCGTCGAGCGCCACGGGCAGGAGCGGGCGATCACCCGAACCCTGGAAACGTCGACGAGTGGCGGGAGGTCGCCGGACGAGACGGTCACCGGGACCGCACCTGGCATGACGAGGTTCGCCACGGCCTGTCCCCGGGCCATCATCCCCGCCCGTTCCAGCGCGACCTGCACGATGGCCACGGCCTGCGGTGCCAGCTCTGACAGGGGGCGGTTGCGGTGGGCCCGCACCCCCAGGTCGACCTCGGCGATCGAGCCCAGGCCATAACGCGAACCGACGTCGGCTAGCAGACCGATCTCCACCCCGTAGCCCGACGCGAACGGGAGGCGTTCGAGCACCTCGCGCGGCGCCGCGCACTCGCCGGCAAGGGGCTGGACGATGCCCGACAGGTGCGGCAGGAGCACTGCGATCAGCGGCCGGGCCACCAGCTCTGTGACGCGCCCGCCGCCGGTTGCCTGCCCATCGAGGGGGCGCTCGTAGAAGGCCTTGACGAAAGCCACGTCGTCGTAGGTCAGTACCGGCCCGAGCAGCCCGGCCACGAACCACGACCGGAAGTTGGTCACGTCGGCGTCGAGGAAGGCGATGACGTCGCCCTCGCTGGCAGCCACCGCCCGCCACAGCGCCTGGCCCTTGCCCGGACCACCGCCGTGCTGGCCGAGCACGTCGGCGGCCCGCTCCACCCGAGCCCCCGCCGACCGGGCGACCTGAGCGGTGCCGTCGGTCGACCCGTCGTCGACGACGAGGACCTCGTCGACGAGACCCGAGGCCGCGATGGGCCCGGTCAGCACCGACCGCACGATGGTGCCCACGGTCGCCGCCTCGTCGCGTGCCGGCAGGCATATCGACACCCGCCGGCCCCGTTTGGCCGCGGCGAGCGACTCGAGAGAGAACTCGCGGTGGTGGAAGGCCCGTGACCGCCCGGCGACCATGGAGCCATCATCCACTACCACGGCTGGTAGCGCCCTATCCGCTTTGACGGGCCGGCGCCGGTCGATCACTATTGATATCGCCATCATCCAGAGCGGTCGAGGGACCGGGCCCTATGACGCCGCGACAACCAGCGCCGGACCCGCCGAGAGGCGGGAGGCGCCAGGTGCCAATGCCCGAGCGATGAGGAGGAGCTGTGCCCTTCATAGAAGGCCTTCGGTGCCGGGAATGCGCGCGCGTCTATCCGGCCGAGGCACTGCACGTCTGTGACTACTGTTTCGGGCCCCTCGAGGTCACCTACGACTACGAGGCCATCGCCGCCCGTGTCACCGCCGGGAGCATCGCCGCCGGCCCCGACACGATCTGGCGCTATGCCGACCTGCTGCCGGTCGAGATCGAGGCGCCGTCGGTGGACCTCGGGGCCGGCTTCACCCCGCTGGTCCGGGCCGACCGGCTCGCGGCCGAGCTGGGACTCGGGGAGGTGTGGGTCAAGAACGACACGGTGAACCCGACCGGCTCGTTCAAGGACCGGGTCGTGTCGGTGGCGCTCACCAAGGCGCGCCAGCTCGGCTTCAAGGTGGCGGCCTGTGCCTCGACCGGCAACCTGGCCAACGCCGTGGCCGCGCACGCTGCCCGGGCCGGCATGGAGTCCTTCGTCTTCATCCCCCACGACCTCGAGCTGGCCAAGATCGTGACCACGGCGGTCTACGGCGGCCACCTCATCGCCGTCGAGGGCAACTACGACGACGTGAACCGGCTGTGCGCCGAGCTCACGGCGGAGCACCCCTCGTGGGCGTTCGTGAACGTCAACGTGCGCACCTACTACGCCGAGGGGTCGAAGACCCTCGCCTTCGAGGTCGCCGAGCAGCTGGGGTGGGAGGCGCCTGACCACGTGGTGGTGCCCGTCGGCTCCGGGAGCCAGTTGACCAAGATCCACAAGGGATTTCGCGAGCTCGGAGACGTCGGCCTGCTCCCCGAGCCCCCCGAGGTGCGCATCTCGGGGGCCCAGGCCACCGGCTGCGCCCCGGTCGCCACGGCCTTCGCCGAAGGGGTCGACCACATCCGCCCGGTTCGACCCGAGACGATCGCCAAGTCACTGGCGATCGGCAACCCGGCGGACGGTTGGTACGCCCTTGACGCAGTCCGCTCGACCGGTGGGGCGCTGGAGGCCGTCACCGACGACGAGATCGTCGAGGGCATCGGGCTGCTGGCCCGCACCGAGGGGATCTTCGCCGAGACGGCGGGAGGCGTGACGGTCGCGACCCTGGCCAAGCTGGCCGCGGCGGGCGTGGTCCGCTCCGACGAGCGGGTGGTCGCCTATGTCACCGGGCACGGGCTGAAGACGGTCGACGCCG
>VAWP01000025.1:10529-21013 GCA_005888295.1 Actinomycetota bacterium
CGAGGGCTCGAGCGTGGGCGAGGTCCTGAAGGCCTTGGACGTCTCCTATCCGGGGTTCGCGGGTCGCCTCTTCGACGACGCCGGCAAGCTGCGCCGGTTCGTGAACGTGTTCCTGGCCGACGAGGACGTCCGGTTCCTCCAGGGCCTGGACACCCCGGTGCCCGAGGGCCGGACGCTGTCCATCATCCCGGCCGTCGCAGGAGGCTGACCGGGCAGAGCGCCGGAGTCCGGGCGAAATGGTGCCCCGACGCTGACCACCCCCATCGCCCCCGAACCTCGGTGCCGATCGGCCCCGGGGCCCGGTTGCGGAACGGGGCCGTGCGTGGTTTGCTGTTAGCAGTCACGGGATGAGAGTGCTAACGGTCCACCCATTGGAGGGAACCACGAGATGCCCAAGTTGATCGCCTTCGACGAGCGTGCCCGCCGGCAGCTCGAGAGCGGCATGAACCAGCTGGCCGATGCGGTCCGCGTCACGCTCGGGCCCAAGGGTCGCAACGTCGTGCTGGACAAGAAGTGGGGTGCGCCGACGATCACCAACGACGGCGTGTCCATCGCCAAGGAGATCGAGCTGGAGGACCCCTACGAGAAGATCGGGGCCGAGCTGGTCAAGGAGGTGGCCAAGAAGACCGACGACGTCGCCGGTGACGGCACCACCACGGCGACCGTCCTGGCCTGGTCCATGGTCCACGAGGGACTCCGCAACGTCGCCGCCGGCGCCAACCCGATGTCGCTCAAGCGGGGCATCGAGGCGGCGGTCGAGGCCGCCGTGTCCTCGCTGAAGGTCTCGGCCAACGAGATCGACTCCAAGGACCAGATCGCCCAGGTGGCGGCCATCTCGGCCGCCGACCCGGAGATCGGCGGGATGATCTCGGAGGCCATCGACAAGGTCGGCAAGGACGGCGTGATCACCGTCGAGGAGTCCCAGACCTTCGGCATGGAGATGGACCTGGTCGAGGGCATGCGCTTCGACAAGGGCTACATCTCGCCCTACTTCGTCACCGATCCCGAGCGCATGGAGGGGTCCCTCGAGGACGCCTACATCCTCCTCGTGGGCTCCAAGATCTCGGCCGTCCGGGACCTGCTCCCGGTGCTCGAGAAGGTCATGCAGTCGGGACGCCCGCTGGTCATCATCGCCGAGGATGTCGAGGGCGAGGCCCTGGCGACCCTGGTGGTGAACAAGATCCGGGGCACGTTCAAGAGCGTGGCGATCAAGGCCCCCGGCTTCGGTGACCGGCGCAAGGCGATGCTCCAGGACATGGCCATCCTCACCGGTGGCCAGGTCATCACCGAGGAGGTCGGGCTCAAGCTCGAGAACGTCACCCTCGACCTGCTGGGCAAGGCCCGCAAGGTGGTCGTCACCAAGGACGAGACGACTGTCGTCGAGGGCGGCGGCACCGAGAACGACATCAAGGGCCGCATCGCCCAGATCAAGGCCGAGATCGAGAACACCGACTCCGACTACGACCGGGAGAAGCTCCAGGAGCGTCTGGCCAAGCTGTCTGGCGGTGTCGCCGTGATCAAGGTGGGCGCCGCGACCGAGGTCGAGCTCAAGGAGAAGAAGCACCGCATCGAGGACGCCGTCAGCACCACCAAGGCGGCCATCGAGGAGGGTGTCGTCGCCGGCGGAGGCGTGGCGCTCCTGCGGGCCCAGGCCGCCGTGCTCGACGCGGCCGAGAAGCTCGAGCACGACGAGGCCACCGGAGCCAGGATCGTCGCCCGCTCGGTCGAGGAGCCCCTCAAGCAGATCGCTGTCAACGCCGGCCTCGAGGGCGGCGTGGTGGTCGAGCGGGTTCGCAACCTCACCAAGCCGAACGAGGGCCTCAACGCCCTCAGCGGTGACTACGAGGACCTGGTCAAGGCGGGGGTCATCGACGCGGCCAAGGTGACCCGCTCGGCGCTGCAGAACGCGGCGTCGATCGCCGGGCTGTTCCTCACCACCGAGGCCGTCATCGTCGACAAGCCCGAGGAGAACGCCCCGGCCATGCCGGGCGGCGGTGGGATGGAGGACTTCTGAGTCGCTAGCGGTACGTCGCACGCAACACCATCGAGGGGCGCCGGAAGGCGCCCCTCGACCGTCCCCGTACACTGAGGACGTGCCGGAGCCCCTCTCCCCGTCGACCGGCTGGGGAGTCCTGCACCTGTTCGGCCGTCTCGGTGTCGACGCCAACCGGGAGGCGGTGATCGCCGCCGTGAAGACGGCCCAGACCGACGGCCAACAGGTCGTCACGTTCGCCGTCCTCGGGCACAAGGCCGATCTCGGGTTCCTCGCCCTGGGACCGGACCTGTGGCGACTGCGGGCCCTGCAGTCCTCTCTCCAGGCGGCGGGGGTCGAGGTGACGGGCTCCTACGTCTCGCTCACCGAGGTCTCGGAGTACGCCCAGGGCATGCCCGAGGAGATGAAGCGACCCCGGCTGTACCCGCAGCTGCCGCCCGAGGGCAAGCGGGCCATCTGCTTCTATCCGATGTCCAAGCGGCGCAACGAGGGACAGAACTGGTACGCCCTCCCGTACCAGGAGCGCGACGCGCTGATGCGAAGCCACGGGGCGACGGGGCGCACCTTCGCCGGGCGGGTCCTGCAGCTGATCACGGGCTCGACCGGGATCGACGACTACGAGTGGGGGGTCACGCTGTTCGCCACGCGCCCCGACGATCTCAAGGACGTCGTCTACACCATGCGCTTCGACGAGGTGTCGGCCCAGTACGCGGAGTTCGGGCCCTTCTACACCGGGCTGATCGGTGATCCCGAAGAGGTGCTCGAGCAGCTCGCCCGGCCCTGATGGGTCCGCATCTCGACACCCTCAGACGGGAGCTCCGCGACCTCGGCCGCGTCGTGGTCGCCTTCAGCGGAGGCGCCGACTCCGCCTTCCTCGCCTGGACGGCGAACGACACCCTGGGGCCCGATCGAGCCCTGTGCGTCACCGCCGTCTCGCCGTCGCTGGCACCCGAGGAGCGCGCCGACTGCGAGGCGCTGGCTGCTGACTGGGGCCTGCGCTGGACCGGTGTGGAGACCGACGAGCTGGCCAACCCCGACTACTCGGCCAACGACGGGAGCCGCTGCTACCACTGCAAGGCCGAGCTCATGGCCGTCCTCGGCCCGATCGCGACGACCGCGGGTGCGGTCGTCGCGCTCGGCGTCAACCTCGACGACCTGGGCGACCACCGGCCCGGGCAGGAGGCGGCGCGCGAGGGAGGGGCGGTGTTCCCCCTCGTCGAGGCCGGCTTCACGAAGGCCGACGTGCGCGCCGAGTCCAGGCGCCTCGGGCTGCGTACCTGGGACAAGCCGGCGGCGGCCTGCCTGGCGTCGAGGGTGCCGTACGGGACGCCGGTGACGCTCGGCGTGCTCGAGTCCGTGGCCCGGGCGGAGTCGGCCCTCCGGCGCCTCGGCTTCGGACAGCTCCGGGTTCGCCACTACGGCGACCTCGCCCGCATCGAGCTCGACGGCGCCGAGCTGTCTCGGGCCGTCGAGTGCCGGGACGCCGTCGTCGCCGCCGTGCGCGACGCCGGGTACGCCTACGTCACCCTCGATCTCGAGGGCTTCCGGACCGGCAACCTCAACCAGGCCCTGTCGAGAGCGCAGTGGTGATCGGCGCAAAGGTCAAGCTCACCTTTCCGGAGCACCTCATCACCCAGCCGATCGTCGCCCGGCTGGCACGGGAGCGCGACGTCGTCCCCAACATCCGCCGGGCCAGCGTCGAGGGCGACGTGGGCTGGATCGTGTGCGAGCTGGCGGGCGAGCCCGCGGCCGTCGACCGGGCCATCGCCTGGCTCCGCGACGAGGGTGTCCAGGTCGATCTCCTCGGCGATGTGATCGAGAGCTGAGGCCCGCCCGGAAGGCGGGCCCCGACAGCTGAGACGCACCGCTTCAGCTCTCGATCACGGTCCAGGTGGGGAAGGCCAGGTGCGTGACCCCGAGGTGCTCGACCACCCGACCCTTCTGACGGAGGCCCGGCCCGCAGCGCCGGGCCTCCTCGGCTCCGACCATGCGTACGTACTCGGCCCAGGTGACGAGGAGCGGGCCGGCGTCGAGGTCGCCGGGACGGGTGACCGCGTCCACCTCGAGCGTCGGCCGGCACGGGTTGGACAGCTCGACGGCGTGGCAGTGGTAGACGACGCCCTCGAAGACCGACAGGGCCCTGATCCTCACCAGCCCATGGGTGTGACCGGCTTGGGCCGCACCGGGCCAGCATGCAACATGAGGCCGTGGACGAGCACGCCCAGGCCCTGTTCGACGGCATCGAGGCTGCCGTGCCGGGCTGGGTGGAGCGATGCGTCGAGCGGCGCCTGCTCGACTACCGCGGCGTGGCCGACGGCGAGGTGATGTCGACGGCATCTGACGCCGGCCGGCGGGCGCAGGCCGAGGTGGCCCCCGTCCTCAGGGTGCTCTTCGAGGCGGACATCGACGCCCAGGCGACGACGCCGCTCAGCATCGTTCGCCAGGCCGTGCGCTACCCGACGGAGGTGCTTCGCTCGGCAGGTGTGCCGCCGGTGCGGCGGGACAGGTTCGCCGAGGAGTCGTTTCCCGACGACGACTACGACCTGGCGCCGGCGTCCCTCGCCGACGTCCACCCCGACCTCCGCGAGCTCGGGCTGGCCTGGGGTGCGGCCAAGGCCATGGCCCACCGCCGCCGCCACGGGGGCGGCTAGGTTCGTGGGGGTGGCCGACCGGCTGTCACCTCACGACCTGATCCGCTGGAGCGAGAGCCTCTCGGCCATCGCCCGGACCGGGCTGGGCTTCACGGAGAACCTCTACGAGCGGGAGCGCTTCGAAGAGGTGCTCAAGGTGGCGGCCGACATCCGTGTGGCGGCCAGCGCCGAGGCCGACGCCACCACCCTGGTGGAGGAGTGGCTCGACGTGGTGGGCGAGGGCGTCGCCGGTTACGTCACGCCAAAGGTCGCGGTCGGCGCCGTGGTCGGCAACGACCGGGGCGAGCTGCTGCTGGTGAAACGGGCCGACTCCGGTGTGTGGCTGTACCCCACGGGGTGGGCCGACGTCGGCTACTCGGCGTCGGAGGTCGTGGTCAAGGAGGTGCACGAGGAGACAGGGATGGAGGTCGAGCCGGTGCGCATCATCGCCGTGCTCGACGGCCTGCGTCTCGGCTTCACCCGCGTCCCCCTGTACTCGTTGATCTTCCTCTGCCGGGTCCTCGGTGGCGAGCTCCGGCCGCACCCTCTCGAGTGCGCCGACGTCGGGTGGTTCTCCGAGGACCGCCTGCCCCAACCGCTCGCCGGGGCCCAGTACTGGTCGTCCCACGTCTTTGCTGCCATACGGGGCGAGCCCGTCGAGGTGCTGTTCGACCAGCCCCGCCAGCCGACGTGGCGGGGCGCCGAGTAGGCGTTCAGCCCTCGAGCTGTTCCAGCAGCAGGGCCACTATGGACACCTCACCTGGGTTGCGCTCCCAGGCGTCGCCGATTCGCTCGTGATCCACGAGGCCGACGGCGCGGGGCGCGATCCCAAGCGACGCGGCGGCGGCCTGGCCGAGGGGCGCAGGCTCGAGCTCGTCGCCGTAGGCGGCGAACGCCTCCAGCCCCTCCCACAGCGATTCGGGAGCCGCGGCCGGAGGCACGCCCATCGCCAGCGCAAGGGCCACGGACGGGAAGACCGAGTACGTGTCGACTCCGGGCGGGCGCTGGTAGCCCGCCACCGGGTGCAGGCGCCACTCGAGCGCGACTCCTCCGGGGCCGTCGTCGCGCAGCCACACCTGAGACCCGTTCACGTAGGCGTCGGTCGACTCGCCGAACCGCTCGTCGAGGGTGACGATCAGCTCCGGTGTGGCGTCCCAGACGCACGACGCCACGAGCCTCCCCATGGCGACACCCTACGTTGATGCCCCGGGCTGACCGCGGCCATGCAGTACTCACGCCTGTTCCGCATTGCGTCGACAAGGCCCGGAAGCGGTCCCTGTTTTCGACGACATACGGAACCAGCGCGGGCCCAGGATCGCACTGTGCGCCCCGGCCGGCCCGACCGGCGGCGCTGGGACCAACCGCGCGTTCCACATCACGTCGAAACACCCGCGCATCGGCGGGGTGAGACGGCGGCTTTCGACCAGATGTGGAACAGGCTCAACATGCCCGCCGGCCGCTAGCGTGACCGGCCATGGACACCGTGATCGACGCCGCCGAGGCCGTTCGCAAGGGTGAGCGAAAGGCCACCGAGGTCCTCGACCAGCACGCCGCCGCCATCACGGCCGCTGACGACAAGCTCAACGCGTTCGTCCATCTGGACCTGGACCGGGCCCGTGAGGCGGCCGAGCAGATCGACGCCCGCCGGGCGCGAGGCGAGGACCCCGGTCCCCTCGCCGGCGTGCCCTTCGGCGTGAAGGACCTGGAGGACTGCGCCGGCATGCCCACGTCGTACGGCTCGCTGCTGTTCAAGGGTCGGCCCCCGGTCGCGCACGACTCGGTCCACGTGCGCCGCCTGAGGGCCGCCGGGGCCGTGCCCGTGGGCAAGACGGCGACGCCGGAGTTCGGCACCGTGTGCTTCACCAGCACGCGGGCGTGGGGGACGACGACGAACCCGTGGAACCTGGACCGAACGCCAGGTGGGTCGAGCGGGGGCTCGGCCGCCGCGGTCGCTGCGGGGCTGGTGCCCTTCTGCACCGCCAGCGATGGTGGCGGCTCCACCCGCATCCCTGCCTCGTTCACGGGGCTGGTCGGCTTCAAGGCTAGCTACGGCCGCATCCCACATCCCCGCGCCGCTCCGTCGCAAACGACCTGTCTGGGGGCGCTGACGACGACGGTCGCCGACGCCGCCCGGCACCTCGACGTGGCCGCCGGGCCTGACGACCGGGACCGGGCGTCGCTGCCGCCGCCCGGCGTGGTCTACGAGCGGGCCATCGAAGAGCTGGACGTGGCCGGCCTGCGGGCGGCGTGGTCCCCGGACCTCGGCTTCGCCGTGGTCGAGCCGGAGGTCGCCGAGCTGACAGAGTCGGCGGCCCTCGCCCTGGCCGAGACGGCCGGGCTCCAGCTCGTCGACCGTCCCATCACGCTGACCGATCCCGTCCGGACGTGGCTGTCGTCGGGCGCCGGTGACCTCTGGATGGACATCGAGCCGGGCATGTACCCGGAGCGGGCGGACGACATGGACCCGCTCAGCCGGGCCATCTTCGAGGCCACCGCTGATCTCGGCATGCCCAGGTACGCCCACATCGTGCAGCGGCGAGCCCAGCTGGAGGAGGAGATCGCTTCGGTCTTCGACGACGTCGACGTGCTGCTCACCCCGGCGACGGCGGTCCCCGCCTTTGCCGCCACGGGACCGATGCCGAGCCAGGTCGCCGGCGAGAAGGTGCACCCCGCCATGGTCGTGCCGTTCACCATGGTGGGGAACCTGTGCTGGAACCCGGCCGTGTCCGTGCCCGCCGGGCCCACAGAGGGCGGCCTGCCGATCGGAATGCAGATCATGGGGCGCCGCCACGCCGACGCCACGGTCCTGCGGCTGGCCCGCGTCTACGAGCAGATCCGGCCCTGGCCCCGCGTGGCGCCTCGCCCGTTCGGCCGCTCGGTGGCCTGATCAGGCGGCGCGATCAGTCGTCGTGGTCGCGCAGGAAGCGCTCCACCTCGGCCGCCAGCGTGTCCCCGGAGGGCATCTCGTCCTCCTCGTCCTCGGCCTGTTCGAGCTGGGCGACGTAGGCCGACGCCTCGTCGTCGGCCTCCACGAGCTCGGTGACCTGGCGCTCGTAGGCCGAGGAGGCGATCTGCAGGTCGACCACCTCGATCCGCGACCCCAGCAGGGACGCAGTCCGCTCGACCAGGGCCAGGGTGGCCTTCGGCGATGGCGTCTGGCCCACGTAGTGGGGGACGGTCGCCCACAGCGATGCCGACGGCACTCCGGCCCGGGAGAAGTTGTCGTGGAGCACGCCGACGATCCCCGTGGGCCCCTCGTAGCGCGAGCGCCGCAGGCCGAGGCGGGCGACGAGCTGCGGATCGGCGGCTGTCCCCGTCACCCGGACGGGCCGGCTGTGGGCCACGTCGGCCAGCAGGGCGCCGAGCGTGATGACCAGCTCGACACCGAGCTCCCGGGCCGTGCTGGCCAGCACCTCGCTGAAGGTCCGCCACCGCAGCTGGGGCTCGGTGCCGTGCAGGAAGATGACGTCGCGTGGCCGTCCGGGTAAGGGTGCCGAGGTGAAGGTGTTGGCCGGCCACTCGATGTGCCGGGCGGTGCCCTCGTCCAGGCGCACCTGGGGCCTCGTCGCGGTGAAGTCGTAGAACTCCTCTGGGTCCAGCTCGGCGAACGGGCGGGCCGACCACGATCGTGCCAGGTACCGGGCCGCGGTGGTGGCGGCGTCGGCCGCGTCGTTCCACCCCTCGAAGGCCGCCACCAGGACCGGGCGGCGGAGCGTCGGGCGCTCGCTCCATCGCAGCGCGTCCATCGCTCCAACCGTAGCGCCCGCGCCCCCCGGAGCCCCGGTCGACCGCTACCCCGTAGACTCCAAGAGAGGCAAGCTGAGGAGGCTCATGACCGACGCCGCCGGACCCCGTACCCGCACTGTCGCCGATGTCATGAGCAGCCCCGCCATCACGGCCACGTCGCGCGAGAGCCTGGCCGAGGCGGCCGACCGTATGTCGCAGCATCGGCTGGGATCGGTCGTCGTGGTCGAGGACCGTCGCCCCGTCGGCATTCTGACCGAGCGCGACCTCGTTCGTTTCGCCGGATCCGGCGCGGACGCCTCGGTGACGAAGGTCTCCGAGTGGATGACCGAGCGACCCGACACGGTCGCCCCCGACGTCGAGGTGACCGAGGCGTGGCGCAACCTCGCCGAGCACGGCTACCGGCACATCCCCGTCGTCGAGGACACCGAGCTGGTCGGCGTGGTCTCGATGCGCGACCTGATGCGCATCGCCCAGATCAGGCCCGTCGAGCAGGCCGTCACCGACGTCCCCAAGGGCCTCGAGGGGGTGGTCGTCGCCGAGACGAGCATCGGCGACGTCCGTGGGCTCGAGGGCTTCTACCACTATCGCCAGTACTCGGCGGTCGAGCTGGCGGAGAAGCGCTCGCTCGAGGACGTGTGGCACCTCGTGTTCTTCGGGGAGCTACCGAGTGTCGAGCAGCGCGACGAGCTCCGCCGTCGTGTGCGCGCCAGCCGGACGATCCCCGATTCCGTGCGTCCCCTGCTGCCGGCCATCGCCGCCGCGGGGGATCGGTTCGTGGCCCTCGACGCGCTGCGCTCGGCGGTGTCGCTGTGCGCCAGCTCGCTGGGCTTTCGGGCCAGCCTGGATCTCGACGCCTCGGAGCTGGAGGACGAGGCCATGCAGCTGTGCGCGCTCGTCCCGACTCTGGTGATGGCGCTGTACCGGCTGAGCGAGGGCCAGCAGCCGATCGAGCCGCACCCGGACCTCGACTACGCCGCCAACTACCTCTACATGCTCACGGGCGAGGTGCCCGATCCGATCAGAGCCCGGGCCCTCGAGAAGTACCTGATCTCCACGATCGACCACGGGTTCAACTCCTCGACGTTCACGGCGCGGGTGATCACCTCGACTGGCGCCGACCTGGGCGCCGCGGTCGTCGGCGCCATCGGCGCCCTGTCCGGTCCGCTGCACGGTGGGGCGCCCAGCCGGGCCCTCGACATGCTCGACGCCATCGGCCGCCCCGAGAACGCGGACGCCCACATCCGCGGGATGGTCGAGGGCGGCGGCCGGATCATGGGCTTCGGCCACCGCGTCTACAAGACCGATGATCCCCGGTCGCTGATGCTGCGCGACGTGGCGCTCGGCCTCGGTGGGCCGCTGGCGGACTTCGCCCGCCAGGTCGAGGAGACGGTCGTGCGGGTGCTCGCCGAGCTCAAGCCGGGGCGGTCGCTCTACACGAACGTCGAGTTCTACGCCGGCGTGGTGATGAGCGAATGCGGTGTACCGCGGTCGCTCTTCACGCCGACCTTCGCCAGCAGCCGCACGATCGGCTGGTGCGCCCACATCCTCGAGCAGGCGGGCGACAACCGCCTCATCCGTCCGAGCGCCCACTACGCCGGTCCGCCGCCGCCGAGCTGGTCGAGGCGTTCGCCCGCCTCGTACCCCAGTTGTCGTCGTCGTCCCCGCCCCCCGGACCGGCCGAGCTGGCCGAGATCGTGGAGTCGTCGTCGACGACGCTGCTCGTCGCCCGGGCACCGGAGGGCGACATCGTGGGGACCCTCACCCTTGTCATGTTCCGCATCCCGACCCAGGTGCGGGCGTGGATCGAGGACGTCGTGGTCGACGACGCCGCCCGCGGGCGGGGCGTCGGCGAGGCCCTCAACGAGGAGGCGATCCGGCGGGCGGCGGCTGGCGGCGCCAGGAGCGTCGACCTCACCTCCCGCCCCTCCCGGGAGGCTGCCAACCGGCTCTACCGCCGCCTGGGGTTCGAGGTCCGGGACACCAACGTCTACCGGCACAAGGCCTGCCCCCGGCCGGGATTCTGGGGGTGCCGGGCCCGCCGTAAGATCGCGTCAGGGGTGGCCAGATGAAGAGGGGCCCAGCCATGCCAGAGAGCATCACCATCACCGACAACC
>VAWP01000161.1 GCA_005888295.1 Actinomycetota bacterium
CCATACGAGGTCGTCGCTCGGTCCGTTTCCCGCACGTGGACACCTCCTCGATCCCGTGCCGGATCGTACGACTCGGCTGTTTCGTGCCTCTTCAGTCCAGGTAAACGGCGTGTTAATCCGAGCACCTCTTTGTTGCAGATCCGAGCGTCAGGCTGTTAACGCGCTGTTAATCGGCTTGTCGAACGCCTGTGACGTACGAGCCCTAGCTTCACGCCATGCCTCTCGGAAAGGTTGGCTGACGTGGCTAGGAACCCATCGACTGCAGTGCTCGACCGACCACGGTCCAGCGCCCGCCAGCGCTCCGGCGCCGGCGAACGCCCTGGGCCCCTGACGATCCGCCTGGCCGACCGGCATCGCTGGGTCGGCATCGTTGCCGCCATCACGGCTGCTGGGGCGTTCGCCGCCCTGTGGGTGCCGAACCTCGGCAGCAGGGTCGCGACCGGTGCCACCGGGACCAGCTATCTGCTCATCGGCCTGGTGCTCTCGGGCCTCCTCGCCGCCGCGACCGTCACTCGCCGTGGCGTCCTCATGGCGGGAGCGGCGTTGCTGGTGGCCGTCGGGCCGTGGGGCCCCGAGTTCTTCATCCAGATCCTGTTCTTCGTCTATGCGGTCTTCCTCATGGTGATGGTTGCCCGCCAGACTCGGGCCACCAGCAGCGGGGACAACCTCGACCAGCGAGCTCGGCGCGCTACACCGCGCCGCGGCGCCGGAGGAGGTGAGGAGCTCTGGCGCACCTTCACGACCTGGTCTGGAACGTCACGTAAGTCGAGACGCCGGCGCCGCCGGCGGGCAATCGGTGCTCGGGGCGATCGTCCGGAGCAAGCGTTCAGAACGACAGCCCTAGGAGGTGGCTGGCTTTGCTGCACCCGTATCCAACCTATTTGAACGCCGGGGACAACACCTGGCAGTTGGTATCAGCGACCCTGGTCGGCCTCATGAGCATCCCGGGGATCGCCGTCCTGTACGGCGGGCTGGTCCAGAAACGCTGGGCCGTCAACACGCTGCTCATGACCTTCACCGGATTCTCGGTGGTCCTGGTCGCCTGGGTCCTCTGGACCTACGACATGGGCTTCGGGACGCCGTGGCACGTCGGGCCGGGGATCCTCAACAGCATGGTCGGCATCCCCGGTCAGGTGGTCGGCCACGGGATGGAACAGAACCAGGCCAACATCCCGCTGCTCAGCGGGGCCGGACTGATGCCCCAGTTCCGCTTCCCGCAGTCCACCCTCGTCTACTTCCAGTTCGTCTTCGCCGCCATCACGCCCCTGCTGTTCATGGGGAGCGTGCTGGGCAGGATGAACCTCAAGGCGTGGGTGCCCTTCGTTCTGCTCTGGAGCACCTTCGTCTACTCGGTGAACGCCTTCCTGATCTGGGGCGGCGGGTACTGGGCGGGGAAGGGAGCCATCGACTGGAGCGGTGGTTACGTCATCCACCTGGCTGCCGGCACCTCCGGCTTCGTGGCCGCTGCGGTGATCGGACCAAGGTTGAAGCGCGACCGAGAGATCGCCGCGCCAAACAACCTGATGTTCGTGGCGGTCGGCGCCGGGCTCCTGTGGTTGGGCTGGAACGGCTTCAACGGAGGCGATCCGTACTTCGCCGGAGCCAACGCGTCGACAGCGGTCATCAACACCAACCTGTGCGCGGCTGCGGCGCTGCTCACCTGGGTCCTCTGGGACATGTTCGCCGGTCCGCAGAAAAAGCCAACCTTCCTGGGCGGCGTCAACGGCATGATCGTCGGACTGGTGGCGATCACCCCGGCTGCCGGGTTCGTCGACGGCACCGGCGCCCTGCTGATGGGCCTCATCAGCTCCAGCATCGTGTGGCTGGCGTGGAACAAGCTGTCCAAGGTCCGTCCGTTCAGCAAGGTCGACGACGCCATGGGGGTCGTCTACACCCACGGGATCGCCGGGCTCACCGGTGGTCTGCTCGTCGGCTTCTTCGCCAATCCCGACGTCATCGTCTACATCGGGAGTGGTGGGACATCCAGCGTCTCCTACCGGGGCCTGATCTACGGGCACCCGTGGCTGGTCATGCTCCAGCTCATGACCGCCCTCACGATCATCGGGTGGGACGCCATCGTCACCTTCATCCTCCTCAAGATCGTCGGGGTGTTCGTGCCCTTGCGGTACACCGACGAGGAGCTCGAGCTGGGCGACGTCGCCGTCCACGACGAGGAGGTGTATCCCGACGAGCGGGTGCTCGAACGGGTCGGCCGCGCCGGCGCGCTGGCCAGCGCCAGCAAAGCGACGAGCATCCACTCCGCGGGAGGAGCCGGCGGAGGAGGGGGACCCGACGTCGCCCTCCCACCAACCGGCATGACAGCGTCGACTGACGAGACGACATGGGAAGGAGGCGGTCGATGAAGCTCGTCACCGGGATCGTCAAGCCGTTCAAGCTGGACGACGTGCGCGAGGCCCTCAAGAAGGTCGGCGTGCAGGGCATGACCATCGGTGAGGTCCAGGGCTATGGCCGCCAACGGGGCCACACCGAGGTCTATCGAGGCGCCGAGTACACGGTCGAGTTCGTGCCCAAGGTGCGCCTCGAGGTCCTCGTCGAGGACAGCCATACCGATGAGGTCGTCGACGCCCTGGTCACGGCGGCCAGGACGGGAAAGATCGGCGACGGCAAGATCTGGGTGAGCTCGCTCTCGGAGGTCGTCCGGGTCCGCACGGGAGAGCGGGGCAGCGAGGCCCTGTAACGACGAGGGATCCCCCCTAGGTGGCGGGGACAGGAGCCGGGTCGAGGATCCAGCTTCTGTCCCCGTTGCCGCGTCGCGGGTTGGAGCCTGGGCAAAATGGCCCTCACCGCCTCGAGCGCCGCGCCCACGAGCGCCCGGCGCGATCGGCCCAGCCAGGCTCAGCCGGGCTGGTGCAGCTCGATGAGGTTGCCGTCGGGATCGTTGACGAACGCCTGCCGAGCCGACCCGACCGGGATCGGATCGGACACGCCCACGCCGCGGGATCGCAGCTCGTCGATGGCGAGGTCGAGGTCGTCGACCTGGAGGGCGAAGTGCTGGCCCTCGTCCTGGGGCAGCGCCCCCTCCACCAGGTGCACCTGCTGCCCTCCTGCGTCGAGCCACGCCCCGCCGAAGCCGAAATCCGGTCGGTCAGGGCGGACGGAGAGGCCGAGCACGTCGCAGTAGAAGCGCACCGCCTCCGGAGCATCTTTCACCTTGATCGACACGTGATGGACACCGAGCGCTCTCATGACTCGAGTCTTTCGCGATCGGAGAGCTCCTGCTGGAGATAGTGAGAGAACCGTTCCCGGAGCTCTCGGGAGACCCGGGCCGGTTTGCCGGTGTCCAGGTTGACGAAGAGGCCCAGCTGGCGGGCAGTGGCGGCCAGCTGGCCGTCCGTGGTGATGCGAAAGTCGATGGTCGCCGACGCGGCCCGCAGCTCGGAGAGGTCCAGGGACATGTGCACCGGGTTGCCGAGCTTGAGCGGCACCCGGTAGTCGATCTCGGTGCGGATGATCAGGGGCGCCAGGCCGGCCTCCAGGAGCTCGTGGGTCCTGTAGCCGATGTCGGCGAGAAGCTGGATGCGTCCGATCTCCAGCCACCGGATGTAGCTGATATTGCTGACATGGCCGGCGAAGTCGATGTCGAAGGTGTAGATGTCCAGGTCGATCTCGACGGTGCGGTGGACGGCGTCCCTCCTCAGCTGGTGATGTCCTTGGTCGAGAACCTAGCCCAGGCGGCACCGAGGAAGATCAGGATGTAGACGCCCTGGATGAGGAAGCCTCTGGTCACGTTGTGCCACAGGATCGGGAAGCGAAAGATGTCGACGAACGACAGCCAGTAGTGAGTGGGAAGGTAGGGCTTGAGCACGGCGGCGGCGTCGAGCAGGTCGAGGACCTCCGAGCACACGAGCACGGCGATGGCGCCCAGGCCGGCTCCGACCGGCGAGTCCGTGAGCACCGAGGCGAACAGGGCGATGGCGGCGACGC
>VAWP01000162.1 GCA_005888295.1 Actinomycetota bacterium
GCCTTCGATCACCCCGAGCTGATCGTGGCCTGCGTGATCGGCGACGGTGAGGCCGAGACCGCTCCGCTCGAGGGCTCCTGGAAGGGCGTCCGCTTCCTCAACCCAGGGCGCGACGGTGCCGTCCTGCCCATCCTCGCCCTCAACGAGTACAAGATCTCGGGCCCGACCGTGCTGGGGCGGGCGCGGGACGAGGAGGTCGTCGGGCTGCTGTCGGCCCACGGCTACCAGCCGCGTGTCGTGAGCGGCACCGATCCCCGAAAGGTGCACGCGGACCTCGCCGCCACCCTCGACGACTGCTACAGCAGCATCCGCACGATCCAGAGCGACGCCCGCTCGGGACGCGCGACCGGTCGGCCGCCCTGGCCCGCCGTCGTGCTGCACACCCCCAAGGGCTGGACGGGCCCGAAGATGGTCGACGGCGTCCCGATCGAGGGGACGTTCCGGGCCCACCAGGTGCCCGTGGCCGGGGTGCGGGACAACCCGGAGCACCTGGCGATTCTCGAATCCTGGCTGCGCAGCTACAGGCCGCACGAGCGCTTCGACGCCGACGGCCGGATCGCCGCCGAGGTGGCCGCCATGGCGCCCGAGGGCGCCAAGCGCATGGGCGCCACGCCCTTCGCCAACGGCGGCCGGCTCCTCGTTCCCCTCGACCTGCCGGACTTCACCACCTACGCCATTGAGGTCAAGGCACCCGGCACGGCCCGAGCCGAGTCCACCCGTCGCCTGGGCGAGCTCCTCCGGGACACCTTCACGAGAAACGCGCCGCGGCGGAACTTCCGGCTCTTCTGCCCCGACGAGACCAACTCCAACCGGCTCGGGGCCGTGTTCGAGGTCGAGGACCGATGCCTCGTCGACGCCCGCCCCGCGGACGAGGACATCAGCCCCGAGGGCCGGGTCATGGAGGTGCTCTCCGAGCACAACTGCCAGGGCTGGCTGGAGGGCTACCTGCTCACCGGACGCCACGGCCTGTTCGCCACCTACGAGGCGTTCGCCATGGTGTCGGCGTCCATGGCCATCCAGCACGCCAAGTGGCTGGAGGCGGGTCGGGAGCTGAGCTGGCGGGCCCCGGTGGCGTCACTCAACGTCCTGCTCACCTCGACGTGCTGGCGCAATGACCACAACGGGTTCAGCCACCAGGGTCCCGGGCTGATCGACACCATGATCTCGATGAAGGGCACCGTGGTCCGGGTCTACCTGCCACCCGACGCCAACTGTCTCCTGTCAGTGGCCGACCACTGCCTCACCAGTCACGACTACGTCAACCTGATCGTCATCGACAAGCAGCCCCAGCTCCAGTACCTCGACATCGACTCGGCTCGGGCCCACTGCGCCAGGGGCGCGTCGGTCTGGGACTGGGCCAGCACCGACGAGGGCGAGGAGCCCGACGTCGTCCTTGCCTGCGCCGGGGACATCCCCACGATGGAGACGCTCGCCGCCGCCTCGCTGCTGCGCCGGCACCTGCCGGACCTCAGGGTCCGGGTCGTGAACGTGGTGGACCTCATGACGCTGTTCCCACCCGACGTGCACCCGCACGGCATGCCGGGGACCATGTTCGACGAGCTGTTCACGGAGACCGCCGACGTGGTCGTGGCCTTCCACGGCTACGCCCGGGCGCGTCATCAGATCCTGCACGGTCGGAAGCGGCCGGATCGGTTCCATGTCCACGGGTACACCGAGGAGGGAACGACGACGACACCCTTCGACATGGTCGTGCGCAACCACATGAGCCGTTACGACCTGGTGATCGACGCGCTCAGCCGGTCGAGGCGGGTGGCCCGCGGTGCCCGCCAGCTGGAGGACCACTGCCGCGCCATGCTGGAGCGTTACGGGCAGTACGTACGGGACCACCTCGAGGACCCGCCCGAGGTCAGCGAGTGGGTGTGGGCAGAAGGCTGATTCTCAGGGCGGCGGCTCGCAGCTGGGATGATCCCGGAGGTACGCCCGCCCCCGGGCGACGAGCTGCTCGGGGCTGACGAGGCGCGTCGTCTGCGCCATGAGCGCGGACTCGAGCGGCTGGAGGCGGTCGAGCTGGATCTGCCGAATCGAGCCGGGATCGCTGCCCCCGAGCTCGAGGATCTCACTGGCCAGGACGGCGACCGCACCCCGCCAGCTGAGACCGTCGACCCGGCGGTCAGGCTGGGTCGTCAGCCGCGCCTCCCGGGCCCGCTGCCAGGCGGCGAGTTGCCACAGCAGGTCGGGCTCGCTGTGGGCGATCTGGTTCACGTAGGCCCACGCCGGAACGTCGCGGCCCCTGGCGATGAACCACTCCCCCGACAAGCCGCTGAGGAAGGCCTCGACCTCCCGAGCCAGCCGTGTGCCGCTCCGTGTCTCTCGCGACAACGACTGGTCTCGGATCCCCTGCGCCTCCCGGTGTCTCCGCCACTTCCACATCATCCGTCCCCCCTACGATGCCCTAGGGTAACGCTCCAACCGCTGCGAGGAAACAGCCACTGGGAGGCGGGCCCAGACGTCAGTGACCTCACCGTCCCGCGGGCGTTCGGAGCCCGGGACGGTGCTCGGGCGACACCAGCACGCAGTGGGTGCCGCGATAGATCGTCGGCATGCACTTGTTGCAGTGGATGCAGAGGCTCTCGCTGGTCACGCCCCTCCGCAGGCGGTCCACCAGGTCCGGCTCGCGGAGCAGAGCCCTCGCCATGGCCACGAACTCGAAGCCCTCGGCGAGCGCCCGTTGCACGGTGTCCAGGCGGTTGATCCCCCCGAGCAGAATGAGGGGCAGATCGAGCGCCTCCCGGAACTGGCGGGCGTACGGCAGGAAGAACGCCTCCTCGAACGGGTACGCCGGCATGAACCTGGGTGACAACAGCTTGAAGCCGGGGCGCATCCACCGAGGCATCGTCCGCGCCATCTCCGCCACCGGCGCATCGCCCCGGAA
>VAWP01000026.1:0-9620 GCA_005888295.1 Actinomycetota bacterium
GGTCTCCTTGACCCTCGTCACCGGCGGCCGGCTGGCCCGGGCGACCACCAACCGGGTCGACGACGACGGGCTGCGGGTCCTGGTCGAGCGGGCACTGGAAGCGGCCCGCCTGAGGCCGCCGGATCCGGAGTGGGCCGGTCTGGCCCCGCCGGCTCCGGTGCAGCCTGTGGACCACTACGACCGGGCAACCGACGAGGCCTCGCCCCGTCAGCGGGCGGAGGTGGTGGAGGCGTTCCTGGATGCCGGATCGCCGGACCGCATGGCCGGCGCCGGGTTCTGCCAGACGACCAGCGAGGTGGTCGGCTTCGCCAACAGCGACGGCCAGCGGCTGAGCGGCCGCTCCACCCAGGCCACGATCGACGGCATCCTCCGGCACAGCGGTGCTGACGGGAGCGGCTCGCAGACGGCGGTCGACCTGGCGTCCCTGGACGGAGCCAAGGCTGGGGCGGGGGCCGCCGCCAGGGCGCGGCTGGGAGCCGATGCGATCGACCTGGCGCCCGGGCGCTACGAGGTCGTCCTGCAGCCCACCTGTGTGGCCGACATCTGCGAGTTCCTGGCCGGCTTCGGCTTCAACGCCAAGATGCACGCCGACGGGCGGTCGTTCGTGCACGTCGGCGAGGCGCAGCTCGACCCGGCCGTGAGCATATGGGACGACGCCACCGACCACCGCGCCGTGGGCGTTGGCTTCGATGCCGAGGGCACGCCCAAGCGCCGGGTCGCTCTTGTCGATGCCGGCGTATCCGTCGGGCTCGTGCACGACCGGCGCACGGCCGCCAGGGCGGGAACGGTTTCCACCGGGCATGCCATCGGCGGTGGGGAGCGGTTCGGCGCCTACCCGACGAACGTCTTCCTCGGAGCCGCCGGCGACGCCCGGTCCGGTGGCGCGCCGGTGAGCGGGGGCTCCCTGGACGAGGTCGTCGGAGCGGTGACGAGGGGACTGCTGGTGACGGACTTCTGGTACACCCGCATCCTCGACCCCAAGACCCAGGTCGTGACGGGCCTGACCCGCAACGGGCTCTTCCTCGTCGAGGACGGGCAGGTGTCCCAGGGTGTGCGCAACCTCCGCTTCACCCAGTCCTACGCGGGCGCTCTGGCGCCCGGACAGGTCAAGGCGATCGCTCCCGACGCCCGCCTGGTCAACAGCAGCGCCTACGTGCCAAGCCTCCACCTCTCGTCGTGGAACTTCACGGGAGGCGCCAGGGGCTGAGACCGTCCCATGGCGGCGAAGCTGCCAGCAGGACGGTACCGTCCAGACCGTGGCCATCCCCGACGAGGCCGTGGCACAGGTGCGGGCGGCGACCGACCTGGTGAGCCTGGCCGGCGAGCACGTCGCGCTGCGGCGCCAGGGCCGGCGGTGGGTCGGCCTGTGCCCGTTTCATGCCGAGAAGACACCATCTTTCACGGTGAACGCCGAAGAGGGCCTGTACTACTGCTTCGGATGCCAGGCTGCCGGTGACGCCATCAGCTTCGTCCGGGCCGTCGAGCACCTCGACTTCGTGGAGGCCGTCGAGCGCCTGGCGGAGCGAACGGGCATAGCGATCCACCACGAGGACGCTGGTGGCGGGCGGGAGCGCAAGCGTCGCGAACGCCTGCTCGCCGCGGTCAGCGCCGCCGTGTCCTGGTACCACGAGCGTCTGCTGCACCACCCCGACGGAGGGCCGGCCCGGGACTACCTGCGCTCGCGTGGCTACGACGCGTCAACCGTGCGTGCGTTCTCCTTGGGTTGGGCCCCCGACGACTGGGATGCGCTGGCTCGGGCGCTCGAGGTGCCGGGCGATGTGCTGGCCGAGGCGGGCCTCGGGTTCGTCAACCGACTGGGACGACAGCAGGACGCGTTCCGGGCCCGCGTGCTGTTCCCGATCTTCGACGCCGGCGGTCGCCCGGTCGCCTTCGGTGGGCGGGTCCTGCCTGCCGGCGACACCGGCGGCGGTGCTGGCGGGCCCAAGTACAAGAACTCGCCCGAGACGCCGATCTACTCGAAGCGCCGGACGCTCTACGGGCTCAACTGGGCCAAGGGAGACGTGGTCGAGTCGGGTGAGGCGATCGTGTGCGAGGGCTATACCGACGTGATCGCCCTGTTCGGGATCGGCCTCCGGCGCGCCGTCGCGACCTGCGGCACGGCCCTCGGAGAGGACCACTTCCAGACGTTGCGTCGCTTCGCCCAGCGTGTGGTGCTGGCTTACGACGCCGACAGCGCCGGGCAGACGGCCGCCGACCGCGTGTACGAGTGGGAGCGACGCCACGAGGTCGACGTCGCGGTCGCCAATCTGCCCTCGGGTACGGATCCGGCCGAGATGGCCAGGACCGACCCCGACGCATTGCGCGCTGCTGTCGCCGACGCCAGACCGTTTCTCGCCTTCCGGCTGGACCGGGTGCTGGCCGACGCCGACCTGCGAAACGTCGAAGGCCGGGCCCGAGCGGCCGAGGCGGCGCTGACCGTGGTGGCCGAGCATCCGAGCGATCTCGTGCGCGACCAGTACGTCATGAGCGTCGCCGGCCGGTGTCGGATCGGACCAGACCGCTTGCGCGCTCGGCTGCACGAGCTTCGCCGTGAGCGGGCGCGCGCCGCGACGGTGACCGGACGGCGGGGTCGACCAGCGGGCTCCGAGCAGACGGCCGCTCGCGGTGTTGGCGAGGGCGCCGGCGACGACGCTGGCGGTGTTCTCCGCGGTTCCCCTGACCGGCCGACGACGGACCCACGCGGGCCGGCGATGGAGGCCCTGCGTCTCGCCGTCCACCGCCCTGAGGAGGTGGCCGACCGGCTCGAGGCCGCACTGTTCTCGGACCCCGTCCAGCGCGCCGCCTTCGAGTCGCTCGCCTCGTCGACCACGCTGCACGAGGCGATCACTCAGGCGGAACCGGCCGCAGCTGCGTTGTTGGAACGGGTGGCCGTGCAGGACACCGATGCCAGTGCAGACGAGATCGTGAGGCGACTGGTCGAGGCGGCGGCAGTGCACGCCGTCGCTGTCCTCGAATCGGACCCTCGGCTGAACGATGCCCGTTTTCCAGAGGTCGCACGACTCCACACCTGGCTCTGCCACAAGATCCAGGAATCGCGCGAGCCGTCGACCGCCGTCGAAGCCGTGAATGGGTTGCTACCCTGGCTTGTGGAATCGGCGCGGGAGGACGCGTGAGCGAAGCCGTACCGGCCCTGTCTACATGGGACGGTTTGCCA
The DNA here is from genome assembly GCA_005888295.1 of Actinomycetota bacterium. Taxonomy (GTDB): domain Bacteria; phylum Actinomycetota; class Acidimicrobiia; order Acidimicrobiales; family AC-9; genus AC-9. The sequence goes on from VAWP01000026.1 coordinate 3,176, forward strand.
GAGGGGGGGCTGTTCCGGCTCCTGGAGCGGGGTAGGTCCCGTGGCGTCCTGACGCAGGATGACCTCATGACGGTGCTGGAGAGCGTCGAGCTCAGCGCCGCGCTGATCGATGCGCTCGTCAGCAGGGTCAGGGCCGAGGGGATCCGGTACGTCGATGATCACGACGACCAGGGCACCGAGGTTGCAGGCAACGGCAGGAGCGAGGTAGCCGGGGCCCCCAAAGCGGGGGATGACCACTCGGGCCCCCCGACGAGACGCCTCACCGAGGTGCCGACGCCCGATCGCGCACCGCCCGCGCCACCCGTGGACGTGTCCGCGGACCCCGGCGCGGCGATCGACCCGGTGCGGACCTACCTGCGCGAGATCGGCAAGGTTCCGCTGCTCACCGCCGAGCTCGAGGTCGTGCTCGCCCGTCGCATCGAGAAGGGCATCGCCGCCAGCGCGCACATCGCCGAGCTCGAGGAGCGCCACGGTCTCGACGGTGTGCCTCGAGACACGCTCAGGCAGCAGCGGCGTCTGGTCGCCAGCGGGCAGGAGGCCAAGGACCTCCTCGTCGAGGCCAACCTCCGTCTCGTGGTGTCGATCGCCAAGCGGTACCGCAATCGCGGCATGGCCTTCTTGGACCTGATCCAGGAAGGCAACCTCGGGCTCATGCGGGCAGTCGAGAAGTTCGACTACACGAGGGGCTTCAAGTTCTCGACCTACGCCACGTGGTGGATCCGCCAGGCCATCACGAGGGCCATCGCCGACCAGGCTCGTACCATCCGCATCCCGGTCCACATGGTGGAGACCATCAACAAGGTGGCACGGGTCCAGCGCCAGCTGCTCCAGGAGCTCGGTCGCGAGCCGAGCACCGAGGAGCTGGCCCTGCGGCTCGAGCTCGCCGTGGAGCGGGTCCGCGACATTCAACGCATCAACCAGGACACGGTGTCGCTCGAGCAGCCGATGGGAGACGAGGAGGACTTCAGCCTCTCGGACGTGATCGAGGACCAGGGCGCCGTCGTCCCTCCCGACGCGGCCACGAGAGTCCTGCTCAACGAGGCGGTGAAGAAGGCGCTCTCGGAGCTGAGCCCTCGCGAGCAGGACATCGTCCGACTCCGCTTCGGGTTGGAGGATGGCCACATCCGCACGCTCGAAGAAGTGGGGCGGGCCTTTGGAGTCACACGGGAGCGCATACGCCAGATCGAGGCCAAGACGCTGGCCAAGCTGCGGCACCCGATGCGGAGCCAGCCTCTCCGCGACTATCTCGACGCTGAGTGAGCCGGCCTCAGATCGGCGTCTCGGTGTCCTCGGAGCTCGCCCCGTTGGTCGACTTGGTCCCGACGACGTCGCGTGCGCGCTCCCGGCCCAGGTCGACGACCGCCCTCGCTTTGTCGGCGGCGCCCTCGAAGGCATTGGAGCCCTGAGCCTGGCGCAGCAGTCGGTTGATCTGCTCGTAGCGCTCGCGACCCGCCATGGCCCCGAGGTAGTAGCCGAGGGCGAAGCCGGCGATGAACCCCACACGTAGTCTCATGGCTCTCTCTTACCCCCTTTGGCCCCGACTCAGGCGGCAAGCGTATCGTCGCTGCTCGCGGGCACCATGAGGCAAACTGGGGCGCTGCTATGGTCGAGTCGTTCCGGGGTAGCTCAATCGGCAGAGCGGGTGGCTGTTAACCACTAGGTTGCGAGTTCGAGTCTCGCCCCCGGAGCTCGTCGCGTCGCAGCCCAGTCGGGCCGGTAGCTCAGTGGTCAGAGCACGGGACTCATAATCCCTTGGTCGCAGGTTCGATCCCTGCCCGGCCCACGTTCTCCTGTGCAATCACGCCTGATCTGGAGCATTCCAGTAGCGCCTGATGTGGAACGGCGTAACGGCTGATGTGAGACGCAGTAACGGCTGATGCTTGACACCTCGGCGCCACTGGCCTCGTCTCTTCGAGCACGAGGAGGTGGCCCGAGTGCTCAGGGAGCTCAGCGAGTGGAACAGCGTTACGACGCCGTCGTGGCGGTCATCCGAGACGGCCTGGCAGTCAGCGAGGTGGCGGCGAAACTCCGGGTCAGCCGCCAGAGCCTCTACCGGTGGATGGCCCGCTACGAGGTCGGGGGCATCGAGGCCCTGGCGGAGCGGTCGCATCGGCCCAAGACGGTGCCCCACCAGATCCCGGCGGTGCTCGAAGCCCGGGTGCTGGAGCTGCGCCGGCAACGCCCGCACTGGGGCCCGATCAACCTGCGCCATCAGCTGGTCAGAGAGGGGGTGGACCGGGCTCCCTCGCATATGGCGATCTACCGGGCCCTTCTCCGTCACGGCCTCATCGAGGCGAAGGCCCAGCGCAAGCGCCTACCCACCTACAAGCGCTGGGAACGGGGCCGGCCCATGGAGCTGTGGCAGATGGACGTGGTGGGCGGGGTCCTCCTCGCTGACGGGACCGAGTGCAAGGTGCTCACCGGCATCGACGACCACTCCCGGTACTGCGTCTGCGCGGGGTTGATGGTGCGAGCCACCGCCCGCCCGGTCTGCGGGTTCTTGATCGCCGCCCTCGAGCGCCACGGGGTGCCTGAGGAGATCCTCACCGACAACGCCAAGGTCTTCACCAACCGCTTCGCGCTCAAGCCCACCGAGGTGTTGTTCGACAAGATCTGCCGGGAGAACGGCATCGCCCACCACCTCACCGCTCCGGCCTCACCCACCACCACAGGCAAGATCGAGCGATTCCATCGCACCCTGCGGGTGGAGTTCCTCTTGGAGAGAGTCTTCCCGAGCCTGGCGGCGGCCCAAGTGGAACTGGACGCCTGGGTGCAGGCCTACAACACCGACCGGCCCCATCAGGCTCTGGGGATGGCGACCCCAGCGGAGCGCTTCGGGCCCCGAGAGCTGCTCCCTCAACCGGCACTCGACCGTTCCGCCCTCGACCACGATCGCTCCGGCGACGACTGGGTCAGCCGCACCGTCTCGGTGAACGGCACGGTCTCGGTCTCCAACCAGGTCTTCTCGGTGGGCAAGCACCGCGGCGGCGCCACCATCGACATCCGGGTCACCGGTGAGCTCCTCGAGGCCTGGCACGGCATGGAGCTCTTGAGGACAGTGCTTCGAACCTCAGAGGGGGTGGTGCGCAAGAAGCGGGCCGAAACTCACCACATGGACTAGAACATCCAACCGAGGTGTCACAGATCAGCCGTTACAGATTTGTCACCTCTCAGCCGTTATTCTTCACGGCCCACCCATAAAACCCCAGCTCGGACGCTTAGTCAGCGGTTTGGAGCTTGGTACGCCGCGGGCGGCGTGCCAGATTCGTGCCAGATAGAAACGAGTCGAAGCCGACGACGGTGCGCGACGACGACCGACGCGAGCCCTTTGCTGCGGCACGGTAGGTGCGGTCAAGGGTCTCGCCACTGGTCGGAGACGCCCCTCCACGCGTTGGCGGGTGCGAGGGGCGTAACGTACGGGGAGGAGGAACCCAAGGATGAGCCCGAAGGAACGCGAAAACGGGAGGGACGCCGCCAGTGCCGAGGAGCTCCATCGCCAGGCCGCGGCGCTCAACCACCTGCTGGGCGAGATCGGCCTGTCAACGAGTGAGCAGACAACGTGGTGGAATCTGCTCGCGCAACCTGAGCTGAGGGACCGAACCCCCACCCAGGCGTGGCTCGCCGGCGACACCGCGGCAGTGAAGGCACTCGTCGAGCGCTGGTACGAAGCGTCGAAGTTGGCAGCCGACCGAGCCTCGGGCATTCCGGAGCTCCTCGTGACGCTCCGCCAGAAGATCGCCGAGTTGGACCGACGCCTCTCTGGCAGCTCGATTCACCGATCCGCCTGAGGTGCCGCTGCGGGACAGGGCCGCCCTTCACGAATGGGGGCGGCGAGAGGATCCGGCCTATTCGACCTGGCAGGTCGTCAACCTGTGGGTCGAAAGACTCGCTTCGAGCCCATGGCAGGCACCGAGTGTTCCCTTTCCTGAGCTTTCCGATCCACCGAACTACGAGGTTCGCGTTGCTGAGGTGCCGGACTCCGGTGGAGTCGAAGTGTTCTATCGGCGGGAGTTCGCCGACGAGACTGTGGACCTAATTTGGGTCGGACGCCTTCCAAGCACCTGATGGCGAGCGCTGATCTGTTGGCAGCGGCTCCCGCTCATAGTGAACGACCGGACAAAGGCGGTCGCATACTCGGACTGCCGTGATCAATGGGCCTACGTGCATCGGTGGACTAATCGGGTTGAGCAAAGGGTTCTTTCTTTTCAGTGCGCATCGAGGACTTACACAGCTAGTTATGGTATTGGACCTGCACGCGTGATGTGCAATGGAGGACGACCTGATATGGGGCATAGCCGGTGGACCAGTTGGTGGCACTGGAATTGGGAAAACCAGTTGTAGTGCCCGTTTTCTTACCGAGCGATGACTCGCCCGGGCGCGTGTCATGAGATCCGGTCCAGCCGACGATGCTGACGCTAATCGGCCAGGGACTGATGGGCTGGCGAATCTCGACGCCCTGGACGAGGGTGGTTCCCGGTGGGGCGTAATTCTGGATCAGTAGCCAGGAATGGTCATCGGGGCACTTGTAGGCGGGAACGTACTCGTTCGCCCACACGCCCTTGAGCGAGCGGGCAGGAAAGGACGACACAGTGCAGTCCTGCTGGGAGGGGTTGTCGCACGGCGCAACAAAGGGGTCTGCGTTGGTTCCCTGGCCTTTGACCGTTGTTGCCGCCAGCAAGGTAGCTCGGCTGTCGCCGCCCATCCTGGCAGGTTCCGCCGCGCTCACCACGCGGAACCCGGGGCTGGCAGGTGAGAAGCTGGCTGCAGGACGGATCTGCGCGTGGTTCGCCAGGCAGTTGGGGTCGACCGAGTCGCTGGAGCCGGCGAAGATGAGATCGTTCTGCGAGCCGGGGGCGCAGGAGACCCTGTCGCCGTGGCCGGACACCACTACCTCGTTGTCGGACCCCGTGACCTGAATGGTGGCGTTGTCGTCGCTGTCCGCTAGCAGATCTCGGCCCGGCCCGCCCACCAACGTACTGTGAGGCCCGCCGTAGATGAAGTCGTCTCCACCACCGCCGTAGATGGTGGTGTTGGCCCCGCGTGAACCGAGCTCGTCGTTGCCGGGACTGCCGACGATGGTTTCGTTGGGACCCAGCGCCATAACGAAGGCCGGCCCCTTGCTGACCGCGAGGCGTTGGCCATCGTCAGTCCCCACGATCGTGGTGCCGCCCAGGCGAGCTGCGGGGTTGAGCTGACGCAGCTGAGTTGCCTGGTCCGCCAAGTTTGACGAAGGACCTCCGCACGCCGCGAATACGGTTGCTCCCAATGCCAACGCGCTTGATGTGGCAGCGCCTCGCCACTTGCTCCGCACTGCCGACCTCCCTGATGGAGAAACGTACGTACGCCTGCAGACGGCAGGCATATCTTTTGTCGTCCCGTTCTTCATGAGGGCCCTCCCGTGTCTTGGTTCCAAAGATGCACAGCGAGGGGCTGACGAGCAGGAATGCGCCGCATCGTGCGTCCGCCTCCCGTCGGTTGACGGGTGTTAGCGCTGGATCCTTGTATGGAAAGTTTTAACACGCGGCTGGTCGCGCCGGCCTCGGCGGCGGTCCCACGGCCATCGTCACCGGCCAGGACGGCCCCATTGGCGTGGCGGTCGACGCTGGGTAAGCGAGGCCGAGACGTCCACCCGGAGGGAGCACCGAACGAGGGGACCATCGCTCTAGTGTTGGCGCCGAATGACCTGACTTCTGAGCGACGATGGCATTGTCACCGCCGACCTACTGACCATCAGTCAACAGGCGTGCCAGATCCGTGCCAGATGCAGCCGTAAATGGTGGTCAACAGCGGTGTCTGGCGGTCAACCGAAAACAGGCCGTGAGCAGGCAAAATGCGCGTGGCCGCAGCTTGGCAAATCGTGGAGTTTGGGACTCATAATCCCTTGGTCGCAGGTTCGATCCCTGCCCGGCCCACCCGTTCGTTTCGGCCCACGCGGCCGCCGTTCAGCCCGTCGTCGTCCGCCACGAGGCCGATCAGCAGAAGTCCGGCGACGAGGACGAAGGGGGGCCAGTCCCGGGCAACCGTCGACTGGGTGGTACGAAGACGCCGAGGCGCCGTACAGTTCCCGGGCGAATGAGCCATGAGCGGGGCCTCGACGACCATCACCGCCAGCAGCTGGCGATCGGAGCGGTAACGCTCGCCGAGGCGATTCACAACGTAGGGGACCTTCTCGTTCGTCTGGCGGACTTGCTCGTCCCCGATTTCGCCGACCTGATGGTCGCCGCCGACGTCGCCACCGGCACGACGACGCCCGCTCTCGTCAGGCCCGACGGTGACGAGGCGAGGAAGCTCCTCGACTGGGTGGCGCCGCTCTACGACGGACTGGTCGAGAGATGGTTGGCGCCACGCCTGTATGCGACGGGGCTCGGGCTCTCGGTGATCGTGGTCCCGGTGCTCGAAGGCGGGGGCGGCAGGTCTCGGCACGTGCTCGCGCTTGGTCGCCGGG
>VAWP01000026.1:9626-16423 GCA_005888295.1 Actinomycetota bacterium
TTCATCGAGCAAGTGATGCGCGAGGTCGGTTCGCGGGCGGATCTGCCGATGCCGGCCCCGACCAACGAGATGGTGGACCCGGTCGATGCGACCGAACCAGCTGAGACCACGGTATGGCGCGCCCGGCGCCTACAGCGCCTCACGGCACAGCTCTCCGAGGCGTTGAACCCTGCTCAGGTCGCCGAGGTGACTGCGCACCACGCGATGGCGTCGCTCAGCGAGTCGGCGGCGTGGGTCGGCCTGGTCGACGCGCACCGTGGCAACGTCCAACTGGCCTGCGCGCCGGGGCTTTCGCGCGAGTTTCGGGAGCGCTTCGCGTCATCGTCGATGCAGGAAGCGTCGCCCCTCGCCGCCGCCGCCCGCCTCGACGGGCCACGGTGGTTGGCGACCGAACAGGAGATCCTGGACGCCTACCCGGAGCTCGGCCAGGTTCAGCGCGGCCTCGGGTCTCTTGCGGTCCTGCCGCTCGCAGCCGGCGGGCGGCCGCTGGGCGGCATCGGATTGTGCCGGGAACGGGCGAAGGACTTCTCCGCCGACGAGCGTGGAGAGGTATTGGCCCTGTGCACGCTGGGCGCCCAGGCCCTGGAGCGAGCGGTGCAGTTCGAGATCGCACAGCACGTGGCCGCGACGTTGTCACTCAGCCTGCTGCCCCGTGTCCCTGAGGTGCCGGGCATCACCATCTACAGCCGCTATCTCCCGGCCGCGACCGACGCCCGTGTCGGGGGGGACTGGTACGACGTAATCCCCTTGAGCTCGGGCCGGGTGGGGCTGGTGGTGGGGGACGTAGCCGGTCATGGCGTACGCGCCGCCGCCGAGATGGGCCGGCTCCGCACCGGGCTGCGGGCCTATCTGCGGGAGGGTCATGACCCGGCGGAGGCGTTGGGGCTCACGGACGTTCTGACCAGCGAGATGTCGCCGACCCTGATGACCACCGTCTGGTGTGGCATCCTCGATCCCGAAACCGGGCGCTTGAGCTATGCCAACGCTGGGCATCCACCCCCGGCCGTGCTCGATCTGACTGGTGAGGTGAGCTTCCTCGACCGTGAGCAGAACCCTCCGCTCGGCATTCGTTGGGGTGGCCCGTTCGCCCAGGCCGACGCCCAGATCGAGCCAGCAGCGTTCCTGGTGTGCTACACGGACGGACTGATCGAGCGCCCTGGAGAACGGTTCGACTCCGGCTTGGAGCGCCTCTCCAGCGCGCTGCGCCCGAGCGTCAGTGGGCTGGACGAGCTCGGCGATCGACTGCTCGCACTGCCGGTCGAGACGCACATCGACGACGTCGCCCTGCTGGCGATCTACCGTGATCCCCCCGATGGAGGGGAAGGTCCTGTTGCGAGGTGAGGAGCTGATGAACGAGGTGCAGCTGTACCGACGATTGGAGAGGATGGTCTCGTCGTGTCGCTAGCAAGTTTTCAGATTGCACGAGCCGCCGAGACCGTGACGGTGCACGTCGAGGGTCAGGTGGATATGTCCAGCGCGGACGACCTCTCGGCCGAGGTGCGCTCGGCGCTCACGAGCGGCGAGCCCCCGCCGACGCAGGTCTGGGTCGATCTAACAGACGTCTCCTTCTTCGACAGCGCCGGCGTCAACGCGCTCTTTGCACTGAACAACGATCTGGCAGCCGCCGAGTGCTCGCTCGGCGTCATCGCACCCGAGGAGTCTCCGGCCCGCCGGGTCCTCGACATCGTGCAGCTCGCCCGCCTCATGCCCCTCGCCGAGACGAGCCCGCCGCACCGAGACTGACTGGGCGCAACCCGGCAGCGAGGCTCAGCGGGCGTGGACCAGGAGTCCCTCCGTCACCTGGTCGAGCAGGGCGTGGCCTGCGCGGAAGTAGCGCCGGCTGCGGTGCACGCGCCGACGGGGACAGAGCGCGAGCCACGTGGTGGCGAACGCCCGTGACCAAGGTATGAGCTCGAGCTCCATCGGGACGGCCGGAGACCATCGAGGTCCCCTGCGCAGCCGCACCATCACCGTGTACCGGCCGCGATGTGCTGCCACACCAGCGGGGAGGAGCAGCTGGCTGCGTCCGACGTACAGTACCCCTCGTCGTCCACGCTGGCACCCCCACTCGTGCAACGCCGTGACGCAGGGCTCGAACCCGAGGCCGACCGCTCGGAGGAAGGTCGATTCGCACCAGTAGGGCCGATATGGGCCGAGCGGTCGACGAGGGAACGGGTCGAAGTGCTCGGGTCCGAGGTCGATTGGTCGCTCCGCTGCGACCGGCGCGTCGGTGAACGGATCGGGCAGGCGCGGCTCGGGATCCGCATCGCCGTCGGTCGGCGTCAGGAGGTTCTCGAAGTCAGGTGTCTCGGCGGGGGACCGGAGGATCCGCAATTCGTCACCTGTTCGGCGGGCTCCCGAAGGGAGCGGGCCAGTCGTCCGGGCGAAGGAGCGCGTCGCTGCCTCCGTCCACGAACACGATAGACCCGCAGACGAACCTGGCGTCGGGGCCGAGCAGGAAGGCGACGAGCCCGGCGACCTCCTCGGGCCGACCGGCGCGCCCGACTGGAATGGGGAACTGGTCCAGTGCCGACCCGATGGTCGGATCGCGCCGGACCTCGTCGGTCATGGGCGTGTCGGTGAACCCGGGCGCGATCGCGTTGAGCGTGATGCCCGCGCCGACCCAACTGGGCTGGGTCGCGTGACGACGGATCCAGCGGGCGATCGCCATCTTCGTCGCCGGATAGGCGGCCAGCGATCCGACCTCGTCCCCGATCTCCTTGGCTCGCGGTTCGTCCCCGGCGAGGCACGCCTCGACCAGATCGAGCGGCACACCGGGCTGACAGGTGGTGGAGTTGGAGCTGATCGCGACCGCTGCCGAGCTCGCCCCGCGCGCGAGCATCTCCCTCAGGCCGGCGAGGAGCTCGACCGTCCCGAAGTAGTTGACCGCGACCAGCAGTGAACCCGGCCGGCGGGTGAGCCCCGCCAGGCCGGCGAAGGTGACGAGCCCGTCCACCACGCCGTTCGAGAGTGACGAGACGCCTTGGATCGCGGCACGCCGGCCGGCTGGTGTACTGAGATCGGCGTCGACGTCGGAGCGCTCCAGATCGACCCCGATGACCCGGTGCCCGTCGGCCGACAGGCGGGCAGCGGTGGCCGCGCCGATCCCGCTCGAGGCACCTGTGATGACGATGGTCCCCACGAAGCCCTCCTACGCCGCGACCTGGGTGGCCCTGTTCTCGATGTTGGAGACGATGGTCTGCCGGAGGCTGGGCGAGAAGGGCTCACCCAGGCCGACGGTCTGCACGGCGACGAGAGCCCGACCACGGAGGACCGTCGTGAACTCGGCGTAGAACTTCATCCGGCCGCCCTGGACGTCAAGGTCCACAGTGACGAACGTCGTGGACGCTTGGTCGCCGGGGGGAGCGGTGGCGGGGGCGCTGCTCTCTGCGCTCGAGGCGACGGTGGACCCGAAGGGAAGGGCTCCCGGCAGGGTGCTCAGGAGGACCTTTCGGGTGCAGTCTCCGCCTGCCGACCCGGCCAGAGCGGCATAGTCCGCCTGGCTCTGGGCCGCCGTGCGGCTGAGCTTCACGTTGGAGCTCGCCTGCTGCGAGGTCTGGACGAAGGCGGGGGAGTTGACGTTGGCCGTCGTGTGCGTCTCCGGCGGGGGAGTCCCGAGGCAGGCTACGAGGGACCGTTCCACCCGGGTGTTGGCAGGGGCGGTCACCGGGTTGGTCCGGGACTGCCAGTCGGCGGGGAAGTCGGTCCGCTGGAGGTTGATCCGAGCGGCTGTTGCGGCGTCAGTCGCCGCGCCCTGGGGAGACCCGGACGAGCCGCTCCCGCATGCTGCCGTCACCACGATCGTGAGCAGCCCCGTGGCGGCGACGAGACGACGGACCTCGAGCGGCTTTCGCCCTGCAGCCTCCATGTCGCAGGAATGGTAGGCGACCGAAATCGCACAGCCGTCGCTCGGGGCTCGCCACCTGGTGGCGGTCAGAAGGTGCGCGCGCTCGGTGGTGCCAGCGCCGTCTGACACTGCTGGGTGAGAGCCGGTACGAGACGTCCTTCCTCGACGTTCGGACTTTCGCTCAGCGTCGTTCGCAGGGCCTCCCACTGTCCTGAGCCCGCCGCCGCCACCGACGCCAACGGAAGGGCAGTCCTCAGCTCGACCAGTGCGGCGACCCGCTTCCGGTCGGCGGCGGCGGGATCAGGATCGGACGCCGCCTGGGCGTAGAGGCGTAGCGATCGCTCGACGTGTTGGCACGCCTCCTTCGCCTTGGAGTCAGGGTTGCCGCCACAGCCGGCCAGGAAGGTGAGGCCGCCCAGCGTCAGGGCTGCGAGAGTCACCCGTCGGGGTCGGCCACGAGCGCCTGGAACCCGGGAACCTATTCCCCCAGCCAAGCGGGTGCTGCCTCGAGCAGGAAGCGGCTCACGGCGAGAGAGCGATCGAAGACCTCGCACAACAGCTCCTCGCCGGCGAGGACCCGCGCCAGCGACACCCGGTGGCGGGCGACGATGGTGAGCCGACGTTCCGGGGCGTCGGTCGCCGAGGCGAACGAGTCGATGGCCGACACCTCCAGCGGGAGCTCCAGGCCGCCCACCCCGGCCAGGTCGATGGCCAGCCGGAGGAGGTCGGGGCCCGTGGGGAGCGGCGGAAGGGCCCACGTGAAGGTCAGCGGGAAGTGGAACTCGTCTGCTGGGTCGGCGTCCTCGGGCAGCTCGACGACAGCGTCCTCGAACGACAGGAGCACACGTGGGTCGACTTCGAGGGCGAGGTGCAGGTCCAGCGGCCCGCCGCAGCCCTCCTCGGGGTGCAGGTCGACCTCCCACACCTGCCGCAGCGAGTACGTCTCCACGAAGTGTCGTTCGTCGTGTACGTGGAACCCGTGGTCCACGGCGTGGTCCTTGAGCTCGGCCACATACCCGGCGACGTCGATGACCGCCACGAAGGGCCAGCCTAGTTGGGGTGGGTCGTACCACTTTCGCAGCCGATAACGTCGCTCGTCGGTGGACGACGATCAACTGCTCGAGGTCTTGCACGAGGCGGTGACGGCGGTCGCCACCGCCTTGGACGGCCTGGGCGACTGGGGCCCGGCCGGTACCCGCCCCGACCAGTACCGCTCCGACCTGGTCGCCGACGCGGCCGCTGTCCCCGTCCTGCTGGAGGCGGGCCTCGGGGTGCTGAGTGAGGAGTCGGGTTTGGAGGGGGCCGAGCGGCCCATCCTCGCCGTGCTGGATCCCGTCGACGGTTCGACCAACGCATCCCTGGGCCTGCCGTGGTACGGCACCAGCTTGTGCGCCGTGGACGAGGAGGGCCCCCGGGTCGCCGTGGTGGCCAACCAGGCCAGCGGCGTCCGCTTCGAGGCGGTGCGCGGGGGTGGGGCACGACGAGCCGGCCGGCCGCTCCGGGCGTCGGGGTGCGAGGCACTGGAGCGGGCGGTCGTGGGTCTCTCGGGGTACCCGGCGCGCCACTTCGGATGGGGACAGTTCCGGGCTCTCGGGGCCGCCGCCCTCGACCTGTGCGCCGTCGCCGAGGGGTCGCTGGACGCCTACGTGGACTGCAGCCGCTCCGGCCAGGGGCCCTGGGACTACCTGGGTGGCGCCCTGGTCTGCCGGGAAGCGGGCGCCGTCGTCGCCGAGGCCCAGGGCCGCGATCTGGTGGCCCTGGAGCATGCCGACCGGCGGACGCCGCTGGCCGCAGGCACGCCCGCGCTGCTGAGCTCCCTGGTCAGGGCCAGGGCGTCGCTTCCGGTGCCGTGACCGCCCCGGACCCGAAAACCAGTTGACGGGACAACGCGGGTCATGGTCGGATGGCTGGTGCGGGGAAAGGCCTCGCGCCGGAGATGAGGGAGCGTTGCATGCGGGACGTCGCGGTGACTGAGCTCACGGCAGCTCGCCGCGCCCTCATTTGGACGCGGCGTGGCAGCGGAGCCCCGCTCTCGCCGTTTTCGGCGTATCACCAGGGGCGTATGACCGCTAACGCCGACAAGGCCGTGCGGCCGACGAGCCCGGCTGGAGCAGCCACTGGATAGTCATCCCCCGCTCCAGAGCTTGGCTCAGAGGCCGCCGGAATCTCCGGCGGCCTTTTTGTTTGTCTCACTGCAGGTCCACGTCTGCAGATCCGAACCTGACCGAAAGGGGAAGGCGAGATGCTCGCCGCAGCCCAACAAACCAGAGGCATCGAGGCCCTGCTCATCGACGCGCGGTCAGGCGCCGACTGGGCACAGGCCAGCTGTCGCGACGGCACCGGCGGCATGGTCGAGCTGTTCTTCTCGGAGCAGCTGGACGACATCCGCCGGGCCAAGTCCATCTGCGCCGGCTGCCCGCTCGTGGATCCGTGCCTCGAGGGGGCGATCGATCGGCGCGAGCCCTGGGGAGTGTGGGGCGGCCAGCTCTTCGCCAATGGCCGGGTTCTGCCGTTCAAGCGCAAGCGCGGTCGTCCGCCGAAGAACCCCCAGGCCCAGATGACCGCCTGAGGAGCTGCTCGGCGTGACGCGCCGTTGTTCGTCAGCGGGGCGTCGCGTCGGGCGGCCTCGGTCGCGCGGACCGTTCCGAGATCTGGCGGAGAGCGTCGATGACGCGCCTTCTTCGCTGCATCTCGTCATCCAGGTCCTCCGGCTGCCGGCGGTGCCGACCGTCGCGTGGATCGGCGAATGGCGACCGCCGCGACCGCCGCCGGCGCCCTGCGCGCATCGTGCCCCCCCTCTGCGCTCGAACCTACGCCCGACCCTGGACCGAGAGTACCGACCGCGAAGGGGCGCGTGGGGGACAATGTTCAGCTCCTCGTGGCGCGCACGAGCACGCCCCGCTTGGTCAGCCACAGGGGCAGCTCTGTCTCCTCGGCCCGATCCGCCGGA
>VAWP01000117.1:0-3039 GCA_005888295.1 Actinomycetota bacterium
GGACACAGAGGTTCAGGAGTCGACACAGGCCGCTCGCACAGCAGCTCAGCGAGCTCTGATGAGTGGCACGGACGGCCAAGGCGAGGCCAATGGAAACGTCAAGCTCGTTGATCAGCTCGTTTTGTCCACAGCAGCGCTGGCCACAGAAGGCATCGATGTGGCCCGAATCGCCGTCAGCGGTACGGTGCACGCGGTGGACGCAGTGATCCTCGCCACGCTGGACACAGCCGAGTCGTTCGTAAGGTCGAACCCCCTCGAGCCCTTGGCTGCGGCACCACTCGATGTTGCCCGTCAGGTTTGGAGCACCAGCGCGGCGACGCTGAACGAGGTTCTGGCCCAGGTGTGAGAAGTCCGTTGTGAGGCCGAAGAGTTGCACGACTACAAGGCCGACCGCGCACCCGGGCATCGGTCAGAAGGACCGTTGGCGCATTCTCCGTGATCGTCTCGCCCCAGCTGACGTCGAGAGCTTCAACGTAGTGACTTGGCCGATGGATTGGGCAAAGTGGCTCCAGCCTGGCAGCATGACTCGCGGTGTGAGCCCCGTCTCGCCCAGGAGGTCACGTGCGGTTCTCCTACGCCGAGTCCATGACGGACCCCGCCTTCTACCTGCCGCTGGCCAAGGCGGTCGAGGAGGCCGGCTACGACTCGATGGTGGTGCCCGACAGCATCTGCTATCCACGGGAGTCAGACGCCCAGTACCCCTACAACCCTGACGGCACCCGTGAGTTTCTCGAAGACAAGCCGTTCCTCGAGCCGTTCTCCCTCATCCCCGCCATGGGGGCGGTGACCGAGCGGCTTCGCTTCGTCACCTTCGTGCTCAAGCTCCCGATCCGGCACCCGGTGCTGGTGGCGAAGCAGGTGACGAGTACTGCCGTCCTCACCGACAACCGTCTGCTCTTGGGCGTCGGCACCAGCCCGTGGCCCGAGGACTATGCGGTGTGTGACGTCCCATGGCGGGGACGGGGCCGGCGCATGGACGAGCAGCTAGACATCATCAGAGGACTGGGTGCAGGCGGCTTCTTCGAGTACCACGGCGATGTGTTCGACGTGCCGGCGATCAAGATGGCGCCGGTTCCGACCCGGCCGGTGCCGATTCTGATCGGGGGCCACCATGAAGCGGCGCTACGGCGGGCGGCGACGGCCGGCGACGGCTGGCTGCACGGGGGCGGCGACCCGGCCGACCTGCCTGGCCTGCTGGCCCGGCTCGACCAGTTGCGCCACGAGCACGGCACGGCGGAGCGGCCCTTCGAGGTCCACGTAATCTCCCTCGACGCCTTCAGCATCGACGGCGTACGCCGTCTCGAGGAGCTGGGCGTGACCGACGTGATCGTCGGTTTCCGTTGGCCGTACCAGACCGAGCAGGACACGGAGTCGCTGGGCACGAAGATCGACAGCCTGCGCTGGTTCGCGGACAACGTGATCGCCAAGAACCGGGGATGACCCATCGGGGCGCCCTGACCGGCCTCTTCTTGGTCGCCGCCGCCACCTTCGTTCTGGTCTATTTCCAGCCCCAGAAGCTCTTCATCAACAAGACGGTGCACGGGGCCGCACCACCTCTGCGGTCCGCATCTGGCCTCGTTGGCTAAGGTCCCCCATCGGTGCCGACGTCCGCACCGACCAACCACACACCCGGGGTCCTCAGCACTGGATGGTTCAGAAGCTATGAGCACGCGAGCCGGGGAACCGCATCGGTGATCCAGCTCGGCGATGGTGAGCGCTTCGCCCGGTTCGAGAACTTTCGGACCTCGAATGGGCCCGATCTGCGCGTCTATCTCTCGACAACACCAAGCTCCGGTCCCGGAGGAAACTTCGCCGATCACTATGTGGAGCTCGGGCAGCTCAAGGGCAACCTCGGTGATCAGAACTACGTCATCCCTACGCAAGTCTCGCTCCAGCGCTACGCCAGCGTCGTGATCTGGTGCAAACGATTCAGCGTTCCGTTCGCAGCGGCGCCGATCGTGACCTCGTAAGGTCGATAGATGGCGGTCAACGTTGCCGCCATTCAAGAGGGGCGCGATATCCCAATTGCCACGGAGGGATCGGGCGTGGAGAGGATGAGCACATGACCCCCAAGGCTTGGCCCAATCACCTGGCACCGCGGGCGATCCGCTTTGCCCACCGCACGAGCCGCTTCGAGGAAACGGTGGACTTCTACCGCGAGCTCGTCGGGCTCCCGCTGATCGACGACTTCAAGGACAGCTATGGTCTGGATGGGGCGATCTTCGGCCTTCCCGACTCGTCCCTGACCTTCGAGCTGGTGCGGTCGGAGGAGCCCGTTCCTGTCGATGGGCACGAACAGCTCGTCCTGTACCTGACTGACGTCGCCGCCCGTGACGACGCGGTCGAGCGTATGACTCGTGCTCATCTATCGCCCGCCGCCCAGTACGAATACTGGGAGGCGCATGGCGCAGTGACCTACATCGACCCGGACGGTCGTCGGGTCGTCTTCGTGCCCTGGGTCTATTCGGCTCCTCCTCGACAATGACCACCGCAGACTCTCACGCTGCGAGTGAGCGGCAGCACGCGGTCCCCGCCACCCGATCCTGGTTGCGCTGGCTGCGGCACTCGGTCGAGGTAGGTGTGCTTGCCCTGGCTGTCGTGGCGCTCGTCAATCGCCGCCATGAGCTGGGCGCGGCGTCGCACCTACTTACGCACCTGCATTGGTGGTGGCTCGGAGTGGCCATCGGAGCCGTGGCTGCGTCGATCGTCGTCTTCGCCCTTCTGCAGCGCTGGCTGCTCAGTGCTGGCGGAGTACGGATCGGCCTGCGGACCATGATCGAGATCACGTTGGCCGGCAACGCCCTGGGCACCACCCTGCCGGGGGGAGCAGCCTTCTCGGCCACCTGGGCGTTCGGCCAGCTTCGTCGGCGGGGCGCCGATCGGGTCCTGTCGGGATGGGTGATCCTCGTGGCCGGCGGCCTGGCCAGCTTTGCCCTTTTCGTAGTGGTGGCTGGTGGTGCCTTCGTCGCCGGCTCCCGCGGGCCACTCGCCGATCTCCGCCCACTGGCCGCCGTCCTGGCGGCCATCCCGATCGCGATC
>VAWP01000117.1:3046-4918 GCA_005888295.1 Actinomycetota bacterium
CTCGCGTTCCCAGCGCCTGCTGTCGGGAGCACAGACCCGCTCGCCCAGGATTCGATCGGTCCTCGCGGCGGTGCGCACGCTGGTCGCCCGACTGCATACGGTTCAGCCCGGTCCCCGGGGATGGCTCGAGGCCTTCGGCCTGGCACTCGCCAACTGGATCTGGGACGCGGTTGCGTTGGTCGCTTGCATCCTGGCCTTCGGTGGCGGCGTGCCGTGGCGCGGGGTGCTCGTGGCCTACGGACTGACCCAGCTCGCGGCCAGCATCCCCATCACCCCGGGGGGCATCGGAGTCGTCGAGGCCAGCCTCGCCGCCCTCCTCGTCGCCTATGGGATGCCAATGAGCGAGGCCTTGGCCGTGACCCTTCTCTATCGGCTCGTGAGCTTCTGGGGTCTGGCTCCAATCGGCTGGGTGATGTGGGCGGCGATCGAGGTCGCTCAGCGGAGCGGACGTCGGACGAGACCCCACCCTTGGGCTGTCCACCTTCATGGCCCTTCGCCTGGCGATCCCGCGCTCACCCACCAGGGCCCCGGTCGCGTGCTGCCTCCGGAGCCCTGTTTCGGCTGTGACGAGGAGGACGCTGTTGTCCTGCGAGATCAGCGCGCCGACAGGGCCATCGCGAGGTCCCCATAGGCGAGGTCGTGCAGGATCTGATGATCTGGGATCTCCCTTCTCTGCCATCGTGGCCGGTGCCGTGTCGGTAGGCTGCTGCTCGCCGCCGAGGCAGCAGCCAGCGGCGCACTGCTCAAGGAGCGCCAGGGGCGACGAGCCCGCATCCTTCGAGAACAGGCCCGGCGCCCGTCGGGGCGCCATCCGAAAGCAGAACACGACCAGGCTGAGCGCGGGGACATTGAGGAACATTGGCCTGTCACAGGCGACTCGCCGGGCCGCTCAGGGCTCTTTGACCAGTACGGCACGGGTATATAGCAAGTCGAAGCCCCGATGCTGCACGTTCTGCTGAGCTCTAGACGCCGGCTGCGTGGTGACAACGGCGACATCGCAACCTGCCGCTGTCGCCTCGGTGATCCTGGCCGAGACGAGCGCGCTGTGGACACCCCGGCGGCGGTGGGCTGGCGCAGTCGCTGCGCCGGCGAGCAGTGCGACCCCCTCTGCCATGTAGAAGCTCGCGCCGCCAACGATCACCCCGTCGCGCAGCGCGACGTAGCGCACGACACCTGCAGCCCCGACGTCCCGCTCAGCTCTTTCGACTACCTCGCGTGGAAAGTCCTCGTGCGAGGGCACCCCTTGTGCATCGCGGTGGGCGACGCCTTCTGCCACTACGGCAAACCATGCGTCGAACTCGTCGTCGTCGCTGGGGCGGACGTCGATCCCGGGGGGAATCACTCCGCCCGGCGCGCCCTGCAGGTCGAGTCCGAGCACGTTCTCGAACGAGGTTAGGCGGTAGCCTCTTTCGGTCAGACGGGCGCCGACCATAGGGTCGGCGAGGTGCGCCAGCTCGACCTGAACAGGCGCACGGCGGGCCGCAAAGGCCCGCTCCAGCTCGTCGAGGTCGGTCGGACTCGGCACGCCTCCGAAGCCAAGTCCGGCGACCTTGTTGAACGGAGAGCCCTGCTCGGCGAAGCTCGCCACGCCGCCGGCCACCGGGATGACGAATCCCGCCCCAGCTGGTCCGCGACGGCGGGCGGCCGCGCTGGCTTTGGCGATGAGCTTCACCTCAGCCAGCTCGATGCGCTCGGCCAAGGCGGCGTCGCAGAAGAGCGGCAGTCGGTCGCGGTTCACCTCGCGGTAGGCGCCCCGCCCCCGTCTCCACAGCTCGCGGCTCCGAGGCTCACTGTGATCGACGGGCCATTTGCGGCCGGCTGCGATGAGGCTCGACGCTGACCACGATTTCCATCAGTCCCAAAGGCCGCCTT
>VAWP01000117.1:5087-5650 GCA_005888295.1 Actinomycetota bacterium
CCGATCGTCAAGACCGCGCGAGGCCGAAGCGGTCTTCGAGGCACTTGCCCACGAAGTCCGCCGCCACATCGTCCAGCTGTTGGCGCATTTCGGCCCGGAGTTGCCCTCCGGATACCTGGCGAAACGCTTCACGCACAGCTGGCCAACGACGACACGCCACCTCCATGTCCTCGAGGCGGCCGGCATCGTCTCTGTTGGACGTGACGGCCGCCACTGCGTCTACCGCCTCGAGCTCGACCACCTCCAGCGCGTCGTCGGTGGATGGCTAGCGATGCTCGCGCCTCCCACCAGCGAACCTACCTGGCGTTCACCCGGTCCGCGATCGGTCAAGAGAAGGAGCATGGTATGAGCACTGTTCCGAAGCTTTTCCGTGTGACTGTCGAGGT
The DNA here is from genome assembly GCA_005888295.1 of Actinomycetota bacterium. Classification (GTDB taxonomy): domain Bacteria; phylum Actinomycetota; class Acidimicrobiia; order Acidimicrobiales; family AC-9; genus AC-9. The sequence goes on from VAWP01000117.1 coordinate 5,474, forward strand.
GGCCGATCTCGACATGGCCGCAGCGCTGTACAGCGATCTGCTCGGGATCGACGGCGAACGACACCCAGGTGCGCGCCACTACTTCGACTGCGACGGGGTTATCCTCGCCGTGATAGACGTCTCGCAAGGCGGCCTCATGCCGACCCCAGGGCCGAAATCGATCTACTTCGCGGTCGA
>VAWP01000117.1:5806-7065 GCA_005888295.1 Actinomycetota bacterium
CAATGATGCCGACGTGTGATCCCATATTCCATAGCCAATGCGACGCTTCGATCGTCAGGCTGTAGTCACACGACAGGCTGTCTCGGGCAGTGAGCGGGACCCGCGGTAGTCATCTACCCGTCGGAGGCGTCTCGCACGAACTCGTAGGTGAGGTGAGCGAGATCGTCGATGGTCTTGGCCTTGACGAGATGTATGGGCTTCTTGTCGCGGGTCTCGCCGAAGAGGTGCTCGCCGGCGCCGAGCACGATCGGGTAGACCATCAGCCGCACCTCGTCGACGAGGTCGTGCTCGATGAGGGTCCGCACCAGCTGGATGCTGCCGGCAACGAGGATCGCTCCGCTGCGCCCCTGCGTGAGCTTCGAGACCTCGGTCACCACGTCACCCTTGAGGATCGTGGAGTTGTTCCATTTCGGATCCTTGAGGGTGGAAGACACGACGTACTTGGGCATGCTGTTCAGCCTGTCCGCGAGCTCACCCCTCCGAGATGGCCACAGCGCGGCCAAGAACTCGTAGGTCCGCCGGCCCTGCAGCAGGGCCTCGGCGCCCAGGTGCTCCTCGAGCAGCACTTTCGCTGCCTCTTCGCGGCCTCGGCTGCCGACCCGACCGACCCAGCCGCCTCGGCCGAAGCCCTCGACGCCCGCTGGGTCCTGGACGACTCCGTCGAGCGAGACGTTCTCGCTTATGACGATCTTCCCCATTTCGATCTCCTTTCGTTGGCGTTGTCACAAGCCATCGATGTAGACGCCGCGATATCGGGGAATTGGTCGTCTACGGACCGCCCAGTTCGAACCTCGGTCGGCGTCTCTAGAGTGCGGTAGAGCCATGAGCAGGAAGGGCGGTGTGAGGGTGGAAATAGCGGACCTGATGTCACGGGCCCGGGCTGGGGACGGCGACGCGTTCAGCGAGCTCGCCGAGCCTTACCGGCGGGAGCTGCAGGTGCATTGCTACCGAATGCTCGGATCCCTCCAGGACGCCGAGGATGCTCTCCAAGACACACTGCTCGCCGGCTGGCAAGGCTTCGGTGGCTTCGAGGGACGCTCCTCGCTCCGCACCTGGCTCTACCGGATCGCGACCAACAAGTGCCTCGACTCGCGTCGGTCAGCCAGCCGGCGCCCGGCCAAGGAGTGGGACGTGCCCAATGTCGAACCGCCCGAGCCGACCAGGCGAGGTGAAGTCGTGTGGCTCGAGCCGTATCCCGACGCCCTCCTCGAGGGTGCCATGGACGTGCCGCTCGGCCCGGAGGCCCGCTATGAGCGGAA
>VAWP01000027.1:0-8238 GCA_005888295.1 Actinomycetota bacterium
GAGCTCATCTGCCCTTGGTCCGGCAGCCTCTCGTACGAAGCGAGCCCGCTCGACGAACGACTCGATCGACGCCCCTGATGGGACGAGGCCGCGTTCCGACCAGGTCAGCCCGGTGAACCCGACGATTTGAGCTTCCTCGGCCGCCAGACGAAGCACGGCATCGCTGTGACCCCCGATGAGAAGTGGCAGTGGATCCTGGAGCGGGCGGGGTGAGGCGGCAACATCGACATCGACACCGAGGGACACGGTCGGGTCGCCGCTCCAGGCCCGCCTGATGGTGCTCACCGCGGCTGCGAGCCGTTCGGTCCGACGGCTGGGCCGATCGTAGGGCAGCCCCATCGCGTCGAACTCGGCCTTGTTCCAACCCGTGCCCAAGCCAAGCTCGAGTCGGCCGTCGGTCAGCAGGTCCACCGTGGCCGCGTCCTGAGCAAGCCGGAGGGGATGGTGCAGGGCGTTGTTGAGGACGAAAGTCCCTACTCGCAGCTCGGAGGTCACGGCTGCGGCGGATACAAGGGGCGGGAAGGGGCTCATCGGGCCCAGGTGGTCGGCCGTCAGCAATGTGGCGAAACCTGCGTCCTCGGAGCGCTTGGCCAGGTCCTCCCAAGCCTTCCGGCCCGTGAGGTGGGTCGCCGCGAGACCAAAGCGAAACGTGTGCACGGGCCCTCCATCGACTCCGAGCGAAGTAGGCCTGACTCTAACGCCCTGAACTGTCCGTCACGGGTGCGGTAGCCTCCGGCCGACGTCAACGTACCTACCTTTGTGCCTCCGGGAGTGCGTCATGCCCTACACCGTGGATTTCAACACCGTCTCGACCGTCGGTCTGGAGTCGTCGCCTGTTGCTGCCGCGCTCGCTGGTCTGCGGGCGAACGAGGCCCGCTACTTCAAGAACAAGTACGACCACGTCTTCACGGTGGAGCCTGCGAGCGAGGCCCAGACAACTGTCGACTGGGTGCACCGGATCCTGAAGGAGGAACGCGACATCGTCATCTCGTCTCGTCCCCTCGAGGCCACGGCGTTCCAGGTCAAGAACATCCGGATGGCCTACCTCTTCTACGAGAGCGGTCTGTCGATCAACGTGATGTACACGGTCGACGACCCTACGAAGCGGGCGGTCGGGTTCAAGCTCTCCGAAGGGATGGAAGTGCCCGAGGAGCTCGCCTCGCGGTTCAAGTTCGCGAGGCAGAAGTCGAAGCTGGCCGGAACCATTCGCGGGTCCTACTTCACCCTCAAGAACGAGTACTGATCCCGCGTATTCGGTTCGGCAACCGACAGCTGGATCTCGTCTCCGCAGAGCTCAAGAAGCGATGGGCATCTGCAGCTCGGTGACGCTGCGTTCGGGGTGGTCGTCGTCCCACTGGTGGTACAACTCGCGGCTTCTCCCGGCGAACTCGTTGCCACTGTCCTCGATCCACTTCGCCAGCGCCTCGTAGACGGAGAGGACGTTGTCCATTGGTCCGTGGTGGATCACAGAGGCAACCCTGACAGTCGGAAGCTCGACGACCCGGACGTCGTCATCGTCGGGCACGGACTGATTGTCGACCTCGAAGCCGGCGTGCAGAACAACGGTGCCGTCCTCGGCCGGCTCTTCGTACCAAGCGACCATGATCCCCGGTCGCGCGCCGGCACGGCCGAGGTGGCCCAGCACGGTAGGCACCAGGCGGTGGAACACCGGGCTCAGGTTCTCGTGACCGAACCCTGGTGCGGGTCCGGATGCCTCGGCGAGCCGGATCGGCTCGGTCGTCTTGATGGCGACGTCGATGCTCGACATGGCTTTGCTCCCTTCGAGTGCTCGGAGGTGGGCATCGACACGGCGCAGACGAGCCTGCTCGTCCGTGACCTCGCGCTCGATCTGGGCTTGACGCAGACGAAGCATCCCCCGGAGCTGCTCGACGGACGGATCGTCATCGAGCATGGGCTGGATCTGCTCCAGCGACAGTCCGAGATCTCGCAGGGCGAGGAGGCGGTGGAGCCGGCCGAGCTGGGCGACCTCGTAGGACCGGTATCCGGTCTGGGAGTCCACCCGGCTGGGCTTGAGCAGACCGGTCTCGTCGTAGTGCCGAAGCATGCGGGGCGAGACCTGGCCGAGCCGTGCGAATTCTCCGATGTTCAACATGACCCCCTCATCGATACGCCTTCACACAGTGTGAGAGTCAAGAGCCTGTCTCCGGCTTTGTGTGCCCTGGTAACCAGGGCCTCATCCAGGATGATCGATGCGGATGGCCTGCGGGGAGGTGGCGAGGGGGCATTGGACCCTCACGGACGCGGGAATCGCCCCGTGTGGGCCGGGACTGCCCGCCACCAGTGGGTGAAATTCAACCCGCTGCACTTCCCACGGCAGGCCAGCCGCTGGCGCGGCGATGATGGGGCATGGCTTCGCTTCGGGATCTCTTCGTGCGTACCGCGGGCCGTGCCGCTGATTATCGACACGCCGCGGCTGACGGGCCGGTGTTCCCGGCTGGCGTCGATGTCGACGCTGTGCGGGCGGCCCTTGGTGAACTGGCGGACGGACCGGTCCCGGCGACGGTGGCCGTCGAGGAGCTGGCCGATGCGCTCGAGCCGGCGCTGGTTGCCACGACTGGTCCCCGCTACTTCGGGTTCGTGGTCGGCGGCGCTCTCGACGCGGCGAGCGCTGCTGACATCCTGACCACCGGGTGGGACCAGCCGGCGTTCAATGCTGTGACCTCGCCCGCGGCTGCGATGGTCGAAGACGTCGCTGGCACCTGGCTCAAGGAACTGCTGGGCCTGCCCGCCCAGGCGTCGTTCGGGTTTGCGACCGGCGGTCAGGCGGCGAACACGGTCTGTCTCGCCGCCGCCCGCCACCAAGTACTCGCCGAGGCGGGGTGGGACGTCGAGCACGCTGGCCTGGTCGGTGCCCCGCCGGTACGGGTGGTAGCGACCAGCGAGCGTCACGCCACCATCGACCGGGCGTTGCGCCTCCTCGGTCTGGGCGCCGGCGTGCTCGAGCCTGTCGTCACCGACAGCCAAGGAGCAATCGACGTGAGCGAGCTCGCGCGCGTCCTCGCCGCCGGTCCGGCCGGCCCGACGATCGTGTGCCTGCAAGCCGGCAACGTCAACAGCGGCGCCTTCGACGACCTGAAAACGGGCACCGCGACAGCCCACGAGCACGGCGCCTGGGTTCACATCGACGGGGCCTTCGGGCTGTGGGCTGCGGCCAGCCCAACCACCGCCGGGCTCATCGCCGGGATCGAGACAGCGGACTCCTGGGCGACCGACGGACACAAATGGCTCAACGTGCCCTACGACAGCGGGTACGCGTTTTGCGCCCATCCCGACGCTCATGCCGCTGCCATGTCCTACACAGCCGCCTACCTGAGTGGACAGGGCCAAGGTGGCCTGCGGGCGCCGGCTGATTACGTCCTGGAATCGTCCCGGCGTGCCCGAGGCGTTGCCACCTGGGCCGCCCTGCGCCAACTGGGCCGCAGCGGCATCGCCGAGCTGGTCGAGCGTTGCTGCTCGCTCGCTCGACGTTTCGCCGAGCAGCTCGCCACCGTCGACGGCGTCGAGGTTGTCAACGACGTGGTACTCAACCAGGTCTTGGTCAGCTTCTCTGACGACCGCCGCACAGAGCGGGTGGTCGATCAGGTGCAACGCTCGGGCGAGTGCTGGATGGGCGCCACCACCTGGCACGGCCAGCGTCTCATGCGGATCTCGGTGTCGAACTGGCGCACCACGCCAAGCGACGTCGACCGGTCGGTCGCAGCGATCCTCGGCGCTGCCAATGATCACCAGGCACGATAGGACCCGCCGTGCGTCCGGCACAGCTGTCCATGCCATTCCTGCCGTCGGCTCGGCAGCGGCGCTCGAAGCTGAGCGCTCGTCAGCAGGTCCGAGCAGCTCGACCGAAACCGGCCATGAGATGTCCGGTTTCTCCTCGTAGGATTCGCCAAGACGAACCTCACGGAAAGGCGACGATCATGCCCGAGCGAGACGGCTACATCCCCGGTGTGCCTTGCTGGGTCGACACCCCCCAGCCCGACCCTGAAGCCGCCCTCCCGTTTTATAGCGCAGTGTTCGGCTGGGAGTTCGAGGACATGATGCCCGAAGGGTCGGAGGGCAAGTACTTCATCGGCCGTTTGCGTGGCGGGGACGTGGCTGCGGTTGGATCGATCCCGGATGGTGCCCCCGCGACGGCGATGTGGAACACCTACATCTGGGTTGCCAGCGCTGATGAGACGGCGACCCAGGCTCGCGATGCCGGCGGCACCGTCGTCGTCGAGCCCTTCGACGTCATGGATGCGGGGCGGATGGCGGTTCTCACGGATCTCGAAGGAGCCGCGTTCTGCGTCTGGCAGGCAAAGGACCACAGGGGAGCGAGGGTCGTGAACGAGCATGGCTCGCTGAACTTCAACGGCCTGGCTACCCGGGACCCCAAGGGCGCCGAGGCGTTCTACGGTGCGGTCTTCGGTTGGAAGACGCTGGCATTGCCCGCCGGTGTGATGTGGACACTGCCCGGCTACGGAGATCACCTCGAGGAGCGCACCCCGGGGCTACGCAAGCAACAGGCGGAGATGGGCGGACCGGAAGGCTTTATCGACGTTGTCGCCACGATCAACCCGATCGCGGACGACGACTCTCGGACGCCGGCGCACTGGAGCGTGACGTTCGGCGTCGACGACGCCGAGACCGCGGCCACGAAGGCGCGCCAGCTTGGCGGCACGGTCGTCGCCGGACCCTTCGATGCCCCGTGGGCCAGGCTGGCAGTCATCACCGACCCGCAGGGAGCGACTTTCATCGCCAGCCAGTTCGTCCCCGAGAACAAGGATCTGACGGCGTAGGTCGATCAGACGCTCGCCGACCAGCACCGCCGGCCCGGCAACCGCGCCGAGAACCTGCTGCGTCAGGCGACGCAGCAGGTCCTCGATCCCGGCGCTGTCCACGTGCGGACGCCCTGTGCTCAACCTTCGTAGTCCGGCTGATGCTCGTCGATGGGCCGAACGTCAGCATAGGCACGAGCCCGTACGTGCTCGGGGGCCGGAGCGCCGGCCAGGCGGGGGGCGATCTCGGTCGCCCGGTCGAAGCTCTCGCAGTCGACGACNNNNACGGGGGCTCCCTCCTGGAGACCCACCCGGCGGGTGTGCACGGGGGCGCTCAGACCCCTGGTCTCCACCAGCTCGCCGGAGTCGAGCAGCTCCTGGTTGTAGGCCTCCATGAAGGCCCCGATCGCGGCGTACTCCTCGGGTGTCCATGCCGGTCTCTCAGAGGGTCGGCCGGCAATCTCCTGGTAGTCCTGCTGCGAGGCGAAGGTCAGGATCATGTACTTCATCTCGGTTCCTTTCTCCCGGAGGGGCCGTGTTGCGACTGCCAGCGGAGACGTCGGAGCCATCCCTCCCGACCGGACATCTTCTCGAGCTGGTCCCTGCGCTGGGGGAGACTGGGGCAGAGGCAGAGGAGACAGGGATGACAGAAGGTCGGACGCCCAGCCTGCTACGAGCCCGCGCTGGGTCGCAGCGCGTCACCAACGTCGAGCTCTTCTTCGACCTGGTGTACGTCTTCGCCGTCACCCAGCTGTCGCACCACCTCCTCTCTCGTCCGACCGTCGACGGTGCGCTCCAGACCGGTCTCCTGCTGGCCATGGTCTGGCTCGTCTGGTCCTACACGACGTGGGTGACCAACTGGCTCGACCCGGACCGCATACCTGTGAGGCTCATGCTCGTCGGTCTCATGCTGATCAGCTTGGTCATGTCGGCAGCCATTCCCCAGGCCTTCGGCGCCAGGGGACTGTGGATCGGAGCCTCCTATGCCGCCTCGCAGGTCGGACGCAGCGCCTTCGCCGTGTGGGCTCTGCGCGGCGAGGACCTGCAGCGAAACTTCGAGCGGATCTTCGTCTGGTGCCTGGCGAGCGGTGCGTTGGCCGTCGCTGGCGGGTTCTCGCACGGCTACGTTCGTGGCGCCCTGTGGCTCCTCGCCGTCGGTGTCGACCTGCTCGGCGGCGCGGCGGGCTTCTACGTTCCCGGACTCGGACGCTCCAGGACGTCAGAGTGGACGATCGAGGGCAACCATTTCGCCGAGCGGTGTCAATCATTCGTGCTCATTGCCCTCGGCGAGTCGATCGTCGTCATCGGCGCAACGCTGTCGAACCTGGCTGATGTGACAAACGCCCAGGTAGGCGCGTTCTTCATCGCCTTCGTCGGCGCGGTGGCCTTGTGGTGGATCTACTTCGATCGCAGCGCCAGCGAGAGCGCCCTGGTGATCGGTCGGTCAGCCGACCCCGGCCGGCTGGGGCGCTCCGCCTACCACTTCATCCATCCGATCATGATCGCGGGGATCATCGTGATCGCGGCTGGTGACGACCGGGTCCTGACCGATCCGTTGGCCGGGGCCAGCACAGCGACGGCGTGGATGGTGCTCGGTGGGGCCGGCCTGTTCCTGGCCGGTCACGCCGCCTTCAAGGCCGTCGTCTGGCGAGTCGTGTCCTGGCCGCGCCTCGGTGGGATCGCCGTCCTCGGGCTCCTGGGCCTGCTGGCGCCGCACGCATCGGCCCTGGCCCTAGGCAGCTGCGCAGCCGCCGTTGTTATCGGGGTCGCGGTGGCCGATCGCCTCCTGCCCGTCGGTGAGCCGGGCAGCGAACGGACGGGACACCCCGAGCGGACGTCGCGCGCGTAGGGCGGTCAACTACACCGTCCGTCCCTACTCCATGCCGATTCACAATGAGCGGGTCAGGGTCAAGATCGGCCCCGAAAAGGTCAGGACCCGGTAGGGCCCGAGAACTTCCGATGCGAGCGCCATCCCGGTACGTACGTCGTCCGAAGGGCCGTTCAACGCAGCACCGAGAACAGTTGCCAAGGGTTAGGTACTCCTCGCAGCTCGTACGCGCCTCGGTCCTCGAACACAATCCCCGATCCCGCAACCAGGTCGGCCACCGTCCTCGACACCCACACCTCTCCCGGTCCTGTCAGCTCGGCGACCCGTGAGGCAATGTGCACCGCGATCCCGCCGATGTCATTGCCAAGCGTTTCGACCTCCCCAGAATGAAGCCCGACGCGTTCCTCCAACCCGAGTTGCCGAGCTCCGTCCCTGATGGCGAGGGAGCAGTCGATGGCTCTCGCGGGCCCATCGAAGGGGATAAGGGCACCGTCTCCTGTGTTCTTCACATACCGACCTCTGAACCGCTCGAGCTGTCGACGCACCATTCCGTCGTGCTGGTCCAACAATGCTCGCCAGCGGCGATCGCCGAGCTCTGCTGCTTGTTTGGTCGATCCGACGATGTCAGTGAAGACGATGGTGGCGAGCATTCGATCCCGTTGGGGTCGATGGCGCTCACCGGTGATGAACTGCTCGATAGGGTCGACGAGCTCGTCGATATTGCCAGCGTAGGGCAGCAGGTCCGAGCCTGGAAGCACGAGAAGCTGTGCATTTGGGATGTGCTCCTCCAGGTAGCGGGCATGCTCAACGGACTGGATGAGAGAGCGTTCAGCACGATGGACGACGAGGGTCGGCGCCGTGATACTCGAGAGAACGCCTCGAACATCGGCGTTCCTGAACAGCGGGGAGAGGGCCGAGGCCGCCGCTGGGCTCGCCCCCCGGCGCGAAGCGCGCGACCACCACTGGCGGAAGGTGGGGTCTTCGGCCAGGCTCGGCACGTAGAGAACGACGTCGCTGAGCTGTTCGGGTACGGGGCTGCTCCGATCGGGCTCGCGAGCGGGAGCCCCATCGGGTAGTCCTTGTCGTAGAGGGATCTGGCCGAGGCGTTGACGAGCACCAGAGACTGCACTCGCTCCGGGTGGCTGGCGGCTAACAGCATGCCGATGCAACCGCCGAACCCGGGGCCGATCACCGCCAGCGGCCCGGCTTCGACGGCATCGAGCACGGCCAGTGCGTCTTCCATCATCTGCTCCAGGGTCGGCGCGCTGGCGGGGGGCAGCGGATCCGAGAGCCCCACGCCCCTGATGTCGAAGCGGATCAGCCGGCAGAAAGACGAGAGTCGACCTATGTAGCGCTCCCAGTGCGGCTCCTCGCTCGATTCGTCGATCGAGATATACGTGCCGTCGGTCAGCTCCAAGACGTCCGGCGGACCCTCTCCGGCCACCTGGTAGGCGATGTGGATCTCACCGCTTCGGGCGTAGTGAGTCTGCCCAGCCATGTCGAAGAGTCTGTCAGGACGGACAAGGACCGGGAGGCGCGCCGGCTTCGCTCGTGGAACGAAGCCAGCGCAGGACCGGGAGCAACCGGCGGGGGGAGCTCAACCGTTAGGCGTCCTTGTCGTCAGTGTGCTCCTTG
>VAWP01000027.1:8275-18482 GCA_005888295.1 Actinomycetota bacterium
TCGTACCCCGTCAGATGTTGTCGAGAGTGGACGGCGCACCCCACGTGAGCAGCCGCGATGTGCGAAGCTCCACGTAGCGGACGGCCATCTGGAAAGCCCTCATCGGGCGTCAAGCGGCCGAAATAGGGCGAAGGGACAGTTTTCGGCCTTAGCGGGCGAGGACGGGGCAGTTCGAGCCGGGCTCACCGTCGTCGCTTGCGATCGTGGCCCGGAGAGCGTTGCAGCTGCGAGGCAAGATTGCCGAAGTAGCGGTGGTATGCCTTCACCAGATCGATGCGTCGGGGATCGAGGAGCCATTGGGTCTGGATGCCGTCCATGAAGGCGACGATCTCGGTGGCGACACCCTCGACATCCATGTCCTTGCGCAGCTCGCCGCGGTGGATGCCGTCGTTGAGCATGCCGCAGAGGGCATGGCGTATATGGCGCATTCGGTCACGGAAATAGTCGAGAACCGCCCCTCCTTCGGCGATGCTTTCGCCTCCGACGACCGAGTCGAACCGCATCAGTACCGGCCTGTCCAAGAGGACCTGAGCAAGTCGAGGGATGCGGCGAAGAGACTCTAGGCCGCTGCCGGCTTGGGCGACATCGGCCTCGGCGTCAGGATCGGCACTGTCGCGGTGGGCAAGCACGGCGAGCAGTGGCCAAGCTGGTCGAGCGGATGCCGTTCGCTGCGAACAGGTCCAGCGAAGCGTCGAGAATCTGCTGTCGGCGGAGGAGTCCGCGGGCCTGGGACTGTCCCTTGCGCGGTGGCATCAGGCAAGTGTAGGCAGTCCACTTGACTTACCTAGTGAGTGATAGGTAAAACCTGGTGTGACTGGTTTGGGCGTTTTCGGCACCAGACGCCGGCCAGCTCTCGTAGCTGTGGTCTGCTGCCTGTTCGTCGGGTTCGCCCCACCGAGCGTCGCCGCGTCCTCGACCGAGGGGGCGTTGCCCACCTCCGGCCGAGGCAACGCCCTGGGAGCGCAGGTCGGCTTTGCCGCGGGGGACATTGACACCGGGTGTCTCGCCCGAGACCCCACCTTCTGCCCGCGCAACACCAAGAACTACACCCCGGCGGTGTGGAGGGTGCTCGAGAGCACCCACGCCGCCTTGTACATGAACATCGAGTACATGGCCGACTTCGGGCCGCCCCCGCCCGGGTCTCCTCAACGAACCGACGTCGTTCCTCTCATCCAGACGGCCAACCACCTCGGCGTACCCATCGTCGCCTGGATCACCCTGCCTGTGGCTGAAGGCACCTTCTTCGACGAACAGAACGCGTTCCTCGCCCCAAAGGTGATCGAGGATTTTCACGACTGGGTCGCCACCCAGCGCCTGGCGATCTCCGACACGATGCTGGACTTGGAGATCCCCACCGGGTATCAGCCGATCGCCGACGCCCTGTCCGGGAACCCGTCGACCCTCGAAGGCATGATGCGGGCCAATGTCGACCCTGTCGGGCAGTGCCGCGCCATGCTCACGTACCGCGACACCATTTCGTGGGCGCACGAGCACGGGATGTCTCTCTCGGGCACGCCAGTCAACTTCTCGATCGACGATCTCGCTGACGCGAACATGGGGATGCACGACGCGCTGGACATGCCTCCTTACGCGCCGGGGGAGTTCGATCACACCTGGATACAGGCGTACAGGACCGAACCCCCTGTGCCGCCCGGGACACCCGTTGACTTCGACTTCGGTTCCGGCTACGTCGCCCACTACTACAAGCTGGCCCAGCACTATCTGGGCCCGACAGGCCAGGTCGGGATCGGCAACATCGGAATTCCGCCCTACGACACGCTCGGCCCCGTGGTCAACGACGTGCGGATGCTCGCCGGCATGGGAGCCACGTCACTTTTCCTCTACGACTTCGACGCGACCATCAACACCTTCGGCGTGTCTGGACTCCAGGCCATAATCCGAGCCGGAAGTGACCCACTTGGCGGCGCCCCTCTCACCACTGCGGAAAGCTCCATCACCCCAGAGGGGAACGGTGCCTTCAAGCTCTTCACCACGCTCAACGAGCTCGCAAACGTTCTGACCCTGGCCGTAACGGCCAGCGAAGGGCATCCCCGTCAAGCGAATGCGTGGCCGGGAGGCTGCGGCCCGATGTTGCCGGCTCCTTTGCGATGAATCGGCGAAGCTGTCCGCGACGCTGCCGGGAACGCGAGTCGCCCGACCGGGCAGGACCCTCCCTGGGCCGGGTTGCGACTCTGGTGAGGAAGTCGGGCTTCCAGGCCTCGCAGGGACTCACCGGGCAGCCGTGCCAAGCAGCCCGCCGATGAGCGTCTCGAGGACGGCGTCGACCTCAGCCCGGGCGGCGCGGGGATCCGAGGCACGAGCGATATAGAGCGACGCCCCGTAGAGGCCACCGAGGGCGACGTGGGTGAGGGCGTCGATGGCGGTCCCCCCGAAGGTCGCCGTGCCTAGCAACGGCGTGAGGACGTTCCGCAGCATGGGCAGCTCGACGGGGTCGATGCCAACCTCCATGACCTGCGACTGCAGCACTGAGACGCTGTCGAGCACGACGATGCGACGGAAGGCGGGCTCGAGGCAGGCGTCGAGAAAAGCCGACAGGCCGGCGCGCACGGCTTCCCAGGGTGACGTCTGTGATGCTGCGGCCTCCATGACGCGGCTGAAGACCTCGCCCTCGACCGTCTCGTAGACGGCGCGAAACAGCGCCTCCTTGCCGGGGAAGTGGTGGTAGAGGGCGCCTCGCGCCACGCCGGCCTGCTGGATGATGTCGTCGATCGATGTCGCCGCGTACCCGTGCTCGGTGAAGTTCTCTCGTGCCACCGCAATGAGGAGGCTGCGCGTTGCCTCGGCTTGGCGGGCCCGGAGCGGCTTGACAGGCACCTCCCACTTGTATCATGCTGACCGACAGTCGGTCACCGATGTCGAGTCGCTTAGAGATGCTCGGTCGGTCCGGGGTTGGTCGCTGTCGATGCGTGCGGTGGCCGGGTTCGATCGAGCTGGAGGGACGAGTGAGGGACCAGCAGGCCAGATGCGCACACGACGCATAGCCGTGGCGACCGAGGCGCGGCCGACGGCTGCAGGACGACGTGAGGTCCACCGATGAGAGTTCCGAACGAAGCGCACAGCTCCCGGCCTTGGCGGATCCACGAGCTCACCCACGACTTCCGCCTCGAGGATGTGTGGGCGTTGCCCGGGCTCCGCGGCCCGGACGACTTTCCTCGGCTGGTGCAGCTGATCGCGTCGTACGAGCTGTCGGAAAGCTCCTCTTCCGCAGTCCGCACGCTCGTCGCGATCCGGTGGAGGCTCGGAGAGCTGCTCGGCTGGGACGCACCACGTGGCGGCCGTGGATCGGGGGCGGCGATGCTCCGAGACCGGTTGCCCGCCGATCTGCGCGACGCACCATCGGGCCCGGACATCGCTGCTGCCCCTTCGACGTCGCTCTACCTGCTCGCGGACGAGTGGGCGGTCGAGATCGCCAACCGGACGGTGCATGGTGTCCTTCATGTTGGCCGCGTCCCGGACCAGGCGGGCGGCGTTCGCGGCCAGCTGGCCGTCTACGTGAAGCCAAACGGTCTGCTCGGGACGGCCTACATGGCCGCCATCAGGCCGTTCCGGCACTTCATCGTGTACCCGGCGATGCTGCGAGAGATAGAGCGGGCGTGGCAGGCAATCGCCGGCGATCCGACACGGCTCGAATCAGCGGCGCCGTGACACGGCCCGTGGACATTTCGATCGCGCGCCTTTCCGGCGTGCCTCGACGGGAGATGCGCGCCCACTTCCACTGCGTTGCCCATTGGAGCACGCAGGGTCTGCGATGGGGGAGAGTGCCGTTTGGTGCCTATTTGGAGGAAGGATGAGCAAATACCAGCGACAAGCGCGCCGTGTCCAGGTGCCGCTGGAAGAGCCGTTCATTGGCGACGAGTATTACGACTACGCCGACGCCTTCCAGGCGCGACTACATCCCTTGGATGTGCGATCGGCAGAGGACATTTCGCGGTGCGGCCTCGAGCAGGCGCCAGAGCCAGTCGGGTCCGCTGTGCGATGGGTGCACAGGCACGTCCTCCGAGCCACGCCAGCTCCGCGCTCCTCTCCGGACTACGTCGAAGACTGGCGAGTCCTGACTTCGCAACCCGATGCCGTTCACATCAGGAAGGACTCGCCTTTGATGCGAGCGGAGCTCATCTTTCGAAAGCTCGACGGCGACGATGTACGAGTCACGACGTACGTCTTCTGGAAACAGCGCGCTCTATGCCGAGCCCTCTGGGTCGCCGTCGGCCCTGCTCACCGCACGGTAGTTCCCTATCTCCTCAATCACGCTGTTCGACGCGGCTCCGTCAAGGAGGAGGTGTGCTCTGGTGCGGGACGCTGACGTCGCCACGTTGGCCCGGCGGCCCTGCCACCTCGGATGCCCAGTGATGGCCCGTCGCTGCCGTACCGGTCATCCCGCGCCGGGACCGGCCGCGTCGGTGGAGCGGCTGGCCCGAGCGCGCTCGGAGAGGAGCGTGCGCTCCTGGACATTGGTGGCCAATGTTGCCGCTCGCTCGAACTCGGCCGCCGCCTCGTCGTGGCGGCCCAGCCGGTCGAGCAGGTCGCCTCGCACGCTGTAAAGGAGGTGGTAGCGCTCGAGCGTGCCGGTGCCGACGAGGACGTCCACCAGGGCCAGGGCCTCGGCCGGCCCCGAGGCCCGCGACACCGCGACGGCGCGGTTGAGCTCGACGATCGGCGAGGGTGTGGTGCGGGCGAGTGCGGTGTAGAGAGCGACGAGCTCGTGCCAGTCGGTCTCCTCGGGCCGGAAGGAGCGGGCATGGCAGGCGGCGATGGCGGCCTGCAGCGTGTAGGGGCCCCGGGTATCAGCCAGCTCGTCAGCCCGGGCCAGCGCGGCCTCGCCCCGCCCGATGTGGAGCCCGTCCCACCTGCGTCGGTCCTGGTCGAGCAGCAGGATGGGCGCGCCGGTGGGGCCAGTGCGGGCGCGCAAGCGGGAGGACTGGAACTCCATGAGGGCGACGAGGCCGTGCACCTCAGCTTCGTCAGGCACGAGGGCGGCGAGCACGCGGCCGAGGCGAAGCGCCTCGCTGCAAAGCTCGGGCCGTAGCCAGTCCTCGCCCGAGGTGGCCGAGTAGCCCTCGTTGAAGACGAGGTAGATGACTTCGAGCACGGCGCCCAGGCGTGACAAGCGGTCCTCGCCGACCGGGACCTCGAACGGGACGCCAGCTCGGGCGATGGCCTTCTTTGCCCGAACGATGCGCTGGGCGATCGTGGCCTCGGGGACGACGTAGGCCCGGGCGATCTCGGGCACCGTGAGCCCACCCACGAGGCGCAAGGTGAGCGCCACCCGGACGGGCAGCGCCAGAATGGGGTGGCAGGCGACGAAGATCAGGCGGACGCGGTCGTCGTCGATCTCCTCACTCGACACCGCGTCGAGCGTCGCGTCGTCTCGGTCGCCGAGGGCCGAATGGGCCTGCAACTCGCGGCCGATCTGAGCGTACTTGGCCGCCAACGTGCGCTGTCGGCGGAAGGCGTCGATCGCCTTGCGCTTTCCCACAGCGGTGAGCCATGCACCAGGGTTGTGGGGGGTCCCGTCGCGGGGCCACTGGCGGAGCGCGTCCGCGAGCGCGTCCTGAGCAAGGTCCTCGGCCAGTGCGATGTCGCCGGTGAAGCTGGCCAGCACCGCGACCACCTTTGGGAACTCGACCCGGTAGGCGGCCTCGATCGCGGCGGTTGAATCGGCAAGGGGCACCCACCGATTCAACCACCACGTCGTGCCTTCGGCAGCAGATTGGGCGCCGCCGCGTCAGCCCGAGACGGGGCGGACGCGCACCTCGCCCTCGCCCAGGACGCCGAGGAACCGTCTGGACCACTCGACGGCTTCGGGCAGGTCGCGGCACTCCATGAGCGCCCAGCCACCGACCAGCTCCTTGGCCTCGGCGAAAGGCCCGTCGACGACGGTGTATTCGCCATTCTTCAGGCTGATCCGGGCGCCCTCGGATGTGGGGGCGATGCCACCGGTGGCGACGATGACGCCGGCTTTTGTCGCCTCCTCGACGAACCGTCCCATCTTCTCGTACAGATCGGGGGAGGGGGGCTCGGTAGGGACCTCCGCCTCGTTGGCCAGGGTGTATCCCAGGAATCGCATGGTCTGCTCCGTTTCTCCTTTGCGTGGGCGGCTCTCGCCTCACTCTGGCAGAGCGTCGAGCGGGCTCTGGTCAGATCGACACCTTGGTGGAGAAGCTCGGGAAGTTGTCCCGCCCCTCCGGGTGGTCCTCATGGACGTGGCGGACCGTTCCTGAGCGCCACCACCGGGCGCCATAGCCGGCGGGAGCTGGCCCGCTGTGCGCCTGCGTCAAGCCTTTCGCAACCAGGGGGCTCGATACGATCAAACCGGGTCCGTGGTGTGGCATCGCCGATCGGGCGTCAGGCGACCGATGAGACAGCGAGCCCCAAGACATCAATATGCGAATCACTTTGGAGAGGAGCGAACAGATGCAGATCCGCACCCGCTTCAGCATGAGCGCCGACGGGTACGTCGCGACCCCGGACGGGTGGCCGCCGCTGGTTCGCGATCCAGGATTCGTTTCCGGCCAGAGCCATGGGTTCCCGGAGTTCCAGCAGCGCTGCGAGGCTGTGCTGATGGGTCGGGTGACCTTCGAGCCAGCGCTCGCCAACGACCGCTGGCCCTGGCCGAACTTGGACGTGTTCGTTCTCGGCTCGAACGTCCCGACCGAGGGCGCACCCGTACCGATCGTCACCGACAGCGACCCCACCAGGCTGCTCGAGAAGCTGCGTGCCGCTAGTCGGGGCGGCGACGTGCACCTGGTCGGGGGACCCCGGACGATCGAAACGTTCCGGGCTCTCGGCGCGCTCGACAAGCTCGGCCTTTTCGTCCTCCCGTTCTTGCTCGGCGGAGGCACAATGCTGACCCCGTCGCTCAGCACCGACACTCGGCTGGCGCTCGAAGAGGTTCATTCCCTCCCCGAAGGCGGGGTGGAGATCACCTACGCCTGTTCGTAGTCGCTTGGACGGTCGACGCCGCGCTCCCTACTGGACTGATGGATCGCCGGCCGCCGGCGTCAGCCGCAGTGGGGCTCAAGCGGCCCCAATGGCTGCCTCGACGGCGGCGGCCATGCCCTGCATCCCGAACAGGTTGGGGTGGACGGGCGCGGCTGGAGATGCCGGCACGGCCGGCTCCACCCAGCGGATGACGGGCGGCTCGCACGCGTCGTGGCCGACGCTGGGCGTGTACGTGTCGACGAAGGTGGTGAACGTGCTGTCGGCGGCCAGCGCTGCCTGCCCCGCCAGCATGGCGTTCAGCTCCTTCTCCTTGGCCCGCAGGTAGGGGACGTCGGCTGGCGCCACCGGCAGCGTGGGCCAGCACCCTTCGGGCGCGCCTGCCACCAGCGGCTGCTCGGGGAAGATCGCCGGATATCCGACCAGGTAGACGTGTGCGTTCGGCGATTTCGAGTGGATCAGACTCAAGGCGTTGTCGATCTTGGGGGCGGCCGCGGCGATCCATTGGTCGATGGTGTCCGGCGAGGTGCCTCCGTTGCCGTACTTGTCCTGGCACGGTTGTCCGGTGGGCGTGGGGCTGAAGCAGCTCTCGGCGATCGTGGAGAAGTGGATGTCGTTGCCGCCGATGCCGAGCGTCACGATCTGGGTGGCAGAGCTGAGGGCGGTGAGCTGCGGTGGGTTGGCGGGCCCCGGCGTGACACCCTGGCTGCTGGTCAGGTCGTCGGTCGTCGCCCCGGCGCAACTGAGGTCGGTCAGCCGGGCGCCGATGGCGGCGGCGACCAGGTTGGGGTAGTTGTGGTCCGAGCGAAGGCAACCGTAGGGCTGTTCCTGCACGGGAATGAATGGCCCCGACGTGTACGAGTCGCCGAGCGCTGCGTACACCGACCCCGGCGCCGGGGTCGCCGACGCGTGGCCGCCCGTCGTGACTGGCAGCGCGACCAAGGCGGCGACCGCCGTCGAGGTGGCCCACCGCCACCGCCCCCCGAGCCCTCGCCTCCGACCCACGTCACCTCCTGCGGCCGGGCGGCCGTCATCGGCGGTGAGGTTCTCCGTGGCCGGGCCGGTTCCCTGCCGAGAGCCTTCCCGGCTCCGGCCGGAGCGGCGACGCCGTGCCAACATTCAGCCCGCCATACCGGCCGCCGCGACAGCCCGGTCAGGTTCTCGATCCGTAGCCGGGGACTGACGTTGGCCACCACTGCGCCACCCAGGCTTCCCAGGAGTCGAAGCCCGCCGGTGGGGGGTCGATCTCCGATGTCTCGAGCTCGATCGCGTCCGGTGGCTGAAAGGTCTGCCGCCACCGTTCGAGGTCCGCCGAGGTCATCTCGAAGGTAGTTGCGGCGTCGGTCTCGGAGCGATCCTGAACCCGGCGCCACTGCTCCTCCTCTTCCACTTCGAGGTAAACCAGCTCGCAGGTTGCTCCGACCGAGGCTGCCAACGCCCGCAGCGCCGACCGTTCGTCCTTGCCCCACACGCCGAAGTCGAGCACGACGTTGACCCCAATCCGCAGCGCGGACAGCGCCAGCCAGATCAAGCGACCCTCCAGGACGCTGCGCTTGCCCTCGGGCTGCTCTTGTCCGAAGAGTGGGATCATCCACTCGTCGGGAGTCAGGCGCAGAGCGCTCCGTGCCGATGCAAGCTCCCGTGCCCGGCTCGTCTTCCCCGAGGCGGGAAGGCCAACCAGCACGAACATGGTCGGCCGGCCATCCGCATCGGCCGGGATCCCGTGCTCGGATTCTTCGCGCTTGGCTCGAGAGCCCGCAACGCGTTCGACGGGTTCGTCGCGACGAGTTGTCGACTGCTGTTCGGGGTGAGCATCCTCTGACATTCGCTCTCCTGTGGATGGACGGAACGCCGGGCCAACGGAAAGCGCGAACCGCGAACCCGGCAGTGAACGGGCCGACGGACGCGGATCCCCCGGTGAGAACCAGAGGGATGCTCGGGTCTAGTTCGAGCGAGTGGGTCGCGCCGCCGTCAAGCGGTGCGAACGCTAATCGACATGCTCATCATCGACCGGAAGGGTACCCGCCTCTGACCGGCCCGCGTAGACGTCCTGGTCACACCGCGGTCTCTGCGCGATTTGGTGTCGGCAGCGCCCGCGGGAATATCGTTCGAGTGGTGGCCGCCAATCGCCAGCGTCTGGCGCTGGCCGGACTCGTCGGCGCACTTCTTGCCGACGGGTCCTTCAATGCCGTCGCCCTCTACGACCTGGCCCAATCGACCGGCTGGGGCCGTCGGTCCAAGGAGTGGGCCAAGGCCGACCTGGACCGGCTCCGGTTCCCGGAAGAGTTGCGCTTCCTCTTCCCGATCATCAAGTTCGCCTCCGTGCTCGGGCTCGCCCTCGGTTTCCGCTGGCGGCCGATGGGACGGCTGACCTCGGCCGCTCTGGTGGCGTACTTCCTGCTGGCGGTCGGCTTTCACGCCCGAGCCAAGGACCCGCCGCGCAACTACCTGGCCGCCTTGGCGATGCTGGCCTGGTCGTACCTGGCGTGGCGCCTATTCGGTAGCGGCGACGGAAGTGGCGCCCCATGGAGTGGCTGACCTGAGCACCGAAACAGGGGACGAGCTGCTGGAAAGCCAGATTGCCTACTACCGGGCGCATGCTCCGAAATACGGATGGAGCGTGACGGTCCGCTCGACAGATTGGGCTTTCATCTATGGGAGCGGCCGACGCCATGCCGCAGCCTCCACATGCACCCAGGGGTCGATGATGCAAGCCCTTCGCTCCACCCGCCCCCGGCGGACACCTGGGCTACCTCGGCGTCGCCCATGGGGTCGAGATGCCGGCCAGGAACCCAGCCGTCCTCACTGACAGAGAGAGATCGGCCGACCATTCGAGAGGAGACCCAGCATTGGAACGGCGACGTAAGCAACCGACCGGGAAAGGACCGGCCGAGTGGTTCACCGGAGAGGTTTGGATCGACCCGATCATCCAAGGCGAGCCGACCGCCAAGCTGAGTATCGGCGCCGTACACTTCAGCCCCGGGGCACGCACTGCGTGGCACTCACACGAAGGAGGCCAAACGCTCTACGTCACCGAAGGTCGGGGGGTGGTCCAATCCCGGGGGGAGGACGCCGTCGAGATTCGGCCAGGCGACGTCACGTACACGCCTGATGGCGAAGAGCACTGGCATGGCGCGACGCGGGAGCACTTTATGACCCACCTGTCGATCACCGAAGGACCGCCGCACTGGGGAGCCCACGTCGCCAACGCCCAATACCAAGAGTCGCACCCGCGGTAACGCGGCGA
>VAWP01000027.1:18569-27984 GCA_005888295.1 Actinomycetota bacterium
CCCCCACAACGGCACAACGCGATCACCTCGCCCGTCACCTCGTACGGCGTGCCATCGACGTCGAGGAGAGTGATCGGGCCTCGGATCAGGTTTGGCCCGTTCTTGGTCGGCTGGACGCTCACTTCGGCCATCGGATCCTCCGTCTCGTCGAGAAGGTACACATGTGCGGTCCACCGGCTGCGTGGGCAGCAGGGCGAGTCCCACCGTCCTGTGCGAGAACCTGATGCTACCTGCACACGTGGCACCCATCGCCACAATGGCGGGACCCGACACCGGACCAGACGGGCCCTTCCGGGTAGCACTGAGCTCCTCAAGGAACGTCGGTGTGACCACCAGGAACTCGGTCACCGAGTACGCCGAGGGCACCAATGGGGATGCGGCACCCATTGCTACGATCTCGGGGACCTGGTGACCGCCGTGTCACTCAACCCAGTGCGCCTCGAACACCGCCTTGACCTCGATCAGCTTGTCGATCTCGGCATCCTCGAACCCGTGCTGGCGCATGATCTCCCGGGTGTGCTGGCCACGGCTGATCGTCGATCGCCTTGACGTGTCGTCCCAGCTGCTCATCAATCTGCTCGTAGGACTGGCTTCAAGGGGGAGGCGACGGGATCGCGGTAGCGGTCGGTCAGCC
The DNA here is from genome assembly GCA_005888295.1 of Actinomycetota bacterium. Classification (GTDB taxonomy): domain Bacteria; phylum Actinomycetota; class Acidimicrobiia; order Acidimicrobiales; family AC-9; genus AC-9. Next base: position 19,204 of record VAWP01000027.1, read on the forward strand.
CGAGGCGGCTCCCTCGAGCAGCCCTCGCTCGCGGAGAACGGTGACGACGTTGTCCCCCTGGCGTCGCATCATCCGCAGGTACTCGGTGGCGGCCCGGTCTCCGTCACGACGTTTCATGGCCCTCACGATCGCGGTCAGCCCTCGGCGCTCGCCCTCGATGGCAGCGGGGACGAGCTCGAAGAAATTGCCGGGTACTAGTCCTGACATGGCTCGAAGCACGACGTTGATCCGTGGTGAGCGCGCCGCTCCGGTGATCGCTGCGTGGAAGCTGATGGCGAGGCTCTCGAGCTCCTCTGGATCATCGGTGTGGTTGATGGCGTCCGCCAGCTTGGCCAGCTCGTCCTGCAAGCCCGGCGACCGACGCGCCAGCGCCCGCTTGGCGGCGAACCCGTAGACGAGGCCGAACAGCTCGTAGTGGTCACGGACCGCCTGCTCATCCAGGGCGTTGACGAACGCACCGCGGTGGAGCTCGATAGTCACCCAGCCGCTGTTCTCCAGGGCGATGAGTGCCTCGCGGATCGGGATGCGGCTGACCCCGAGCTCGTGGGCGAGCTCGTCCTGGGGCACTCGCTCGCCCGGCTGCAGCTCACCGTCGAAGATGAGGCGCCGAATATACAAGGCGGCGTCGTTGCCACTGCTGCGTCTGACGAACCGCTGCGCGGAGCTGGTGCGAGCCATTGTCCTCCAGAGGGCTCAGGGGAGGGAATTACACTGAATATTGTATCGAAGACGGTCGCGATTTGGACGGTGCCATGGTCCGCTCAACGGGCACGCTGCGGACTGCCCTCATGTTGCGGGGCGCCTGGGCAACGGGCGGAATACGATCGGAAGATGAACCCGAAGCCTTATTCTCCGACGCTAGCCCTCGCCGTCGGCGAACGGGAGGCCGAGGAGATCGATGGCGTTACCGCGCGCGATGCGGTTGATCACGGGTTGGTCGAGATGGCCCAGCTGGTCGGTCGCCGCCTGGCGGGAGCGAGGCCAGGTGCCATCCTGATGCGGATAGTCCGTCTCGAAGACGATGCGGTCCGCGCCCACCCGGTCGAGCAGGTCGATACCGACGCGGTCCTTGAAGAAGCAGCTGCTCACCTGGCGGTAGTAGTACATCGACGGAGGCTCTGGGCAGAAGCGCTGGCTGTCGGCCCAGCCGCGATGGGTGCGCCAGACGTCGTCGGCTCGTTCGAGCACGTACGGTATCCACCCGATCTGGGCCTCGGCGTACATCAGCCGAAGCTGCGGATGACGATGGAGGACACCGGAGAACAGGAAGTCGGTGAGGCTGTTGATGCTGTTGCCGACGAGGATGGTGGCCGGCACGGCGTCGGGAGCGTCGGGAGAGGTCTGCGGTGTCTTGGTGCCCGAGCCGATGTGCATGCACAGGACCGTCTCCGTGTCGGCGCAGGCGGCGAAGAACGGCTCCCACTCGCCGCAGTAGATGCTGGGCAGGCCGAGGTAGGTCGGCAGCTCCGAGAACGCCACCGCCCGTACGCCGCGGTCGGCGTTGCGGTGGAGCTCGGTGATGGCGAGGTCGATGTCCCACAGCGGGATCAGGCAGAGCGGGATGAGCCGGCCGCGGGATGATCCACACCACTCCTCGACCATCCAGTCGTTGTAGGCGCGGACGCACAGGAGGGCGAGCTCACGATCCTTGCCCCACAGGAACTGCTGGCCGCAGAACCTCGGGTAGTTGGGAAAGCAGAGCTGCGCCTCCACCCAGTTTTCTTCCATGTCCGCGACCCGAGCCTCCGGCTGCCAGCAGCCGGGTCGCATCTCCTCGTAGGTCACGCCTTTGAGCTGGACGTCCTCCGCGGCGTACCCGGCTGCGGCGATCGTCCGCTTTACCGACGACCGGTGGTCCTCGTAGCACCACCAGGCAACCAAGGGCCCATCGGTGCCCGGCTCCTCGACGTAGCCCGAACCCGAGAGCTTCGGCCGCCCCGCCGGAAGGTGCTCGATGCGGGGGCCGACGGAGCGGTAGCGGCTGGGTAGGCGCGACGACCAGACGTCTGGCGGCTCCACCACGTGGGCGTCGAGATCAATGAGCCGGGGGATCCGGGCCAGCTCCTGTACCGACACATTGCATATTATAGACGAACCCCGGCAATGAGCGGCGTGCCGCGCAGGCAGGTTGCAGTGATGTGATTCTCGGGGAATAATGAAACTGTTGGGAAACAGCAACCCGGACTGCAAGCGAGGAGTCGGCGGGTGGTTGGTTGGGGCGAAACGGCCAGCGCCGAGAGCCGACAGATCCTTGCACTCGTTCCAGCGGCGTCCGACTGGTGGTTGGGAACCCCGGATCCAGGTCCAGCGCAGCTGCTTGTGGTCATTGCCGCCGCCGGATATTGTATACAACCAGGGAAATTGACAAGGACGTGGCGGTCGCTCGGCGAACCTAGTTGCTGAAAGAGGCTCCGTCGGGAGGGCTCGCGTTGGGGGTTGCTTGTCAGCGGATCGGGGTTGATGGACGGGCATCGAGTCTGGGGAGCGCAATCTCGCTATGAGTGGTCTCGACACGCCGTTCACGGCCGTACGTGTGTGGTGGCGGGGGGCGTCGAACGGTCCGCGGTCCAAGGCCGTCGCGGTGGGGGCCGCTGCGTTGGCGTTTCTCACCTGGATCGCCGTCCCTTCCGGTGGCGGAGCGCTGGCGAATTTCACCGCAGCCGGCCTCCCGGCTGGCGCGGGGACTCAGTCCGGCAATGCTGGGGCGCCTCCGGGCGGACAGGGCGCGCAGCTGGTGTCGAGCGCGTCAGGACTCGGGCCCGCGCCGCTCTTGCCTGAGGCCGTCGGCACCCCGGTCGACAACGGAGGCCAGGGCGCGGCCTCCGGCGACAGCGCGGGCACGAGGGTGGGCTCGGTCGACAACAGCGAGAGCCTGGCCCCCGACACCGGCGCGGGACCGGGCACCCCCGGTGGTCCCACCACCCCCGCTCAGGCCTGTCCCGTACCCTTCCCCGCCACCAACACGCCACTCGACGGCGTCGCCGCCCAGCTGAGCGCGCTCTGCACACAGGTCGCTCCGGGCTCGGGCAGCGTCGCCGCCGGCGCCCTGCCCGGTACCTCGGCGGGAGCCACCTCGGCTCCGGTGCCCAAGCAGTGGATGTTCCTCGACGCGCCCCTGGGCGCATCGGGCGCGTCGAACCCCGCCTGGGGTCCGGGGCTGGGGCTCGAGATGACGGGAAAGACTCCGACGGTGCCCGTGGGGTTGGTGCAAGGAAGCACGGTGTCCCCGGCGCTCGCCGGCACCGTCGCTGATCTCGTTCACCACGGCGTCCTGGTCGAGGTGGTCGTCGTGCCTGAGCCCACGGCAGCAGGAGGCCCGTCGGCATTCGCGTCATGGGTGGCCCGGGTCCTGACCGCCCTGGGGCCCGTACAGCTGGTAGAGATCGGAACGGGCGCTCCTCCGCGAGGTTCGAGCCCGACGAGCGTCGCCGCCTACACGGCGGCCGGTCTCGCAGCTGCCGATGATGCAGCTGGCCGGCCAGCCGCGGGCGTCTTGTGGCTCGACGACGGCACGGTGAGGGCTGACGCAGCGCTGTGGCCGGCACTCGACTCGGCCGGCGTGTGGTCGAAGTCGTCGTTCGTCGCCAGATCGCTCGACGCCGCCGGTGCGTGCACCTCGCCAGCTCAGTTCGTGAGCATCCTGCGTCGCTACCCCGTTGCCGCCACGCTGCCCGTTGTCTCGGAGGCGGTGCAAGCTCCGGCGTCCGCCAGTGGGCTCGCAGCGGATTCGGACTGCGTAAGGGCCTCGGTGGCACAACACCCCGCGGCTTCGGTCGCCATGTGGAGGCTCTGGGAAGGGCCGGTATCACGGTGACCGAGGTCTCTCACTTGCGCATCGGGACCGAGTGGATCAGAAAGCACCTGGGGAAGGGAAGACCGTTATGGACGGCATGACGGCTACGACGCCGTTTCTCGAGTTCCGTCTGTGGTGGCGACGGGCATCGGCGGGCAAGCAGTCAGCCGCCGTTGGCGCCGTAGCGACCGTCGTGGCGCTCATCGTCTGGATCGCCGTGCCCCTGGCCGGGGGCGGGCCGTCCAGCAATCTCAACGCTGGTTCGAACGGGCGAGCGTTGGGCACCGGCGGCTCGACGGGAGCCGGATCCGGTACGGCAGCAAACGCCGGCACCACGACGGGTACAGCAGCTGCAGCAGGGCCAGGCACCGGCACGACGGGAGCGGGCGCGGCTGGCGGGCAGGGCGCCGGCGGTGCGGGCGGGGCCGGTGGTAACCCGGGCGCGCTCCTTGCCGCGGGATGCTCCGGCTCGGGGAGGAACATGAGCGTGGGCGTCGTCCTCATCGACGCCCTCGGCCTCAACAATGTCTTCGGGATCCCGAGCACCAGCAGCCAGCAGGCGATGTGGAACGCGGCGATCGACTCGATCAACAAGTCGGGCGGTGCCGGGTGCAACCACCTCGTCCCCGACTACCAGACCTATAACGAGGGCGACCCTTCCACGGCCCAGAGTGCGTGCCTCGCCTTCGTCCAACACAAGGACTTCGCTGTGTTGAGCGGCTTGTTGCCGCAGAACCCGGACACCTGCATGCTCCAGAACCACCTGCCGGTGTTCGAAGAGATCCCGATCTCCTCGAAGGACATCCAGCAGTGGTACCCCTACTACTTCAGCGTGGATAGCCAGATCCAGGTCGTGTACCGCAATTGGGCCAACGCGGCGAGACAATTCAACGTGTTCAACGCCGCTCAGGGCTTCAAGAAGCTCGGGATCTTCTATTCGGACTGCCAGCCTGAGGTCAACGGGGCGATGCTGGCCGACCTCCAGCAGATCGGGGTCCCGCCCGGCGCCATCGATCGCTACGACCTCGGTTGTCCTACCTCTTTCGCCTCCCCGTCTTCGATCGAACAGGCGGTCGTCAAGTTCAAGACCGACGGCGTCACGACTGCGACGATAGACAACGACATCAAGGACACTCAGAACATCACCAAGCAGTCCCAGGCTCAGGGCTTCCGCCCCCGGTGGGCGATACCAGACCTCGGGACCGCCGCCGTTACTGCGAACCCGGCGTTCGCGCCGGATCCGAGCAACTTCGACGGCGCCCTCGCGATCACTCCACAGCAATACGGCGCCAACACCTCGCCTGGGTTCAAGGAGTCCCCGGCCGACACCGCCTGCGACCAGATCATGACCAGCCACGGCCAGTCCGGTGTCATGGCGTCGCCGGATCAGTTCGCCGGCGCCGTTTGCAACCTCGTGTGGATGTTCGCGGCCGCCGTCGACCACGCCCCGAGCGTGGCCCAGGACCAGCTGGCGGCCGGCCTGCAGCGGGCGGGCTCGGTCCCCTTCGCCTTTCCCGACGGGCCGGACAACTTCTCGGCCTCGGGCACGACGTGGGGAGGGCAGTTCTGGCGGCCTCTCACCTATCACTCGTCCTGCGGCTGCTGGCAGCTCGACAACCCCAACTTCCAGCCTTCCTTCTGATGCGCTGATGCGAAGGAGCCGACCGTGAGCTCTGGCACGCTCGTACTGGGTCTGATCAACGGGACGCTGACCGGCCTGCTGGCTGTGGGCATCGTGCTGGTCTACAAGTCCAACCGGTTCTTGAACCTGGCCCACGCTCAGCTCGGCGCCCTGTCGGCCCAGCTGCTGGCCAAGTTGGTCATCGACTGGGGCTGGAGCTGGTGGGTCGCCTTCGGGGTGTGCGTGCCCGTTGGGATCGTGGTCGGGCTCACGGTGGAGCGCTGGGTCGTGCGGCCCCTGCGGGCCCGCTCGGCCTCTGCGGTCTCCTTGCTGCTGGTGACCATCGGGGTCACCCAGGTGCTGCTGGCCCTGGCCCTCATCCCGGATCTGGGCCCGGACCGCTCCAAGCTGGTCAACACCGGCTACCCGCTGCCGTTCAGCGCAAGCGTGCACGTGGGCAACGTGATCCTGAGCGGGGCCGACATCCTGGTCCTGGTCCTGGCTCCGATCCTGGTCGCTGGGCTTGCGGTCTTCCTGCGCTACACGCTGTTGGGCACGATGATCCGCGCCGCCGCCGCCAACCCCGACGCGGCCCGCCTGTCGGGGGTCTCTGTGGCCAAGGTGTCGGCCATCACCTGGGGCATCGCCGGGGGCCTGTCGGCGGTGGCGGCCATCCTGCAGAGCCCCTCGTTCGGCTCCAACGGGGCCGCCTCGGGGGCCGCCCTGGGACCACTGCTGCTGCTGTTGGCCCTGGGGGCGGCGGCCGTTGGCGCCTTCACCTCCCTGCCCGCGGCCTTGGGCGGCGGGTTGCTCATCGGCGTGAGCTACCAGATCGCCCTGGGCATCACCTCCAACGCCGGCACCAGCGAGCTGGTCGTGTTCTTGGTCATCATGGGCATCGTCATCGTCAGAGGTGGCGCCATCGGACGGGTGTTCTCCACCGCCGGGGCCATCGTCGAGGACCGGGCCCCGCTGCGGATCCCCGAGGCCATCAGAGACCGCTTCAGTGTCCGCTACACCCCCCGCGCTGCTCTGGCCGGGGCCTTGGTCCTCGGGCTGCTGTTGCCCTTCGTTCCCATCTTTTCCAGCGAGGGGACGCGCTTCGACCTGGCCCTGGTGATGCTCTATGCCGTCCTGTCGCTGTCGCTGACCGTGGCTATCGGCTGGGCTGGCCAGATCAGCCTGGGACAGTTCGCCCTGGTGGGCTGCGGGGCCTTCGTGGCTGGCCACCTGATGCCCAACGGCTGGTCGGTGCTGTTCTTGTTGTTGGTCTGTGGCGTGGTTGGCGCGGCCATCATGGCCCTGGTGGCCATGCCCGCCCTGCGGGTGCCCGGCCTGACCCTAGCCGTGACCACCCTCGGGCTCGCCGTGATCGCCCCCGACTGGCTGTTCCACAAGTCCTGGTTCGGCTCGGCCCAGCCCTTCGGCCTCGTGCTCAACCCCCCGAGCCTGGCCACTGGCCTGGGCAGCCCGGGATCGCAATTGGTGACCTACTACGTGGCCTTGGGCGTGGTGGTGGTGGGCGGGGCGGCCATGTGGGCCCTACGGCGCTCCCAGCCCGGGAGGCTCATGATTGCTGTGCGCGACGACGAGAAGCGCGCCGCCACCTTCCGGGTGACGCCCACCACCGTCAAGGTGGGAGCCCTGTGCATCTCGGGGTTCCTGGCCGGCACGGCCGGGGTGCTGTGGGCCGACGCCTGGCGCGACGTCACCGCCACCCAGTTCCCGGCCGAGCTGTCCCTGGCGGTGCTGGCGGCGGTGGTGATCGGCGGCATCGGCTCGGTGACCGGGGCGGTGGCCGGCGGCGTGCTCGTCTACGGGGTGACCTTGCTGGTGAACCCCTACGTCTCGAACCTGTTCAACTCCGCCGCCGGCTCGGGGGTGGGCTTCGAGCTGTTACTCGGCGGCCTGGGGCTGATCTTCGTGCTGCGCAAGTACCCCCAGGGCATCGCCGGGGCCGTGCAGGCATGGTGGCAGGGTCGCCTGGACGCCATGGCGGCCGAGACCGACGAGCGTGTCGTGGCCGCCGCTGATGCGCCCGTGTTGGCCCTTGGCGACCTGCGCCTGGCCTTCGGGGGCCAGAAGGCCCTCGACGGGGTGTCGGTCGAGGTGCGTGAAGGCGAGATCGTGGGGTTGATCGGACCCAACGGGGCGGGCAAGACCACGCTGTTGAACGTGGCCTCGGGGATGCTTGGCGCCGACGGGGGCAAGGTCATCGTCGGTGGTGTAGACGTGAGCGAGTATCCCCCCGAGCTGCGGGCCACCTACGGCCTGGGTCGCAGCTTCCAGCAGGCGTCGTTGTTCCCCGGGCTGACGGTGACCGAGACCATGCAGGTGGCCATGAGCACCCAGCACCGGGTGGGGCTGCTGGCCTCGGCCGCCTCGGCTCCCTGGGTGCGCGCCGGCGAGGGATCGTCCCGCAAGGCGGCGCGGGCCCTGCTCGAGCGCTTCGGCCTCACCGCCTGGGCCGACGTGTTGACCGACGAGCTGTCCACCGGCACCAGGCGCATCTGCGACCTGGCCGCCCAGGTGGCCTCGGTGCCCAAGGTGCTGCTGCTGGACGAGCCCACCGGCGGGGTGGCCCAGCGCGAGGCGGAGGCCTTCGGGCCCCTGCTGCGGGGCATCCGTGACGAGCTCGGCCTGTCGGTGCTCATCGTCGAACACGACATGCCTTTGCTCATGGGGCTGTGCGACCACATCTACGCCATGGACCAGGGCCGGGTGATCTCCGAGGGCACCCCGGAGCAGGTCCGCTCCGACCCGGCGGTGATCGTCAGCTACCTGGGGACCGAGGGAGGCCCTCCCAGCCCACCGCGGCCCCGGGTACCGAGCGGCCGAGCCGCTGACGAACCGCCCACCGCTCCGACCCGACCCCTGCGAGAGCGGCCCCTGCGGGCGCGACCGCTGCGAGCGCGATGAGCCAGACCTCCTCGGCACCGATCATCGACGTCGAGGGCGTCGACTTCTCCTACGGCCGACTGCAGGTGCTCTTCGACGTGTCCCTCCAGGTCGAAGAGGGCGAGGCGCTGGCCCTCCTCGGCACCAACGGGGCGGGCAAGTCGACCCTGCTGCGGGTGCTCTGCGGCCTCGAGCGTCCGTCGTCGGGGCGCATCACCTACAACGGCGCTGACATCACCGGAAGGCCGGCGGAACGCCTCGTCGGTAGTGGCCTGGCCCTCATCCCCGGCGGCCACGCCGTGTTCCCCGACCTCACCGTACGGGAGAACCTCGACATCCAGGCCCTACCCATTCACCGCCAGCGGGCGACGGTGCGAGCCCGCATGGCCGAGGTCCTCGATACCTTCCCGGTGCTGGAGCGCTACATGAGGAGGCGGGCGGGGACTCTGTCGGGAGGCGAGCAACAGCA
>VAWP01000118.1 GCA_005888295.1 Actinomycetota bacterium
CGCCTTCATCGCCCGCTGTCGAGCGGCGTGCTCGGACGCCGACGCCTCGAGCAGGGCGAGGAACAGCCGGGCCTCGATGAGGCTCGGCAGCAGGCGGTCGAGGATCTCCTCCTCTGACGGCTCGGCGTCGTAGTCGACCCGCCCTCCGTCCGCCTCGTCCGCCTCGTCCGCCTCGGTCGGAGGGACCGGGACGACCACGTTGTGGTGCACCCGCTGGGTCCCCGCCGACTCGAAGTGGGTCGAAATGAGCTCGATCTGGTCGACCTCGCCGCCCACGAACGGCCCGATGACCGCCTGCGCGACTCTCCTCGCGTCCAGGTAGGTGGGGCGGTCGGTCACGCCCACGACCGACTCGTCGATGCCGTAGCCCCGGAACCGCAGGTAGCTCTGGCCCCGACGCCCCACGACCAGGAGGAAGCGCTCGCGCCCCTCCGATTCGTGCTGGTCGAGCACCCGCTCGGCCGTCCGCAGCACCTGCGAGTTGTAGGCACCGCACAGCCCACGGTCGGAGGCGATGACCACCACGCCCACGCGGCGCAGCGGATCGGGCGGCTCGATCAGGCGATGATGCCCGGTGCCGGGCGCTCCGACGAGGTCCGAGGCCAGCGCCTCGATGCGCTCCACGTACGGCCGGGCGCCGCCGATGCGCTGCTGGGCGCGCACGATCCGTGACGCCGCGATCAGCTCCATGGCGCGCGTCGTCTTCATGGTCGACTGGATGCTCCTGATCCGTCGCCTGAGGATGCGCTCCTGGCTGCCTGCCACAGCGTTAGCTGCCCGTCGCCTGCTCGGGCTCGGCGCCCCCGTTGCCCGCGGGGCCCGACGCTCCGTCGCCGCCGTCCGACCTCTGGCCACCCTGGTCGGCGATCTCCACACCGGCGCCCGGATCGAAGCCCGCCTTGAAGTCGGCGATGGCCTTGTTCAGGGTCTCCTCGTCGGGCAGCGTGCCCTTCTCCCGGATCTGCTCGAGCACGCCCGACGGGTGGCCGCGCAGGAACGCGATCAGCTCATGCTCGAAGCGCCTGACGGCCGGGACGGGAACGTCGTCGAGGGCTCCGTTGGAACCGGCGTAGATGGCCACGACCTGCTCCTCGACCGGGACGGGAGCGTTGAGGGGCTGCTTGAGGATCTCGGTCAGCCGGTAACCGCGGTCGAGCTGGGCCTGGGAGACCTTGTCCAGCTCCGATCCGAAGGTGGCGAACGATTCGAGCTCGCGGAACTGGGCCAGGTCGAGGCGCAGGGTCCCGGCCACGGCCTTCATCGCCTTGACCTGCGCCTGGCCGCCGACCCTGGACACCGAGATGCCGACGTCGATCGCCGGCCTGACACCAGCGTAGAACAGGTCGGTGATCAGGAAGATCTGGCCGTCGGTGATCGAGATCACGTTGGTCGGGATGTAGGCGGAGATGTCGCCGGCCTTGGTCTCGATGACCGGGAGGGCGGTGAGCGAGCCGCCTCCCCGCTGGTCGTTCAGCTTGGCCGCCCGCTCGAGCAGCCGGCTGTGGAGGTAGAAGACATCGCCCGGGTACGCCTCTCGTCCCGGTGGCCGGCGCAGGAGCAGCGAGAGCTGGCGGTAGGCCTCGGCCTGCTTGGACAGGTCGTCGTAGACGATGAGGGCGTCGTCGCCGTGTTCCATCCAGTGCATGCCCATGGCGCAGCCGCCATACGGGGCGAGGTACTTGAACGGCGCCGGGTCCGACGCCGGCGCGTTGACCACGACGGTGTACTCCATGGCGCCGTGCTGCTCGAAGGTGGCCACGGTCTGGGCCACGGTGGAGCCCTTCTGGCCGACGGCGACGTAGATGCACTTCACGCCCTGGCCCCGCTGGTTGATGATCGTGTCCACGGCGATCGAGGTCTTGCCCGTCTTGCGGTCCCCGATGATGAGCTCCCGCTGGCCGCGGCCGATGGGCGTCATCGAGTCGATGGCCTTGATGCCGGTCTGCAGGGGCTGGCTCACGGGCCGGCGGGCGACGATCCCGGGGGCCTGGATCTCGAGGCGGCGGTGCTCGTCGCTGGCGACGGCGCCGCGACCGTCGATGGGCTCTCCGAGCGCGTTGACGACCCGGCCGAGCAGCCCGTCGCCGACGGGCACGGAGAGGATGCGCCCGGTCGAGCGGACCAGCTGCTCCTCCTCGAGGTGGGTGACCTCGCCGAGGACGACGGCGCCGATCGACTCCTCGTCGAGGTTGAGCGCCAGCCCCATGACGCCGCCCTCGAACTCGAGCAGCTCGTTCACCTCCGCCCCCGGCAGACCCGTGACCCGGGCGATGCCGTCGCCCACCTCGCTGATGCGCCCCACCTGCTCCGTGGTGACGCCCAGGGCCTCGTCCTCCAGGTGGCGGCGCAGCACCGCGGCGATGTCGGCGGAATTGATCGCGAGCTCGGCCATCAGCGGCGCTCTCCTGTGTGTCCGGTCATCGGTCTGGCTTCGAAAGGTCGATCTTCAGCTGGTCCAGCCGGTGGCGGACGCTGCCGTCCACCAGCAGGTCGCCCACGACCGCCACCATCCCGGCGATCAGGGATGGGTCCGGCGTCAGCCGGACCTCGACGGATCGCCCGGCCACCCGACTCAGAGCCTCGGCCAGCCGCGACCGTTGGTCCTCGTCCACATCGGCTGCCGCGCGCACGTCGGCGACCTTGAGGTGACGCTCCGCAGCCGCCCGCTCGACCAGCCAGTCCAGTGTAGCTACCAGGTCCCGTCCCCTGCCCGCCCGCACCGCGTAGCGCACCAGCCGCCGGGCCAGGGCCTGGACCCGGCCGGCCAGCAGGTCGTCGAGGATGGCCAGGCGGGTCGCGACGGGCACGTCGGGATTGGTGACGATCGAGCCGAGGTCCTCGGACCCCTCGACCACCCGGGCCAGACGGAACAGCTCGTCCTCGCTCTCCTCGAGCGGCGCCTCGCCTTCGGCCTCGACCTCCTCGAACACGGCGGTGGCATAGCCGTGCAGGCGCCCTCTGATGGCCGAGCGGCCGGCCATGGGCTCGGGCCGCACCTCGGCCAGGCCGGCCTCGGCCCGTACCCGATGCGACAGCTCCTCGACGACAGAGGGCAGATCTGTCGCCCGCTCGGCCGCGGTCGCGTACGACACCAGCCGGACCGTCTCGGCGCCGACGCGCGGCAGCAACAGGTCCTCCACGACGGCCCGGCGGGTGTGGACCGGCACGGCCGGGTCGGTGAGGAGGCGCTGGCGAAGCCGGCCAGCTCCTCGCCGACACGCTCCATCCGGCCCTCCGCCGTGGCCGTCTCCAGAACGGCGCTGGCGTAGCCCCAGACGAGGTCTCTCACCCGCGGCCCCTCACGCCTGGCCCGCGCTGGCCGACTCGCCCGTTCCGACGCCGGCGATGGCCTCCTCGATGAGGCCCCGGTGCCGCTCGGGGTCCAGCTCCTCGCCGATGACCCGCTCGGCCGCCGCGATCACCAGATCGGCGACCTGGAGCCGGAGCTCCTCCCTGGCCCGCTCGGTCGCCCGCTGGATGTCGGCGTCGGCTCGGGCGACCACCCGCTCGTACTCCTCCCGGCCCTTGGTGCGGGCCTCCTCCCGGAGCTGCTCGGCCATGCGGTTGCTCCGCTCGATCACCGTCCGGGCCTCCTGGCGCGCCTCCTCCAGCTTGGCCTGGTACTCCTGGTCGGCGGCCAGCAGCCGCCGTTTGGCCTCCTCACCCTGCTCGAGGGCGTTGGAGATCTCGGCCTCGCGCTGTTCCATCGCCCGCCTGATGGGCGGGAGGATGTACTTGGCGATCAGGCCGAGGATGATGAGGAACGCGAGCAGCTCGACGAAGAACGTCATGTTCGGGAGCAGGAAGTTGTTGCTGCTGCCGCCGGACGACGCTGCCAACAACATGTGGTCACCTCGCCTCCTACTGGTTGGCCAGGGAGAAGATGAACAGGGCGGCGAAGGCGAGGTTGATGAAGTAGGCGGCCTCCACCAGGCCCACGGTCAGGAACATGATCGTGAACAGCCGGCTCTGGGTCTCGGGCTGGCGGGCCACGCCGGCGATCGTCTGGCTCCCCGCCAGGCCGTCGCCGATGCCGGCGCCGATGGCCCCTCCGCCGATCGCCAGACCCGCACCGATGATCGCCCCGGCCAGCTGGGTCGCGTATTGCGGTGTGCCCTTCTGCGCGCCGGCGGCGAGAATTACGGGAAGGTTGTCACTTGCCATTTGTTACCAATTCCTCCGTTCGTTCGCAGCTGCTTAACGGGCGCCTGAGCCCGCCGTCACCTGGTGTCGGTCCTCAGTGCGCTCCCTCCTCTGCCGGCCGCAGCGCCTCCTCGAAGTAGAGGATCGTCAGCAGCGAGAAGATGAAGGCCTGGATCAGGCCGATGAACGCGTCGAAGAGCTTCCACAAGATGTTGGGGAACCACAGGATCGCCAGCGGGAAAAGGCTGGCGATCAGGATGAGCATCAGGCCGCCGGCGAAGATGTTCCCGAACAGTCGGAGGGCCAGCGTGAAGGGCTTGGCGACCTCCTCGATGGCGTTGATGGGCGCCAGTAGCCAGCTGGGCTGGAAGTACTTGTTCACGTAGCCCCGAAAGCCCCTGTTGCGGATCGAGTAGAAGTGGACCAGCCCGATGACGAAGAACGCCATGGCGTAGGTGAGGTTGACGTCGCCGGTCGGGGCCGGGATGTTGTTGTGCACGCCTCCCGTCGGGACAAGCTCCAACCAGTTGCAGATGAGGATGAAGAAGAAGAGGGTCACGGCCAATGGCACGATGCGGGCCCCGGTGGGACCGATGCCGGTCTCGACCTGGCGCTGGATGGCACCGACGACGGTCTCCCAGAGCAGCTGCACCCGGTTCGGCACGCCGCTCGTGATACGCCGGCGGACGAAGAAGCCCGCCCCGACGACGATGATGCCGGCCAACGCCGTCGCCCAGATCGTGTCGACGTTGAAGGTCAGACCGGCGACCGTGAGCGTGCGGTGCGTGCCCACCTCGATGTTGCTGGCATCGGCGAGCAGCGGAAGCGGGACCAGTGTCATGTGCCGCTCCGAAGCGACTTGAGCATCGTCCTGGCCGTGCTGGCGAGGACCACGAACTGGAACAGGGCGAGTCCGAACACCATCCCCCAACCGACCTGACGCGCGACGACGATCACGACGATGGCGACCGCCGTGATGGCGCCCAGGCGGACCAGGCTCGATGCCATGAACACGCTCTTCTGCGGACCGGCCGCGCCGGCGACGTAGCGCGCCATCGAGTTCCGGGCCATGCGGCTGTTCACCGCGCCCAGCGCGAGGCCGGCGATCAGACCGAGGCCCACGAGGGGATAGCCCAGCACGGAGGTGAGGATGAGGCCCGCGGCGCCGACGGAGCCGGCGACCACGTAGCTGCGCCGGAGCACCGCGTTGAGCTCGAGCAACGGGAGTTGGGCGAACACGGTCTACCGAGGTGGCGGCCGCGCCCAGGGCCACCCCGGCGACGATGCCCACGAAGATGAACGCCGGCGTGGTGTCGAGGAGGCTGTCGATGCCCCATCCCGCTCCCAGTCCCGCGGCGAGGCACAGCGCGTTGGTGAGGCCCAGCCCCAGCAGCGTGAAGACGTTTGGGGATGGCTTGCGCATGATGGAGGCGCGACCCCTGAGCGCGTAGCAGCCTAGCTGGCCAGACGCTACGGGCACCACTGGAGTCGCTCTCGGGACGGTGATTATTCAGGGGTACTCGCCGCATGTAGCCATCTCATGAACCGGTGCGATCCCGGGAGAGATGCACCGCCAGAATCCTCTCAGGTGCCCGGAGTTTCGGCAAAATGAGGGGCCCGCTCGGCGCGCCGCACCTGTGGGATCGTGAGGGATGCCGCGGAAGCGCTTCGGGGTTGCGCTGCTTGTCCCCGCGCCCCAGTCCCACGAGGTCGACGGGCTCCGTCGGGCGCTGGGCGACCCGGTCCTGGGACGCGTGCCGGCGCACCTCACCCTCGTTCCACCGGTCAACGTGGCCGAGCGGGATATCGGCGACGCCCTCGAGCTCCTGAGCACCGCGGGTGCCGCCACTCGTCCCTTCTCTCTGCGCCTGGGTCCACCTGCGACGTTCTGGCCCGACGCTCCGGTCGTCTACCTCCCGGCCGCAGGCGACGTGGCCGCCCTCGGTGAGCTGCGGGCGGCGGTGTTTCGGGCGCCGTTGGCCCGCCCCCTCACCTGGCCGTTCGTGCCGCACGTGACCCTGGCCGACGAAGCCGCGCCCGATCGGATCCAGGCTGCGCTCACGGCGCTGGGCTCCTATCGGACGGAGGTGTGGTTCGAGCGCGTGCACCTCCTCGAGGAGGGACCGGGTCGCGTCTGGACCGTGGCCGCGGACGCCGCCTTCCGCCGGCCGGCCGTGGTGGGCCGCGGTGGGCTGCCGCTCGAGCTGACCGTCACGGCGCGCGCCGATCCCCTCGTCGCTCGGTGGGCCGCGTCTGCCTGGGCGGTCCACGACCCGGATGAGGACGCGCCCTTTGCGGTCACCGCCAGGCGTGAAGGCAGCGTGGTGGGGCTGGCCGAGGGCGTCGTCAGAGGTCGGGTGTGCGAGCTGCAGCGGCTCATCGTCGACGAGCAGGTCCGGGGCCAGGGCATCGGCTCTCACCTGCTCGCCGCGGTCGAGTCGCTGGCGGCCGAGCAGGGCTGCACCCTGTGCCGCCTGCGCGCTCCGGCCGGTGGGCGGGCCGAGGGCTTCTACCGCATGCGCGGTTGGGCGGGGGTGGGCGCGCTCCGTGACTGGCGCTGGGGTCGCGATTTCGTGCGGATGGAGCGGCGCCTCGGCTAAGGGGCCCCCAGCTAGTCGAACGAGATCTGGCTGAACTCCCGCAGCTTCTGGAGGCGGTGGCTGGCGTCGACGCGGCGCACCGTGCCGGACTTCGAGCGCATGACCAGCGACTGGGTCAGGGCGCCGGTGTTGGTGTACCGGATGCCCCGGAGAAGCTCACCGTCGGTGACGCCGGTCGCGGCGAAGAAGCAGTTGTCGCCGCGGACGAGCTCCTCGGTCGACAGGACGGCGTCGAGGTCGTAGCCGGCGGCGAGGGCGGCGCGCCGCTCGTCGTCGTTGCGGGGCCACAGGCGGCCCTGGAGCTCGCCGCCCATGCACTTGAGGGCGGAGGCGGCGATGACGCCCTCGGGCGTGCCGCCGATCCCGAAGAGGATGTCCACGCCCGACTCCTGCCAGGCGGTCGAGATGGCGCCAGCGACGTCGCCGTCGGTGATGAGCCGGATACGCGCCCCGGCCTGCCGCACCTCGGCGATGAGATCCTTGTGCCGGTCGCGGTCGAGGATCACGGCCGTGATGTCCCCGACGCTGGTGCGCTTGGCCGCGGCCACCGCTCGCAGGTTCTCGGTCGGCGACCGGT
>VAWP01000119.1:0-3725 GCA_005888295.1 Actinomycetota bacterium
TGGATGGACCCCGGCGTCGGGACCGAGACGTGGCTCGGGATGCCACCCGGTGTGGAGAACTGACGGACGAGGCGGCGCAGCCCCTCCACGTCACGAGAGACAAGTGGGTAGATCTCGGAGTATGTGCCTTCGAGGTAGGTGTTGGCCACCAGGGCAGGCCCACCATGGCCGGGCCCGGTCACGTACACGATGTCAGCGTCAGTGCGGGTGACGAGGCGGTTGAGGTGGGCGTACACGAGGTTCAACCCGGGCGACGTCCCCCAGTGCCCGAGGAGCCGAGGCTTGATGTGCTCGGGGCGGAGCGGCTCGCGCAGCAACGGGTTGTCCTGGAGATAGATCTGGGCCACGGTCAGGTAGTTGGCCGCTTCCCAGTAGGCGACGAGGTTGTCGAGCTCGCTTTGGCTTGACATGCCCATCGTGCGACCTCCGCCGGCGAGGGATAGTGTCCCGCCTCGCGTCCGGTCTGCGACCCTAGCCGAGGACCTGGCGAACCTGACCCGCGATCTCGATGTCCTCTCTGGCCGCCACCACCGCCGACGCAACCGGAGCCCCGGCTGGTGACAGCAGGCGATCCACGTCGAGCTGCTGCTCGTTGAGGGCGTCGTCCAGGGTCACGCCCAGGAACTGGAGACCGGCGCAGGTGTCACGGCGCACGCGGGCGGACCGCTCTCCGGCCCCTCCGGTGAACACCAGCCCGTCGAGGCCGCCCATGGCCGCCACCATGGCCGCGACCAGGGCCCGGAGGCGGTGCACGTACATGCCGTAGGCCAGGCGGGCGCGGTCGTCTCCCTGGTCAACCGCGGTCAGGACGGCGCGAAGATCGCCCGAGTGCCCTGAAACCCCGAGCAGGCCCGACTTCTCTTCGAGTGCCCGCTCCACATGGTCGGTATCCAACCCGGCGTGATGCTGGAGCCACAGCACCAGCCCTGGGTCGACGCTCCCCGATCGGGTGGCCATGATCAGGCCTTCGAGCGGGGTGAAGCCCATGGTCGTGTCCACTGACCGACCGCCGGACACGGCCGCCAGCGACGCTCCGGAACCCAGGTGGGCGGTGACCAGTCGGAGATCGGCGGGAGACCGGTGCATCAGCTCGGCCGCCCGCCGGCTGGCCCAGGCGTGACTGAGCCCATGGAAGCCGTAGCGGCGCAGGCTCCATCGCTGTGTCCATTCCCAGGGCACGGCGTAGATGGCTGCTTCCTCGGGAAGAGAGGAATGGAAGGCGGTGTCGAAACACGCCACTTGGGGCAGGTCCGGACGGAGACGGTGGACGGCACGAATGGCCGCGATCGACGGAGGATTGTGCAGCGGGGCCAGGTCCGCCAGTCGGTTCAGACGCTCGTCAACGGCGGCGTCTAGCCGGACCGGCCCGCGGAACTCGGTGCCGCCGTGGACGACCCGGTGACCGACGGCGTCGACACCCTCGAGGAACCGGTCCAGAGCCTCGCCCACGTCTCCTGCCGTCGGAGGAGGGACATCGTCACCGGCCTGGACCTGATGGGCGGCGTCGAGGACTCGCAGCTTGAGGCTGCTCGAGCCGGCGTTGACAACGAGTATTCGCATGGAGCCAGGCTTGTCGCTCCGAGTGGGGCCTGCCAGGCTCAGGCTCCTCAGGAGCGCGGGTGTGGCCCTCGTCGAGGGCCACATCGGAGTCGCAGGTATCTGGAGAGGAGGAGCCACGTGGCCACCGAGCCGAAAGGGGCAACCTCGCCGACAGGATCGGCGCTGCTTTCCTTGGAGGAACCGAACTCAATAACCAGGCGGTTCGACTTCTGGGACGACCGCTACGAAGGGCGACGTCTCTTCTCGGAGGCTCTCGGGACGTTCTTCCTCGTCCTTGTGGCGGTGGGGGCCGGAATGGTGAACGCGCGTTTCGGCGGCAACGCCGTGCCGTCTGGCGCCCAGGTGGTCGCGCCGGGGCTGATGGTGGCCGCCATCATCTTGTTCATGGGAGCGGTCTCGGGCGCGCACCTCAACCCTGGAGTCAGCATCGCCTTCGCACTACGGGGCAACTTTCCCTGGAAGCGCGTTCCCTTCTACATCGTCGCACAGCTGGTGGGAGCCATTCTGGCCACGATGCTCCTGTGGGCGCTGATCGGCAAGCATGGCGCGGCGGGTCTGACGCTTCCGGGCCACGGCATCTCCACCACCACCGCCATGGTGTGGGAACTGGTCCTCACCGTCGGGTTGGTGAGCACCATCCTCGGGACGGCCTCGGGCGCTCAGCAAGTGGGTCCATTTGCCGCCATCGGCGTCGGCAGCTACATCGCGCTGGCCGGCTTGTGGGGCGCGCCCGTCAGCGGGGCTTCGATGAACACCGCCCGTTCGCTCGGGCCCGCTCTCGTGCTCAACGACTGGACCTCATGGTGGGCGTATCTGGTTGGGCCGGTGGCGGGCGCAGTCATCGCCGTCGGTATCGCCTTCATCCTCAGAGGCCGGGGCGGCGGCCTGGCCGGAACACAGGCTGCTCAGGGCACGCTGGGCACACGGTGGCAGCCCGGACCAATCGGTGAGCCCACGGCGCCACCCGGCCGGCCACCGGCTCCAACAGCTGGAGATTTGGGCAGCAACGATGCACCGCCACCTTGAGGGATGGGTCCAGCCGACCACCTCGGTGGTTGCTGTAGCACCGACGATCTGTCACGCGCGGCGCGTGCCGCCGTCGGGCTCCTTCACGAGTTGTCGAACGCCATGCATGAGGAGCAGGGCTCTGCGAGACGGGCGTGGGCACCTCGAGGCGAGCACGCTGACGGCCGACGTCGAAGCGAGATGGATGGGTGCTTAGCACATACCTTCGGACTCACCTCGCCGCGCGATGAAGACGAGCTCGCACCCAGGTCGGTCGGGGGCCTCGCGGACCTCCTCCACATCGAATCCAGCCGTCTGCAACGATCCGGCGAGCTCCGCACGGCCCCGGAAACGAAGGGTGGAGTCCGACGTGAGCACGGCGTCATCGGCCTCGAAGACGAAGATCGTTCGGAACGAGACGAATGGCTGCCTCACCTCGGTCAGTTCGATCCACGTTCGAAGCGGCCCCGCCTCGGGAAGGTCGACCCGCCCGTAGGTCTGCTCCCGGTTCCATCCCTGCCATGCTTCTCGAGCCGGGTCACGAGCCTCGAAGACGAGCTGGCCCTCCGGCCGCAGCACCGTACGGATTGCCCGTCATGGTCACGAGATCCGTGTGAAGCGGGGGAAGAGCCATGGCATCGCCAACGAGCCATCGCACCCGGTCGGCATTCGGCTTTCGGCGGGCCACGTCGACCGAGGCGGCGGCGGGATCGACCGCCGTCACCTGCTTGCCGCGGGCGGCGAGTAGACACGCGAGAGTGCCGGTGCCGCATCCGACATCCACGATGGAATGGGCATCGAGCTCGTCGGCCAGAGCTACGTACGCGTCCAGGTCAGGGCGGTCGGGATCGAGGAGATCATAGATATCGGCCAGTCGCGGTTCCGCGAATATGGCGTCAGCCACGCAACAGCATGTCTCATGTGCTCCGCCCGAGCTGGCGTTTTCGAACGGCCCGGGAGAGACCGCTCGCCTTCTCAAGGCCGACCACCTTTCCTCAGGCGGAGGTGGAAAGAGACGCTGCCGCCCTCCGGTTGGCCCTCGCTAGCGGGAGCGCACCCTCGTAACAGCGTGCCGGACGCAGTAGGAAGCTTCTCCGACCTCTCACCGCAGCCGACGGGCCACAGCTTTGCGTCGCAGTCTCAGGACACCAGCTCCGGCC
>VAWP01000119.1:3806-5208 GCA_005888295.1 Actinomycetota bacterium
CCAGGCCTTCGATGGCAACCTGAAAGGCGAGGGGATCGCCTGCATCGACCGGACAGAGGCGCAGGCCTTGGCGTAGGGCCCTGAGTGGGCTGAGGGCTCGCAGGACGAGCTGCCTGTTCCGTACGCTCACCTGGACCTCCCCACCGAAGAGCTCTGTCCTCATCAGCCACGGTCGCCAATGGGCCATCAGGGATCGGAGCGTGCAGCCGTCGACGGGCTATTCTGCGAACGATTGGCGACGGAGATACCGAGACGGTCGATCGTCTCCGTACGGGGTAGCTGGGCGAGAAGGTTCCCCGGCAGCAGCAGCTTTGCGCGACGTATGCCGGAGCCGATCAACACCACCTCGCTCTCGGTGACCCGGCGGTCGACCATCACGGGCCAGCTATCTGGTAGCCCGATTGGGTTGATGCCTCCGTGCTCCATTCCAGTCAGCTCGACCGCCCGGTCCATTGGCAAGAAGGAGGCCTTTCGCACGTCGAGTAGCCGGCGTACGACACCGTTGACATCGGCGCGGGTGGTGAACAGGACGACCGCGGCAGCGAAGCGTTCGACGCCTTCCCGCTTGCCGCCGACGATCACACAGTTGGCCAACGCCTCGGGCGGTAGCCGGTAGGTCTCCTGCGAGCTTGCTGTGTCGGAGACGTCAGGGTCGATCTCCACCACTCCGACCTTGTCCAGCCAGCCCAACGCCCGTAGCGCAGCGAGGGTCGGCGGAGCCATCAACCCAGCGCGCTGGGACGCTGGAGCACTCGTCAGCGTTCCGAGGCTGAAGACTCCCATGTCAGCTACATCTCACCACGTCCCACGTCCATGCTTCCAGGAGGGATCTACCGACGCAGGCGAGTCGCCACCATTGCTCCGCCCCGCCTCATATGAGGCTGAGGCATTCCTCGTAATGGTCCACCGTCGGGAACGGATCGTAGAAGTGGTGGAGGAGTCGGTTGCGAGCACGCCACAGGGTTGTCTCGGACTCGACTGAGCGCGAGACTTATACAGGATGTGCTTGGGGGCACCCGTGAAGAACTTCAATATTTTCGACCCGAGGCAGTGGTCCGACGTTCACGGCTACCTGATCCTGATGGCGGTGATCGCTGGCACGCTCTTCGGCACCATCATGAAGGTGATCGGCGGCCGGTGGAAGGACTGGCTCGACGAGCCCCGCGGTCGAGGTTCCATTCAGGACGACTGGCTCCTCGATGGAATCGAAGCTCGCCGTTCGAGGACCAACGATTCCGGAGGCTCCACGAACCGAGTAGCCCGCTGAGGCAGAGGACGTCTGTATCTGACGAGCTGATCCGTCACGTCGGGATATCGAGGGCAACCGCCGAGCTATCAGCGCTCTCGACGCGCCCCGCATCGCCGAGGGAATCGGAACGGTCCGAGCTCAGTCCTCATACCG
>VAWP01000028.1:0-15458 GCA_005888295.1 Actinomycetota bacterium
CGGCCCGGCCGCCGTTACCCCCGGTCCCGCCGCTACTGCCGCCCTGGGCACCCTGGACATCGAAGCTAGCGGAGGTCACCCCCTGAGGCACCGTCCAGGTCTGGGAGCCGCCGGTGAAGGAGAAGGTGCAGGTCACGGTCGCCAGGCCGGTGCAGGTCGGTGCCGCCCCCGCAGGTGCCGCAGCCGTGAGCAGACCCACCGATGCAACGCCCGAACCGAGCGCCGCCGCCGCTCCAATCACGGCCATACGACGCACACGAAAACGACCAAGAGTCGACACGTCCCCCCCGGACCAGCGTGGTGTGCTTGTGACGGTACAGGAGCTAAAGCGAAATGTCATCGCCCCCAAAGTGGGGCATTCAGTTGAGGCCAGGCGTCAAGGGGACATGGGAGACAACCGCTTCGACGCAGCGGAGGACGCCATGAGCACGACACCCTGCCATCAGCAGGCCCGGCGGAGGTACCGTCTGGGCCGTGGGCAACCCGTGGCTCGACCGGCGCGTGCTGGCCTACGCCCATCGGGGCGGAGCCCGGGAGGCCCCCTCGAACACCATCCTGGCCATGCGCCAGGCCCTCGCCGCCGGGGCCACGGCCCTCGAGGTGGACGTGCACCCGACGTCCGACGGACACCTGGTGGTCTGCCATGACCCGTGGGTGGACCGCACGACCAACGGCTCGGGTCCCATCAGCGGGCTGACGCTCGCCGAGGTGCGCGCGCTCGACGCCGCCTACTGGTTCGTGCCCGGACACGAGGTGGCGCCGGGCAGGCCCGAGGAGGACTACCCCCTCCGCGGGCGCGCCCCCGACGACGCCGAGCTACGCATCCCCACCCTGGGGGAGGTCCTCGACGCCTTCCCGGGGGTCCTGGTGAACATCGACATCAAGCAGACGGCCCCTAGCGTGGAGCCCTACGAGGCGGCGCTGGCCCGGATGCTGTCCGAGCACGGTCGCTCGGACGACGTCATCGTCGGCTCGTTCCACGACGCCGCGCTGGCGGCCTTCTCGGCCGCCGCGCCCGACATCGCCACCTCGGCCGGGCTCCTGGCCGTGGCCGGGTTCTGGCGGGCGGTCCAGGACGGCGCCCCGCCACCGTCGATGAGCCATTCCGCCATCCAGGTTCCCACCGACTTCGAGGGGACGACGCTGGTCGACGAGCGCTTCGTCGGCGCCGCCCACGAGGCGGGCGTCGCCGTCCACGTGTGGACGATCGACGACCCGTCCGAGATGAAGCGGCTGGTCGGCCTGGGCGTCGACGGCATCATGTCGGACCTGCCGTCGGTGCTGGTGCCGACCCTGGCCGAGCTGGGAGTGGCCTGGGCGCCCTAGCGCCGCGCCCCGCCCGGGGGCGGCTCAGCCCCGTCCGGCGTTGGGCCGCTTGCCGTGATTGGCCTTCTTCTTGCGCGTCGTCCGGCGCTTGACTGTCTTCTTGGACACGACCCGGGAACACTAGTCGAGCGGAGTAGCCTCGTCGCAGTGGAGCGCCTCGGTCTGGTCGGTCTACCGAACTCCGGCAAATCGGCTCTGTTCAACGCGCTCACCGGGGGAAACGCCGCCGTCGCCCCCCATCCCTTCTCCACCACCCAGACCACCGTCGGCGTAGCCCAGGTGCCCGACGCGCGCGTGGAGGCCCTGGCCAAGATCAGCGAGAGCCGCAAGATCGTCCACACCGCGGTCGAGGTGGTCGACATCGCCGGGCTCGTCGCCGGGTCGGCGACGGGCGAGGGCCTCGGCAACCGGTTCCTGGCCGGCATCCGGGAGGTCGACGCGCTGTGCCTGGTCCTGCGGGCCTTCGATGACCCGGGCGTGGCCGGCGACTCCGACCCGGTGAGTGCCCTCGGTGTGCTGGAGCTGGAGCTGGTGCTGGCGGACGTGGCCACGGTCGAGGGCCAGATCGACAAGCGGCGGAAAGTCGCGCGCGCCGACCGCACCGATGCCGCGGCGGCGGCCGAGCTCGATGCCCTGGAGGCCGCCCTCGAGTCGCTCCACGCAGGCGTGCCCGTCTACCGCTCGCCCCTGAGCCCCGAGCAGCGGGCCGCTCTGGGTCCGGTGTTCCTCCTGACCAACAAGCCGGTGCTGGTCGTGGTCAACCTGGGTGAGGACCAGGTGCGCGACGCCGACGCGTTCGTCAAGCCGGTGGCCGCCGAGCTCGCCGGCAACGCGGACAGCCTCGGCGTGAGCGTGCAGCTGGAGGCCGAGGCGGCACGCCTGGACCCCGGCGAGCGGACCGAGCTGCTCGAGGGCCTCGGTCTCGGTGAGGGCGCGCTTCCCCGGGTGGCGCGGGCCGCGCACCACCTGCTCGGCCGGCGCACGTTCCTCACCACCGGCGACAAGGAGTCGCGGGCGTGGACGTTCCGAGCGGGAGCCCGGGCGCCCGAGTGCGCAGGGGTGATCCACTCCGATCTCCAGCGGGGGTTCATCCGCGCCGAGGTGATCCGGTGGGACGAGCTGGTGCAGCTGGGCTCGTGGAACGCGGCCAAGAGCGCCGGCCGTCTCCGCGTCGAGGGGAAGGACTACGAGGTGGCCGACGGCGACGTGCTCGAGATCAGGTTCAACGTATGAGGAGCGGCCCGCGTGCCCTGGCTGCTGCGTGACGGCGAGGTCCTGGCCACTCTCGAGGTGGCCGAGTCCTTCGCCAGCCGCGCCCGGGGGCTGCTCGGCCGCGACGGGATGGACGGGGCGCTGCTCCTCCGCCCGGCGCGCTCGGTGCACACGATCGGGATGCGCTTTCCGATCGACGTGGCCTTCTGCGACGCCGACCTCGTCGTGATCACCACGGTGTACCTGGAGCGCCAGCGGGTGTGCCTGCCGCGGGTCCGCGCCCGGTCCGTGGTCGAGGCCGAGGCAGGGGCGTTCGAGCGCTGGAACCTGCGAGTCGGGGACCAGCTGGAGATCAAGGGTTGACGGCCGCCGGCGCCACCCGCGACGGGTCCGGCGCCGGGGGCGCCCTGGTCCTCGTCGCCACCCCCATCGGCAACCTGGGGGATCTGTCGCCCAGGGCCGTTCAGGCACTGACCGACGCCGACGTCATCGCCTGCGAGGACACCCGCAAGACCGGGCGCCTGCTGGCCCACGCCGGCGTCGTCGACAAGCGTTTGCTCGCCGTGCACGACCACAACGAGGCGGCGCAGACACGTTCGGTCCTCGCCCTGCTCGATCGTGGGCGAAGCGTCGCCGTCGTCACCGACGCCGGTACACCGGGTATCTCGGATCCCGGCGGACGTCTGGCGGGCGCGGTGGCCGCCGCCGGCGGACAGGTGACCGTCGTGCCGGGGCCGTCTGCGCTCGTGGCCGCGTTGGTGGTCAGCGGGCTGTCGACGGCGAGGTTCGTTTTCGAAGGATTCCTCCCCCGCAAAGGCGGCGACCGGTCCGAGAGACTGGCCGCTCTGGCGGGGGAGCACCGCACGATGGTCCTGTACGAGGCGCCGCACCGGCTGGCCGCCACCCTCTCCGACCTCGTCGAGCGGTGCGGTCCCTTGCGTCAGGTCGCCGTCATCCGGGAGCTGACCAAGCTCCACGAGGAGGTGTGGCGGGGCACCCTCGCCGGCGCCCTGGAGCGGGCCCGGGGCGGCCCGCCCCGTGGCGAGCACGTCCTCGTGGTGGCCGGAGCGCCCGTCTCCGTGCCGGGCGAAGCGGAGGTGGAGGCCGCTCTCCAGACGCGGCTCAGCTCCGGACGGACGGCCAAGGAGGCCGTGGCCGAGGTGGCGGGGGAGCTCAAGGTCCCCAAGCGGCGTGTCTACGACGCCGCGCTCCGGCTCCGCTCGTGAGGAAATCGGGCCCGTTCAGCGAGGCGCCGTCGGTACTGTGAGGCGACAGTGGCCCGCTTCTTCCTGACGACACCCATCTACTACGTCAACGACGCTCCGCACATGGGGCACGCCTACACGACCGTCGTAGCCGATGGCCTCGCCCGATGGCACCGACTCCTCGGTGACGACGTCTTCTACCTGACCGGCACCGACGAGCACGGCCTCAAGGTGGCTCGGGAGGCCGAGGCCAACGGTGTCAGCCCCAAGGAGTGGGCCGACCGCACGAGCGTGCGGTTCGTCGAGGCCTGGCGGCAGCTGGGCATCTCCTACGACGACTTCATCCGCACCAGCGAGCCCCGCCACCATGTGGCCGTGCAGCGGTTCCTCCAGGCGGTGAACGACAACGGCCACATCGAGCTCGGCACCTACGAGGGTCTGTACTGCGTGCGCTGCGAGGCGTACTACACCGAGGCCGAGCTCGTCGACGGCAAGTGCCCCATCCACGGCACTGCGGTCGAGCTGGTCAAGGAGGAGAACTACTTCTTCAAGCTGAGCACCTTTCAGCAGGCGCTCCTCGACTGGTACGAGGCCAACCCGCACGCCGTGCAGCCGGAGTCCAAGCGCAACGAGGCGCTCGGGTTCATCCGCCAGGGCCTCCAGGACATCTCCATCACCCGCACGTCGCTCAAGTGGGGAGTCCCCGTGCCCTGGGACGACCGCCACGTGTTCTACGTCTGGTACGACGCCCTCATCAACTACGTCACGGCCATCGGCTACGGCCAAGACCCCGACCGGTTCAACTACTGGTGGCCGGCGGTGCACCACCTGATCGGCAAGGAGATCATCCGCTTCCATTGCGTGTGGTGGCCGGCCATGTGCATGGCGGCTGGTATCGACCCGCCAGCCCACCTCTTCGTTCACGGGTGGCTTCTCGTCGGTGGCGAGAAGATGTCGAAGTCCAGCCTCAACCAGATCGCACCGACCGAGCTCGTGGAGGACTTCGGCGTCGATGCTGTCCGGTACCAGCTGATGCGGGACACCCCGCTCGGCCCCGACGGCGAGTTCTCCTACGAGGGCATCGTCGCCCGCTACAACGCCGACCTGGCCAACAACCTCGGCAACCTCGCATCGCGCGTGGCCACGGTGGTGGCGAGCAAGTGCGGCGGCGTCGGCCCGGCGCCGCGCGCCGACTCGCGGCTGGGCGCCGTGGCCGTCGAGGTCGTCGACGCCGCCGCGGACGCGTGGGAGCGCTTCGCGCCACACGAGGCCCTCGAGGCGGCGTGGCGGCTCATCCACGAGACCAACGCCGCCCTCGAGGCCGAGGAGCCCTGGAAACGCGACCCCGGCCCGGGCGTGGACGCGGTGCTGGGCGACGCCCTCGAGTCGCTGCGCATCGTCGCCCTGCTGGCCTGGCCCGCCATGCCCGGCGCCTGCTCGGAGCTGTGGCGACGCATCGGGCTCACAGGCTCGCCTGGAGATCAACGCCTGCCCGAGGCGGCGGCGTGGGGCGGCTATCCCGCCGGTCGGGCGGTGGAGCGGGCCGCGCCCCTCTTTCCTCGGCGGAAGCCCTGAGCCGTCGACGGTGTGGACGGACAGCCACTGCCATCTTCAAGGAGCAGCTGATCCCGACGGCGCCCTGGAGCGGGCGCGCGCTGCTGGCGTGACGCGCGTGGTGTGCATCGGGACCGACGCCCATCAGTCGCGCCAGGCGCTGGCGCTGGCCCGAGACGGGGTCTGGGCGACCGTCGGTCTCCATCCGCACGACGCCAAGGAGGGCGTCGATGGCGTGGCCGCGCTCTTGGAGGAGGTCGCCGGCGCTGAGCAGTCGGCGCTCGTCGCCGTGGGCGAGTGCGGGCTCGACTACCACTACGACCACTCGCCCCGGGCGACCCAACGCGACGCTTTCGCCGCCCAGGTCGGGCTCGCCCATCGGTACGGCCTGGCACTCGTGGTCCACACCCGCGAAGCCTGGGACGACACGCTCGCCATCCTCCGGGCCGAGGGCGTTCCCGAGCGCACGGTGTTCCACTGCTTCACCGGGGGCCCGGCCGAGGCGCGCCGGTGCCTCGATCTCGGCGGGTTCCTGTCCTTCAGCGGGATCGTGACCTTCAGGGGGGCCGGCGGTGTCCGCGACGCGGCGGCGCAGTGTCCCGCCGAGCGGCTCTTGGTCGAGACGGACTCGCCCTTTCTGACCCCCGCGCCGTATCGAGGCCGGCCGAACGATCCCGCCTTCGTACCGCTCCTGGCCGCCGCCGTCGCGGAGGCCCGGGGGGAGGGCTCGGGCGGTCCGAGGTGCTCGACCTGCTCGCTCGTCACGAGCTGCGTCCGAGCCGGGCCCTGGGCCAGAACTTCGTCGTGGACGCCAACACGGTCAGGCGGGTCGCCCGCCTGTCCGGGGTGGGACCAGGCCAGCGGGTGGTCGAGGTGGGTGCGGGTCTCGGCTCGCTCACGCTGGCCCTGGCCGACACGGGCGCCGAGGTGACCGCCATCGAGGTCGACGCCAGGCTCGTGGCGGTGCTGCGGTCGTTGGCCGAGCCGGCCGGAGTGCGAGTGGTCGAGGCCGACGCCATGACACTCGACTGGACGGCGCTGCTCGGGTCGGCGGCCGGCTCGGAGCCCTGGGTGCTCGTCGCCAACCTGCCCTACAACGTGGCCACCCCGCTCGTCGCCCGTCTGCTCGACGACGTGCCGGCGATCACACGCATGGTGGTGATGGTGCAGCGCGAGGTCGGTGAGCGCCTGGCTGCCGGGGTCGGCGACGAGGGCTACGGGGCGGTGTCGGTGAAGATCGCGTACTGGGCCGCCGCCTCGGTGGTGGGCCGGGTGCCCTCCACAGTGTTCGTGCCGCGGCCCAAGGTCGAGTCCGTGCTGGTCTCGATCGAGCGCCGAGCCTCGCCGGCAGTCGACCCCGGGCTCGTTGCTTCGGAGCGGCTGTTCGGTCTCGTGCGTGCTGGGTTCGGCCATCGGCGCAAGATGCTCCGCCGGTCTTTGGCCGGGCTGGTCGATCAGTCGGCGTTCGAGCGCGCCGGCATCAGCCCGCAAGCGCGGGCGGAGGACCTCGACGTGGCGGCGTGGGGGAGGCTGGCGGCGTGCAGCGCGCTCTCGCCAAGCTGACGCTCTCGCTGCGAGTCGTCGGAGTACGCGGCGACGGTTACCACCTGATCCGGGCCGAGATGGTCACGCTGGACCTGGCCGACACGCTCGTCTTCGGGCCGGGCGACGGGCTCGAGGTGGTGGGCTCGGCGGCGGGCTCCCCGGTGCCGGGTGACGAGGCGAACCTGGTGCGGCGGGCGATGGCGGCAGTGGGGCGGACGGCGCACGTGCGTCTGGAGAAGCGGATCCCGGTCGGGGCTGGTCTGGGTGGGGGGTCGGCGGATGCCGCCGCCGTGCTGCGGTGGGCCGGGGTGACCGATCCCCTCGTCGCCTGCTCCCTCGGTGCCGATGTTCCGTTCTGCGTGGCCGGTGGTCGGGCGCTCGTGTCCGGCGTGGGGGAGGTCGTCGACCCGCTGGCCTTCGAGGACCACAGCTTCGTGCTCTTGACCCCACCGTTCGGCGTGTCGACGGCGGAGGTGTACCGGGCGTGGGACGAGCTGGGTGGGCCGGCCGCCGATGGCGCCAACGACCTGGAGGCGCCGGCCCTGGCCGTCGAGCCCCGCTTGGCCCGTTGGCGGGACGCCCTGGGCGAGGTCACCCGGCGCGACCCCGTGTTGGCCGGGAGCGGGTCCACGTGGTTCGTGGAGGGATCAGCCGACGAGCTCGGCGTCCGGGCCGGGACGACGGTGGAGGTCGGGGGTGAGGTCGCCCGCATCATCGAGGCCCGCACGGACCGTCCGTCGGGGCCCGGTGGCTAGCCTCGTCCAGTGGTGACGGCTACTTGCCCGCTCGTCGCTGCCAGCGCGTCGCTTTGAGCATCTTCTTGTGCTTCTTCTTCCGCATTCGCTTGCGGCGCTTCTTGATCAGCGAACCCATGGCTTGGGGGACGTTAGTGGCTACCAGGACCAGAGGAAAATAGGTAGAGAGGGGGCATCGTGAAGCTTGGGTTGCACGTTCCGGACTTCACCTGGCCAAATGGCCCGTCAGAGCTGGGAAATGACCTCGGAGCCGTGGCGAAGGCGGCGGACGGCGCCGGCTTCGACAGGCTGAGCGTGATGGACCACGTGTGGCAGATCGGCATTGTCGGTCCACCGGAGCACGAGATGCTCGAGGCCTATACGACGCTTGGCTTCCTGGCCGGCCAGACCAGTCGCGTCAGGCTGCTGACGCTGGTCACCGGGGTGGTGTACCGCGAGCCCGGGCTCGTGGCCAAGATGCTGACGACCCTTGACGTGCTGTCGGGCGGCCGGGCCATGCTCGGCGTCGGGGCGGCGTGGAACGCGGACGAGGCGCGGGGGCTCGGACTGCCGTTCCCACCAACCGCCGAGCGCTTCGAGCGCCTTGAGGAGGCGCTGCAGATCTTCCAGCACATGTGGAGCGGCGACGACCGGCCCTTCGCCGGCAAGCACTATTCGCTCGGGCGAACCCTCAATTCACCCCAGGCGCTCTCGAAGCCCCATCCACCGATCCTCATCGGCGGTTCCGGAGAGCGGAAGACGCTTCGGTTGGTTGCCCGGTACGCGCAGGCGTGCAACCTGTTTCCGGGCCCCGATCTCGGCCACAAGCTCGACGTCCTGCGCGGTCACTGCGAGCGGGAGGGGCGAGACTACGACGAGATCGAGAAGACCGTCGTCTTCCCGTTCGACGTGGGCCCCAATGGCGAGCGCGTGAACGAGACGATCGATGCGCTCCGCGGGCTCGCCCGACAAGGGTTCCAGGTTGCCCACGGCGCCGTGGCGGACGTATGGCGGATCACCCCGCTGGAGATCATCGGGCGAGAGGTCCTTCCTGCGGTCGCCGACCTGTGAGACCGGCGCCGATTAGCCTGTCGGTCACCTACCAGGTGAGACCCATGAGCCCTTTGGCGGGTAGTTCAACAGGCAGAACGCCTGACTTTGGATCAGGAGGTTGCAGGTTCGAGTCCTGCCCCGCCAGCCAATGGTCCTGGTCAGGGGACTTCTGACGACGTATCAAGCGTGCTGCATGTTGGGTGAGTTGTTGGGTCTGCGCGGGTTGGTGCGTGTCTCCCTGTCTTTCTGCGCGACGGACGTCGACATTCTGAGACGGCATGCGACGGGATGCGACAACGTCGGGCCTGACTAAGAGTCAGGAGGTTCCCCGGCCGTCAGTCCTTGAGAAGAAGTGCTGCTGCTCTCCTTTGCCTCGGGCTTTCATGGCTACCGGCGGTGTTCGTGAAGTGAGCTAGGCGCGCGACCGCGAGCCACTACGACGCAACACACGTGCACGCCCGCCGTCTCCGCAGGTAGGAGCATTCAGGTGAGACCAGCCTGGCCCAGGCCAATGTTGTGCCTCAATATCGCTAGGGCTGCCGGCCATGTCTGCCAGCTGCACACCCGGGGCCACTAGCTCCGCCGCGAAAGCCGACCATCAACATGGAACGACGGGCCAAACGCGCTGCAGTCGCCTTTCTGGGCTATTAGCAGGGCGCACGACATGGGCCCTCGTCGCCTCCTGGGAGGACTACGGGCGCGGGGCCAAGGGTGCGGCGCTGGCAGCTAGTCGAGGATTCGTCAATGAGTAGCAGCGGTGCGATCACCGACAGTCAGTCGCGCCGACCTTCCATCGCTACGGGAGCGCGGAAGCCACTGAGCAAGGTCTCGAACGCCGCTTGCCAGGCGCGTCTGGGATCCGGTCCGAGCATCGTAGGGTTGCGGAGTTCGGTCGTAGCGAGTCCTTGGCACATCGCGTTGAACTGGACTGTCGCTCCGTCGATGTCGCGTCCGCCCAAGAGATCGGCATCGGCCATCTGTCGGACACGGTCACGGAGCATGTTCAGACCTTGACGAGCCGCATCTTGGACCTGCTCGTCGAGCTCGAGATCGGGCGCCGCCCGCAAGAACGCCAACGCGAACATCGAAGGGTGCTTGATCGCCATGGGCCGGAACACCTGAACGCCCGCAGTCACCAGGTCCGATGCTGGATCATCGGTGACGGGAAGGCGAGCGAGCTCGTCGCGCAGGAGCTCGAACGAACGCTGGGCCAAGGCACTGAGTAGACCTTCCTTCGATCCGAAGATGCTGTAGACAGCGCGGGTACTCGTCCCGATCGTGTCGGCAGCGGCACGCACCGAGAGGGCGCCGGGCCCACCCGCTTCGACCAGCGCTTCGGCGGCGCCGAGCAAGGCCTCGCGTGTCGCCTCGTCGTGAAGGCGGGGTCTGCCCATGGCTTGACACTATAGCGCTACAGCGTTACGTTACAATATAACGATACGGCGTAGCGGAACGAGAGGCCCCCCATGACCACGCAACTGTCAACCGTTCAGACCATCGACGAGGCCGGCGTTGTCGGGCTCTTCGTGCGCCCGAGCTCGGGCGGACCCCATCCTGGCGTCATCGCGTTCGGCGGATCTGGCGGAGGTCTGGGACCGGCGGCGGCGTGGGCTCCCGCGCTCGCTGAACACGGGTACGCCGTGCTCGCCCTCGCGTACTTCGGGATGCCGGGTCTGCCTAACGAGCTCCGCAACATCGACGTCGAGGTCGTAGCGAGGGCCGCGAGGTGGCTCGACGACCAGCCCCGAATCGCACCGACGCCATTTGCCGTAATGGGCGTGTCGCGCGGGAGTGAGCTGGCCTTCCTCGCCGGGATCCACGTCGAGCGGATCGGCCCCGTGATCGCGCTGGCGCCCAGCGGCGTAGGTTGGTTCGCGCTCGGCGTCGACGGACCCGTGGACGCCCCCTCGTGGATCCTAGACGGCGCGCCGGTGCCCTATCCGTGGCCCTCTGGTGGGGTGACGACGCCGTCATCCGAGGGACCCGTCGCGCTCCGTCCGTTCTTCGAGCACCTCCTCCTAGATCGCGCTGGGATCGGCCGCGCCGAGATTGCGATCGAGCAGTGCCGCGGCCCCCTCCTGCTGGTCTCCGGTGACGACGACCTGATGTGGCCCTCCACCACGTTCGCCGAACTCATCACCGAGCGGCTCAGGCGCACCGATGCCACGGTCAAGTGCACGCATCTCCGTTACCCCGGGGCGGGTCACGCCTTCGTGGGACCGACTGGGATGCCGGTCCCCTTGGAAGTCCCGGCTCATCCGCTCACCGGCGCCTCATACGCCTTCGGTGGCAGCGACGTCGGCAACGCCGCCGCGCAGGCCGACTCGTGGCCCCGCATCGTCGATTTCCTCGACTCCGCGACGTCGCCCGTCGCTCGAGCGGCGACGTCCTGACAGAACCTGAACAACGCTGAACTTGCGAAAGAGGAGCACTATGGCTCGATTCGTCCTAGTCCACGGATCCTGGTCAGACGCAGCAGCCTGGGCGGCTGTCGCCGACCGACTAAGTGATGCCGGCCACCGAGTCGCTACCCCTGATCTTCCGGGCCACGGACCTGACACCACCCCTCCCAAGGAGGCGAGCCTCGATGGCTACGCCGCGGTGGTCGCCAAGGAGGCAGCCGCCCTCGGCAGCCGAGTAACGCTCGTCGGGCACTCCATGGCTGGGACTGTGATCTCCACCGTGGGCGAGCATGACCCTGCGCTCATCGCCGGCCTTATCTATGTTGCCGCCTTCCTGTTGCCCTCGGGCCAATCGCTGTACGGGTTCACCCAATCTTCGCCGGGATTCGCCCAGAGCCTCCTCCTGGGGCCGAACCTGCGGCCAGGCGACGGAGTCCTTGACGTCGACCGGGACCAGGCGCGTGAGATCTTCATGGCCGACGCCCCCGATGATGTCGCCGCCGCTGCCTTGGGCCGGCTTCGACCTGACCCGCTCGAGCCTTTGGCCACTCCGGTCGTCGTCTCAGCCGAGCACTGGGGACGCATCCCTCGCAGTTATGTCCACACCGCTGCAGATCGGGCCATCCCGCCGGCGGCCCAGGAAGAGATGGTTACCGGCGTCGGGGGAGTGGCGGCGACCAAGGCCCTTGACACATCTCACATGCCGATGCTCTCCGACCCGGAAGGCCTTGCCGCTGCCCTGCTCGACCTCGCTGCCCGACCGACGCGAGGCAGCAAAGCGACCGGAGCCCACTGCGCGGCCACTGCGCGGACCTCGCGGACAGTCGTGCCTATTGGTAGCCCCTCCTGAGTAGATACTTGGCTCCCGCCTGAAAGGCCTCCGGGCTGAGCAGTTCGAAGCCGAAGGCGTTGGCGAGCCTGTCGGTCGTGTTGAACGCGAAACACACGGCGAGCGAGTCCTCGATCTGCTGAACCGAGACACCGGTCGAAAGGACGACCCGCATATCTTCAGCCGTGACCGCTCCTTCGGCGGTGAGCTTGCCGAGCATACGCATCGTGGCCCGGAGCCCATCGGGAAGAGGCGCCGAATCGAGATCGGCGAGCACGGCCGCGACCTTCCTTTCATCCTGGTAGGCGCGAGCGGCGGTGGTGCTGTGCGCGGCTACGCAGAAAGGGCACTCGTTCACCCTGGACACGTAGGCCGCCATCAGCTCGCGGTCACCCACCGACCAGGCTGAGGGACCGCGCATCGCCTCCTGCGTGAACGCCTTCATGCGGGTGCCGTAGAAGTCCGGGCGGTAGAAGGTGATCTTGGCGGCGTCCGGCGCTGGGTGCCCGGAGAACAGGCGAATAAGCTGGAAGAGCAGCTTCGGTCCGAGACCGTAACCGTGATCGAGGATACCGAGCCGCATCAGCCAGACTCCCCGGTGCCGATGGCGTCGGCCAGGGCCGCCAGGGCGGCTTCGTATTGCCGCGTCGACTGGCCTACAGCCGCGCAGATCACGAGTTCGAAGATCTCGTCTTCGCTCGAGCCGGCCGTCTTGGCCGCGGAAACATCCGCGTCGGTTGCCTTCCATGACATGGCGGCGACCTTGTCGACCAATGCTTGCAGCGGTTCAGGTAGGCCGGCGTTGGTGAACGCAGCGGATCGTTGCTCAGGCGAGGCGCGGCCCTCGCCATGGAGAACACGGTCCACCAGCGCCCGGTGCAGGGTGCGCTTCTTGTCGTCAACCACCGTCTGTGCCCCACTCGACCCGTCGCTGCAGCACAGCCTGTTCAGCCGGGTTGGCCGTCAGCTCGAGGGCGAGCCGGTCGGCGTCCCGGGCCTCCTCGGGCCGGTCGATCGCCCGGAGCAGCTCGGCGCGGGTGGCGTGGTAGAGGTGGTAGTGGTCGAGGCTGCCGGAGAGGGCGTTGACCTCGGCGAGCGCAGCTGCCGGGCCGGCGGTGTACCGCACCGCGATGGCCCGATGGAGGCGCGTGAGCGGTGACGGCTCCAGGTGCAGGAGCATGTCGTAAAGCAGCACGATCTGTTCCCAATCCGTGTCGGCCCAGTCAGTGGCTTCGGCGTGGCAGGCAACGATGGCGGCCTGCAGTTGATAGGGCCCCGGTCGGTGTTGCTCGGCGGCGCGCCGAAGGAGCTGGGTCGCCCGGCTGATCGCGTCACGGTCCCAGCTGGCTCGATCCTGGTGCTCGAGCCGTACGAGGTCGCCGTCACGGTCGAATCTGGCGTCGGCCCGAGCCCGGTGCAGCTGGATCAAGGCCAGCAGGCCGGCAACTTCGGGCTCGGTGGGCATCAGGTCGTGGAGCTGGCTGGCCAGCCACCCAGCGTCATCGACCAGGTCCCGCGACTCGCTGAGATCGGCGGTCGGCAGATAGCCCTCGTTCAACACGAGGTAGATGACGGCGAGCACTTCGCGCAGCCGTGTGTTGAGCTCGTCGGGATCGGGGACGCGATACGGAATCCCGGCTTCGCTGATCTTCCGTTTAGCGCGCGTGATGCGCCGCGCCACGGTTGTCTCGGGGACGAGGAAGGCCCGTGCGATCTGCGCCGTTGTGAGGCCGCACACCACTCGCAAGGTGAGGGCGATCTGGGCCGGGCGGGACAGCGCGGGATGGCAGCAGGTGAAGATGAGTCGCAGCCGGTCATCACTTTCGGAGGCCACGGGCCATCGGATCTGGGCGAGCTTCGTTCGGTAGTTGTCCCGGCGGCGGTGGGCGTCGATGCCCCGGTTGCGGGCGACTGTGAACAGCCACGCGTCGGGGCGTTCGGGAACGCCCTCTGCGGGCCATCGCTGCAGGGCGGCCAGGACGGCGTCCTGGACGAGATCCTCGGCCGTGGCGAAGTCGCCCGTGACGCGAACCAGGGCGGTCGCAAGCCGCCCGGCGTATTCCCGCACCACGTGCTCCAGCTCGCGCTGAGAGGTGACATGGTCCAGGTCGGCGTCACCGCGAATGGCCGGGGTCATGACTCCAGTGGGCGGATCTCCACCAGGGGACAGCCGGGCCAGCTGCGGACCATGCGCAGTGCCTCGTCCAGGTCGGCGACCTCCACCTCGGCATAGCCACTGACCACCTCTTTGCCTTCGACGAACGGTCCGTCGGTGATCACCGGCTCGCTGCCGGCGTCCAATCGGACGGTTGTTGCCGTGACGGCCGGCTGCAGCTTCCCGGCGGCCCGGATCTTGTCGGCGTGGTCGGCCATCCACTTGCCGACGAGGGCGTAGGCCCGGTCTCGGTCGGCCTGGCCCATCGCCTCCAGCTCCTTTTCGAACTGTTCCGTTTCGACGAACAGCAATACGTATTTCACCTGGGAGGTCTCCTTTCCGGCCTGGATATGGTCCCTCAGGACTGCGTTGGCTGCCAGGTGCCTCCGATCAGGCGCCGGCCTGGAGTTCGCTCACGCGTCGAACCATCTCGTCGGGCGCCACGTCCTCCACATGGCTGCCGATCGTCCAGCCATGCCCGAATGGGTCGATGATGAAGCCGTCCCGTTCGCCGTAGAACTGGTCCTGGGCCGGGCGCTTGAGGGTGGCGCCGAGCCGCACGGCCCGTTCGATCACGGCGTCGACGTCCTCGACGTAGATGTAGAGAAAGGCGGGCGAACCGTCGAGACCGTCGGGCGGCGGGGCCTTGGTGCCTCTGTACGGCGAGGCGTCCTCGATGATGATTACCGAGTCGCCGATCACAATCTCGGCGTGGGCGACCGTCCCGTCGGGCCCGGGAAAGCGCATGCGCTCAGCGGCGCCGAACACCTCGGTGTAGAACTCGATGGCTTTGGCGCCGCCGTTGACCATGAGGGCGGGGGTCACCCGGCGGTACCGGTCGGGGATCGGGTTGGGCTTGGCGTTCGGTGACATCGGTTGGGTCTCCTCTACTCGCTCGCCTCACAGTGCGGATCAGCTTCCACCCACGTAGACGATCCGGACGGCAACGGATACGACACAGCCGACGGATTTTCTCGCAGGTGCTTCGCAACCAGGGGTTGCAGCCGCAGGGAAGACGTGCAGCCTTGCGACATAAGCCCACGTCAGCGGGGCCGCAGCTGCAGTCGTCGGATCGAAGCCTCTCAGCGGCGATGATGCAATGATGGCTTCCCTAGCCAACTGACCAGTCGAATAGGGGAGGATCGATGGCAGACATGACACTCGGTCTCGTTGTCGACTGTGCCGATCCCGACAAGCTCGCGCAGTTCTGGGCCCCTGCCCTCGGCTACGCCAACCTCGGCGCTGCCGGCAACTACGTGCTCTTGATGCCGGCCGATGCCGGGCGACCCAAGCTCCTGCTGCAGGCCGTGCCGGAGGCCAAGGTGGCCAAGAACCGAGTGCACTTCGACATCGAGACGCCCGACATCGACAGCGAAGCTGCACGCCTCGAGAGCCTCGGAGCCCGCCGGCTCGATACCGAGGTCCGTGAAGAACACGGCACCC
>VAWP01000028.1:15468-16561 GCA_005888295.1 Actinomycetota bacterium
TGCGGGGAGCGCCGGAGGCTGAACATCGACCCTGGCGTGAACGGCACACGTCAGCCTGCACGGTCATCTCAAGCGACTCAGTGCCTCGTCACGGAGTCGATCGGTGTGCTCGGCGAGAAAGTCGCGAAGCACGACGAAGCCGAAGGTGTCGAAGTGGTCGATCTGGTCGGTGCTGAGCCTTCGAGATCCTCCTCTTTGGTCTGTGCGGTTGGGCAGTCGGGGGGGGTTACCCCCCTCCAGAGGAGGAGCCCGGGCGCGCGCCACCGAGCGTCTGGCTTGGCTAGCGGCGGAATCTCAAGTTCAGAGGAAACCCACTGCGGGAGAGGATAGTGCCGCGGGTATCCTCCGGCTGCTACGACCCCGCCGAACCACTAGGAGCGTAAGGGCCTGAGCCGTCGGAAATTGCCCCTCGGGTGGTGCGGCTCCATCGTCCGCCCGGGCCAGCTGCGGTGCTCCAAGGGTGGCTGGGCTGCCAAGCTCTCCCGGGGAGATCAGCGTCGCCCACGCCGGTGTGCTGATCCTTCGAGCCGGCTTCACGGCGAAGACAGCGGGGCTCGTCCCGTCCACTCCGACCCTGTCCGACGGGGTGCTGCGGGCGACCCCGAGCCGGCGTGTGGGGACACTACGTCCCTGAGATTCGGGGACGTTTCGGCGGAAGGTTATGGGCGACCTCCGGCCCAGCTTCCCGGTCCGGCAGCCGTCGATCTGGCGCGCCGTGGACGGGTTGGCGCCGGTGGCCGCGGCCGAGCAGAACGCGCGGTCCCTGTGCTCCGGGGACTCGCGCTCCGAGCTCGGCCGTTCCGGCGCCTGGCCGCCGACCCGACGAAGGCCTTGACGCAACCGACTGGTTGCCATAGGATGGCAACTGATCAGTTGCATCACACACGTCAACGGAAAAGGAGCATCACCAGTGACCACATCCACCGACTACCGCACGACTGTCAGGGTGAACGCCCCGGCCGATGTCGTGTTCGACGCCGTCACCAGCGCCGAGGCGCTCGCCGCATGGTGGAGCCCGGTGACCGGCTCGGGCCTGGCCGGCGGTGAGCTGCGCTTCCCGATGGTGGCGGACCAGCCGCCGCTTCTGATCCAC
>VAWP01000120.1 GCA_005888295.1 Actinomycetota bacterium
CCCTTGCTTGAAGACGAGCTCGAACGGCAGGACCAGATCCTGGCGTGACTCCTCCGGATAGCTGTCGGGGAGCTTGAAGTCGAACAGGTACCCGAGCTTGATCGGCTCGGCCGTGCTCTCGTAGGACG
This sequence comes from Actinomycetota bacterium, assembly GCA_005888295.1. GTDB lineage: Bacteria > Actinomycetota > Acidimicrobiia > Acidimicrobiales > AC-9 > AC-9. The sequence goes on from VAWP01000120.1 coordinate 129, forward strand.
ACACCGCACGCCCCCTCCGGAGCGGTCGGCCGAGGGTGGACGCCGCTCGTTAATAACCTGATATTTGTTCCAAACGCTAGTGGCCCCTCCGACCAGGCGTCAATCGCCGTCCGAGGCCCCCTCCCCGCCAAGGTAGGCGTCGATCATCTCGAGCAGCCCCGCGGTCACGAGCGGGTCGTCGGTGAGGGGGCCCGCCACCGCGGCGCGGGTCGCCTCCCGGAGGCGGAGGCCCTCGGTCACGAGCTGCCCGGCCGCCACGAGGACCCTGGTGGACGCCACCTCGCGCAGCCCGGCGGTCTGCAGGCGGCGGATCGCCTGACCGAGCTGCACGAGCAGCGCGGCGATCTGGTGGTCGACCTCCGCCTCGTGGGCGACGATCTTCTCCTCGATGTCGGGCGGCGGAAAGTCGAGCTCGATGGCGACCATGCGCTGGCGAGTGGAGTCCTTCAGGTCCTTCAGCACGCTCTGGTATCCCGGGTTGTACGAGACGACGAGGCAGAACTCCGGAGCCGCCTCGAGGGTCTGTCCGAGGCGATCGATCGGCATCTGGCGACGATGGTCAGCCAACGGATGCAGCACGACCGTCGTGTCCTGGCGGGCCTCGACGATCTCGTCGAGGTAACAGATCGCGCCCTCCCGGACAGCACGGGTCAGGGGCCCGTCGACCCACTGCGTGTCTCCGCCCTGGATGAGGAACCGTCCGACGAGGTCAGCGGTGGTCCGAAGGCCATCGCCTCGATGAAGCGCGTCTTGCCGCAACCCGTCGGTCCCTTGAGGAGGATGGGCAGTCGCTGGCGGAACGCGGCCTGAAATACCTGCTCTTCATTTCCCACAGGGACGTAGTACGGCCGCGGGCGGCCGCTCATGCAGTCCCCCTCTCGACGCCGAGGCGCTCCCTCGTTCGCTCCCGCCGCTGGAACACCCTCCACTGGAGCTCGGCCGAGCGAAGAGCGGCACGGAACAGGGGGCCCACGACCGTCGGGAGCAGCTCCACCCGGGGAATGCCGGCGTGCGCAGCGCTACCGAAGACTCGCCGCAGCGCATCGATGTCGGTGGCCGCCCCGATGCTGAGACACAGGCAGCCGATCCCTCTACGCCGAGCCTCGCTCAACGCCCGGCGGGCGTCGGCTTCGCCGTAGGAGCGCTCGTAGCCGTGGTCGTAGGCGAACCCGTCGGAGAGCACGACAAGCAGCCGTCTCGCCGTGCCGGCGTCCTGCTCGAGAATGGCTGCGCCGTGGCGAATGGCTGCCCCCAGCCGAGTGTAGGCGCCTGGCACGAGACCACCAACGCATGATGGGCAGGATGTGCACGGCGGCCCTGCCCTGGGACCGGAAGCCGTACAGTGCGACGCGATCGCCGAGCTCGTGCAGAGCCACAGCCAGCGCGCCGGCCGCGGAGCGCTGGTGCTCGTGCACCGGTACGCTTGTGGCGCTCGGCTCACCAGCTGAGCCGGAGACGTCGAGCAACAGCAGCACAGAGACGTCGCGGCGGCGCCTCAGCGTCTCGATGTAGACGGCTTCGTCAGGCACCGAGCCTGCTCGCAAGTCGACGTGGGCTTCAACCGCGGCGTCGACATCGATGTCGTCGCCCTGCAGCTGGCGGTGGTAGCGCTGGAACTCCATACCCAGCCGTCCCAACGCCCGGCGAAGACGCTGGGTATCGGCCGGTCGGAAGGGCGCGAGCTCCGAAACCGGCGGGTCGATCTCTTCCACGGTGCACCAGTCGAGCTTGTATCGCCTCTTGTTTCGGTCCCACTCGGGGTAGGTGATCCCCTGTCGCTCGACGTGAGCGGTTCCCTCGGGAGCGGGAGCGGTGGTCGTCGAGACCGCATGGGTACGCGCCGTCGGATTGCTCCGTCGGGTCCAGTGGGTCGGCGCATCCGCACCGGGAGGTCCGTCGCCCTTTGCGCGCGCGTCGCCGAGCAGCTTCTTCAGCAGCCGGCCGATGCCTCCCCCACCTCCGACCGGGCTCGGGAGCATCTCCGCCGCAGAGGCGTCGTCCTCCTCATCGTCACCGTCGAGCTCACGGAGTTGCGCATGGTCGGCGCGCCGAGGGACGTGCTGGTGCAAAGCGTCGCGGTCCTCAGGGGCGACGGCCGATGCTTCCACCCGTCGTGGCTGGATCATCCCGAAGGTCTCCGGCGCCTCGTCCAGGGGTTGACGGCTGCCGGCGATTGCCAGCGACTCGTTCGGCGATGTCGTGCGGCCCGCAATCGTGTGATCGATCATCGGGCGCACCGACGTCGGCAGCAGATGCTCGTGCCTGCTGAGGGCGCGATGGCCCTCGACCGCCAGGTACCGACGCGCCAGCGCCGGACGCCGAGAGAGCGCGGCCAGGACGGTCGTGTCAAGGCTTCCGGCTCCGAGCAGCGAGGATTGGACCACGAGCATGGCAAGCTGGCGGCGCGGATCTACGTCTGCGCTGATGAAGATCGTCACGCCGTCACTCCAGGCGGCCTCTCCGGCGACGACAGGTGCCACCTCGACGGCTCGTCCGGCGATGGCGGAGGCGACGAGCCGGTACCGACGGAGACTGTCGGCCGCCGGCTCGGTACTGCTGTCTGCCGCCGCTGTGAACAGGGCCAACGTGCCACCGTCCCGCTTCGACGGCGAGAACCTATGCACGGCGACCCGTCACCTCTTGGTCCGCTGGCGGGCCACGGCACCGCGCAGGACGGTGTCCCTGGCCAGAGCGTGCGCGGAGCGAGTGCCGGCAGCGCTCACGATGCTCGGAGGAAAGACGATCGCTTCCTGCATGCAGCGAGCCCGGATCTCTACCGTTCCCCCTTCCACGTGCAGCTCGCCGGAGTTCTCACCCTCCGCGAGCAGCGCTTTGATCTGGCGAAGGTGCCATGCGAACGACATCCCGAGGTTGGGCGCGCTCGGTGGCGACTGTCGGAGCCAGGCGAGCTGGATCCTGAACTCGTCAGTGAACCGATCCATCACATGGATGTTCGCCCACATGAGAGCGTCGATCTTCTCGAGCGCCGTCGAGGCAGTGCCCACCGCCGCCTCCCAGGCCATCTTCACCTTCTCGGTGTACGACCGCATGATGGAGACCAGGAGCTCGTCCTTGGAGCTGAACGACCGATAGACGGTGCCGGTGCTGAGGCCGGCTGCCGCGGCAATATCTCGCATTGTGGTCGTTTCGTATCCCCGTCGACCGAACTCCTGGCGGGCAACGGCTCGAAGATGCGCTGTCCGCCCGTCGTCGTCCTCTGATTCGTCCCAGGTGGCGATGACCTTTTCGACGGCCTGGATGGAATGCGAGCGGTCGAGAGCGGCATTCGAGGGCGTGCGGGGTGAGATCCCGTCGAGCAGGATGCGAAGCCTCACAACGGGGACCTGGGCTGCGCCGGGGGCCATGTGCGACACGCCGACACCGACATGGAGCATGCTCTGGCAGAGGCGGTCACTGAGCAGCGTCAGATCGATCCCCGACCTGATGGCTCCAGATGCTCGACCCTTGCGAAGGAGCTCGAGCATCGCCCCTTCGATGGCAGTCGGTGCCTGGCTCGCCAGCCGCGCCAGCTCGTCACCGAGTACGGAGGGCGGCTCGTACAAGGTAAGGAGGAGAGCCGCACGATGCCGGACGCCGCACGCCGCGATGGCTCGTCCCAACTCGATGACACGCTCTTCGACGGGCTTCGACGACTGCTGCAGATCTCGGAGTGCCTCGTCCGCGACACGATCGAGATCGTCCCGGTAGCGCCGGACCAACTCGATGATGATCGCTTCCTTGGAGCCGAAGTGGTGATACAGACTCCCCGGGAGAATGCCGCAGGCGTCCGCGATCTCCTGCAAGGAGGCACGAAACCCCGCCGAGGCAAAGATCGAGGCGGCCGTCTCGAGAATCTCGGTCCTGCGGGATCCGTCGGTTGACATCGGTGAGAATCGTAGTAAAGGGTCAGCCGGGCTCGGCAGAACCGCTGGCGTTCGGCCCGCCGGCCCCCGCCCGCCTGTCCGGCCGTGGCTGCTCCACCGCGTACGTCCTCGACCACGGGACACCTCCGGTATCGGCCTTGCATGTGGCCCGGGCGTTGTCACCCCAAGCCCCCCGAGGCCCGACGGCCATGTCGGGCCTCGAGCCGATCCTTGAGCTGCGCCAGGGTCATCTGGATGCCTGCCCGGTTGTGCTCGGCCCGGTCGGGGATCCCCATGACGACGTTCGACAGCTTGGCGAGGACCGCAGGCCGGCGGTCCTGGCAGTCCTCGGTGACCGTGCACCCCGTCCCGTCATCGTCGGGCTCGAGGCGATAGCGCCAGCGGGCATCCGGGACGGGGCCGAAGTGCACGTCGAAGGCGAACTCGCGCCCTGGCTCGCACGCGACGACGGCACAGTCGGTGAACCAGCGCACCCACCGGAGGCGGTTGTGGCCGCGGAACCGCGCCCCGACCGCCGGGCCCCTCGCGGCGCCACGCCAGGCGCAACTGGTGGTCTCTGGGCTCCACTCGCCCATGCAGTGGACGTCGGAGATGGCGGCCCAGATCGCCTCGGCGGGCAGCTCGATGTGGACCGAGCTGTTGACGCCGCTCACGGTGTCCCTAGGCGGGCGGCATCGAACGAGTGCCCGGCCGGCGCCGTCGACGGGTCGAGCACACGCGTCTGTCCCACATGGAGGTGGTTGGTCGGCGTCTCGAAATGTAGGAAGGCCGCGTCGAATCCCCTGAGGCCTTGCATGGTTCTTCTCCTTTGAGAGCCCCATGGCTCCGGGCACGGCGCTAGCAACTACCGCTCTCTTTCGATTCCCAGCCCCAGAGTATAGACCAACTATTAGGTTCTTCGGCCGGTCTGCGCTCGCGCCGGTCAGCGTCCCGTTGATCAAACCCAATACCAGCTGGTCCGGCGCAACGCCCGGGGCGTGATCGACGGCGGCCACGAACATCCACATCAGATCGCAGACCGCTCCCGCGAACTGGACTCCTCCTGACGCCATGACAGCCGGCTGGCCGTGGCTGGTCATGATCTGGTCGCACTGGACGTCGGTCGGGGACTCCTTGAGCCCGGGCATGTTGTTGGCGCCGTATTGAAGGGAGTGATGGCCAGGGCGTTGTTGAAGTTGTTGGGATCGGGAGAGAACGACGGGTTTCCAGTGGTCGCTACGGTTCCCTCGTCTGGGATCGTCCATTGGGGATGGAAACCCTGGGACTGGGACGTGCGGGTGATGTTCTGCACATCCTGGAGGTCGTTGTCGATGGTGGCCGTCGTGACCCCGTCACCCTTGAACTTCACCACGCCCTGCTCGATCGAAGACGGTGAGGCGAAGGCCGAGGAGCAACCGTGGTCGGCGCGATCGATGGCGCTGGAGGGGACCCCGGCCGCCTGGAGGTCGGCCAGCATGCCCTGGTTCTGATCAGGCGCTGATACTTAGTCGGGCACAGATCTCTGCAACCTCGTCAAAGATCGAAGTCGGCACGGTAAAGGGCTCGGTCGCTTGGACGACGGCGAGGTGATCCCGAATGTCATCAGCAGTCGGCTCGCTACCTCGGTCGGCCAACCAACCCTCACCGAGTCCGATGAACACGCGAGCGAACCGTCCGGCGCAGGCGGAGTAATTGTGGTGGGTGAGCTCGCAAGTCCGGCTGGCGAGGAAGACGACGATAGGAACGACGAGATCCGGCTGGATGGCATAGAGAAACGATGACTCGTCGGTAGAGATGTGCT
>VAWP01000121.1 GCA_005888295.1 Actinomycetota bacterium
GGCGCCGCCACCAGCAGCTCGTGGCCGTCCTCGGCCATCGCCGAGGCAAGGGCGGCCAGACCAGGACTGCCGACGCCGTCGTCGTTGGTGACCAGCACGCGCATCGCAGGCAGAGCCGCCGCCCGCTACGCCTGGGCTTCCAGCTCGTCGACCTCCGGGATGCCGAGATCCCAGTCGAGGAGGAGGTTCTCCCGCTCGGCGTCTCGAACCACTCGCTCCCGGTTGCGGCGGAATTGAGGGTCGTGGGGAGGCAGCAGCACCAGCCGGGCCAGGGTGCGCTGCCGGAACTCCTCGATCAGGGCGCGGTCGCCGAAATCGGACTGAACCTCCCAATGGGGGGCGACCGGACCCAGGTAGACCACCCGAACATGGCCCCGGGGAGGCTGCGGTGCCTCGAGCTCCTCGGGTGACTGCGACATGATCTCCTCCTTGCGGGCGGGGTGGTCGTTTCCCAGGTTACTTGGGCGCCATCCGGGACTCGTCGGCGACGTAGACCCCTTCACGGGAAATCACGCGGCAGGAACCAATCCGCCCCCGCCAGCGTTGAGGAAGGAACGGAGGTGACATGGACACCGAATGGATGACAGCGGGCAAGTGCCAGGACATGCCCCCCTCGGTCTTCTTCCCCAACGACGGCGTCGGGGTCGAGATCGCACGCCGCATCTGTGCTGACTGCCCGGTCAAGGCTCCATGCCTCGAGTACGCCCTGCTCAACCGGATCGATCACGGTGTCTGGGGTGGCTCCTCAGAGCGTGAGCGGAGGCGCATCGCCCGCCGGCGGAGGCTCGAGACGGTCAACGACTCCCGCTGAGGGTGTCGACCACCTCACGCGACCACGACCCGAGACGTCCCAGCAGGCTCCGCTGGTGAGGCTGGGGGACCGAACGGGCGGCAGCCGTGACATCGGCGGAGGGGCCATCACCGATCGCCGTGAAGACGGTCGGTCCCCCCTGCCAGGTGACCACCTCACCCCCCACCCACTGGTAGCTGCTCTTCGCGCCGGCGAGGTGGCCCGGCTGCTCGAAGATCGACAGCCCGTGAACGCCGTCGCTGTAGACCACGCGTAGGCCACCTGAGACGGATTCGGTCCACAGCCGCTGGTAGCCCTCGGCCAGCCGGGAGGGCGCCGAGTACTCTGACGGCAGTCGGGTGGGCGCGACCTTCGACGTGGATCGCGCCGAAGGCCCGGCGGGGACGCCCGGTGGGTGGGTCAGGCGCAGCGTCAGCGCTTCGAACTCCATCGACCTCACCGTCGAGCCGCCGCTGTCGAGCTCCGCCCTGGCCAGCACCAGCCCGGTCGCCCGGTCCAGGGCGAGCGTCTCACTCGACCCGGCGCCCGACCAGATCTGCATGACCGTGGTGGGACGACCAGCGATGGTGGGCCCGCTGGCCTCGCTAGTGGTGTACTTCCCCGAAAGCGAGGGCAGCGGTCCGACGTCCGCGGGCCACTCCACCCCGCGTGCGCCACCAGGTCCGCCAACCCGGACCACGCCGCCGGCACCCTGCACGGGCAGCCGAGCGGTGTGCACGCCAGACCGGTCGACCCATGTGAATCGCACGAGGCCGTCGAAGTCGACGCCGTCGAGGCGCCCGTCCGGGCTCATCGCATCGCTCCCGGCAGAGCCGGCGGACAGTCCGGGAGGTGGGGGGCCGGCCGCGTCGACGGCAGCCGCGCCCACCGCCGTCGTCGGAAGGGCGGCGAGGACCCCAGCCACGACGAGGACGACCCTCCCAGCACGCCAACCCGTCACCTCAGCGTCCCATCGAGGTCGGGACGCCGGCGGGCGCCATCTCGGTGATCGGGTCGGGGCTCGGGGTGGACGTGGCGTGGATGCGCTCGAAGCGGTTGACCGGCGGCGTGACATCCTCACGGGGCGAGCTCAGCATGAACACGAGCGCGGCCGAGACGGCGGCGATCACCGATGCGGCCGCAACCAGCAGGGTGAGCATGCGGTGACGTCGGAGGAGCCGGGGAACGAAACCCTCCGGCGGCCTCGGGGGGTCGAGCCCCCGCAGCAACTGGCGTGTCCGTTCCACCTCGTCGAGCTCGTCGGCACAGGTCTCGCAGTCCTCGAGATGGCGCTGTGCCGCGGCCATCTCGGCCGGAGGAAGCTCGCCGTCGAGCAGTGAGCTGAGCCGATCACCGAGATGTCCCTCGGCTCCCGGGCCGGCGGTGCGGTCGTCCGCCGGGGGGGCGCCGCTCACGACAGGGCCTCACGCAGGAGGGCCCGGCCCCGGTGGATCCGGCTACGCACCGTGCCGACCGGCGCACCCAGGGCCTCGCTGATCTGCTGGTAGGACAGCCCCACGACGTCGCAGAGCACCACGGCGACACGGAACTCCTCCGGCACACGCAGCAGCGCCTGTTCGATGTCGGACGGCAGGGCGTCGGCCATCATCGCCTCTTCGGCTGCGGGCGCCGAGCCGAAGGCGCCCTCGGGCGGGTCTCCGATCGATGCCACCGGCCTCCGTCGTCGGCGCCGCACGTCGTCGAGAAAGGCGTTGGTGACGATGCGGCTCAACCACCCTTCCATGGAGCCCGGCCGGTAGGTGCGCAAGCCCTTGCGGACGCGCAGCAGTGTCTCCTGGACGAGGTCCTGGGCGTCATCGGGGTCTCCCGTCAGGCGGTAGGCGATCGTGTACAGAAACCGGCCGTAGGTGCGCGCCACCCCCTCCCAATCGGGGACGAGCTCGGTCTCTGCCTCAGGTACTCGAACGCCGGGAGTAGGGCCAGGGGTTCCCGGGGACGAGCTGGGGTCCGACCACAGGGAACCTCGGCCACGGCCGCCACCTGCTCTGATGCCCTCACGGTACTGTGCCCCCGTGGGCTAGTGCAGGAGGGCGTGCGCTGCTGGAGTGCGTGGTCAACCTGAGCGAGGGGCGTCGGGGGGACGTGATCGCTCGCCTTGCCGCAGCCGCCGGACCAAGCCTCCTCGACGTGCACAGCGACCTTCACCATCACCGATCGGTGCTCACGCT
>VAWP01000045.1:0-3292 GCA_005888295.1 Actinomycetota bacterium
CGGCCGCACGACCCCGTCGGTGGTGGCGTTCACGAGCTCCGGCGAGCGACTCGTCGGAACCGTCGCCAAGCGTCAGGCGGTCACCAACCCGCAGAACACCGTCTTCTCCATCAAGCGCTTCATGGGCCGCAAGGAGCCCGAGGTGCGCGAGGAGGAGTCGATCGTGCCCTACAAGGTCGTCGCCGGCCCCAACGGCGATGCGCGCGTTGAAGCGGGCGGCAAACAGTACTCGCCCCCCGAGATCTCGGCGATGATCCTGCAGAAGCTCAAGTCCGACGCCGAAGCGTATCTGGGCGAGGCGGTCAGCGGGGCCGTGATCACGGTGCCGGCGTACTTCAACGACGACCAGCGCCAGGCAACCAAGGACGCCGGCAAGATCGCCGGGCTGGATGTCAAGCGCATCATCAACGAGCCCACCGCTGCCTCGCTGGCGTATGGCCTGGACAAGGAGTCAGACCAGACGATCCTCGTGTTCGACCTCGGCGGCGGCACCTTCGACGTGTCCGTGCTGGAGATCGGCGACGGCGTGTTCGAGGTCAAGTCGACTCGACTGGCTGGTGGCCGAGTTCAAGCGCGCGCAGGCGATCGACCTGAGCAAGGACCCGATGGCGCTGCAGCGGCTGTACGAGGCGGCCGAAAAGGCCAAGATCGAGCTCTCCACCACGCAGGAGACGCAGATCAACCTGCCGTTCATCACGGCCGACGCGTCGGGACCCAAGCACCTCGATACGCGCCTGACCCGCGCCAAGCTGGCCGAGCTGACCTCGGCGCTGCTGGACCGCGTCGTGGCGCCGGTGCGCCAGGCACTGGAGGACGCCAAGGACAAGGGTGTCAAGGACATCGACCACATAGTGCTCGTGGGCGGCATGACGCGCATGCCCGCGGTGCAGGAGAAGGTCAAAGAGCTCACCGGCAAGGAGCCCCACCGGGGCGTGAACCCGGATGAGGTCGTGGCCGTCGGCGCCGCCATCCAGGCCGGGGTGCTGGCGGGCGACGTCAAGGATGTGCTGCTGCTGGACGTCACGCCGCTGACGCTCGGGATCGAGACCAAGGGCGGCGTCATGACCAAGCTCATCGAGCGCAACACGACCATCCCCACCAAGAGGACCGAGGTGTTCACCACCGCCGAGGACGGCCAGCCGTCGGTCGAGATCCACGTCCTGCAGGGCGAGCGGGAGATGGCGTCCTACAACAAGACGCTGGGCAAGTTCCAGCTCGTCGACCTTCCGCCTGCGCCCCGCGGCGTGCCTCAGATCGAGGTCACCTTCGACATCGACGCCAACGGCATCGTGCACGTCTCGGCCAGGGACCGGGCCACGGGCAAGGAGCAGTCGATGACCATCACCGGCCAGTCGTCCCTGCCCAAGGACGACATCGACCGCATGGTCCGCGACGCCGAGGCGCACGCCGCCGAGGACCGCCGTCGCCGCGACGAGGCCGAGGTCCGCAACAACGCCGACACCCTCGTGTACCAGACCGACAAGCTGTTGCGGGAGCAGGGCGAGAAGATCTCCGGCCCCGAGAAGGAGAAGGTCGAGCAGGGCCTGTCGTCTCTCAAGGAGGCGTTGGCCGGTTCCGACATCGAGGCCATCCGCCGGGCGACCGAGTCACTGGTCACGGCGAGCCAGGAGTTTGCCTCGCGTCTGTACGAGCAGGCGGGCCCGTCCGCCGCGGCCGGCGGCCAGGCCGGCGGTCAGCCCGGTGGGCAGGCCGGCGGGACGCAGGAGCAGCCCGCCGACGACGAGGTCGTCGACGCCGAGATCGTGGACGAAGGTGAGCACGGTCACGAGCGCGGCGCATGAGCCAGGGCGGGGAGCCGCCCGAGGGCGGCAAGCCGACGGACGTCCCGCAGCCGGTCCCTCGTGACGACCGGCGCGGGCCGGAGCCGGTGGACCCCGAGGAGGGTCCGGGTGACCCGACCCGCAGTGGTGCCGAGCCGTCGTCAGGGCCTGACAGCCGAGAGGGCCGAGAGGCCGGAGAGCCGAGCGAGATGAGAGAGGCCGATGAGCAGGTGAACGGCAGCGAGGCGATCGCCGAGGACGCGTCCCTCGTGGCCGTCGCCACCCAGCGCGACGAGTACCTCGACGCGCTTCGCCGGGTGCAGGCCGAGTTCGAGAACTACAAGAAGCGCGTGCTCAGGCAGCAGACCGAGCACCTCGAGCGGGCGGCCGAGGGAATCGTCGTCAAGCTCCTGCCTGTGCTCGATTCCCTCGACCTCGCCCTCTCCCACGCCGGCGACTCGCCCGAGGCCAAGGTCGTGGCGCCGATCGCCGCGTCTCTCTTCGACGTGTTGAGCAAGGAGGGGCTCGAGCGCATCGACCCACAGGGCCAGCCGTTCGATCCCAACCAGCACGACGCCGTGATGCACGAAGAGGGGGACGAGGAGCCCGAGGTGAGCGACGTGCTCCGGGCGGGCTATCGCTGGAAGGGTCGGGTCCTGCGCCCGGCCATGGTGAAGGTCAAGGGCTAGCGAGGCAACGGGCAACATGGCTCCGCAGCGGGAGTGGTTCGAGAAGGACTACTACCAGGTGCTCGGCGTCGCCGAGTCGGCGACCGAGAAGGAGATCACGCGCGCCTATCGGAAGCTGGCCAAGCAGTACCACCCTGATGCGAACCCCGGTGCGGAGGAGCGCTTCAAGGAGATCTCCGCCGCCTACGAGGTCCTCGGCGACGCGGACAAGCGCAAGGAGTACGACGAGGTCCGCCGGCTCGGACCCCTCGGTGCCGGCGTCGGCGGCTTCGGCGGCTTCGGCGGTGCCGGCGGCCCGGGTGGTGCGGGGGCCGGCCAGGACTACGCGTTCCGGTTCGAGGACGCGGCTGGCGGCGGAGGAATCGGAGGGCTGGGCGACCTGCTCGGCGGCATATTCGGACGAGGCAACCGCGGCGCCCGCGGCGCGGGCCCCCAGCGTGGGGCCGATCTCGAAGCCGAGCTGCACATGTCGTTCCAGGACGCCGTGGAGGGCGTGACGACCACGGTCAACGTCATGGGCGAGGCCCCGTGCCACACCTGCCACGGGACGGGAGCGGCGCCCGGTACGGCACCCACGGTGTGCCCGCGCTGTGGCGGGCGCGGCGTGCTCGACGACAACCAGGGCCTCTTCTCCTTCAGCCAACCGTGCCCGACCTGCGGCGGCCGCGGCGTCCGGATCGAGACGCCGTGCCCGACCTGCCATGGCAGCGGAGCCGAGCTCCGGGCCCGACGCGTGCGTGTGCGCATCCCGCCGGGCGTCGAGGATGGTCAGCGCATCCGTATCAAGGGACGGGGTGGTCCCGGCCGCAACAACGGTCCGCC
>VAWP01000045.1:3341-43323 GCA_005888295.1 Actinomycetota bacterium
CCGTGCCGCTCACGTTCTCCGAGGCCGCCCTGGGGTCGACGATCAGGGTGCCGACCCTCGAGGGGCCCGTGACCCTTCGCATCCCACCGGGGACGCCGTCGGGTCGGACCTTCCGCGTGCGCGGTCGGGGCGTCAAGAGCGGAAAGTCGGCGGGAGACCTGCTCGTCACCGTCGAGGTGGCCGTGCCGCCGCACCTGACCGACGCCCAGCGGGAGGCGGTGGAGGCGCTGGCATCGGCCTCCGAGGAGTCTCCGAGATCGCATCTGGGGGTGTGACACGACGATGGCGAGCATGCGACGGCCGGACCCGCAACGCCAGACCGTGAGCAGCCGTGCCGTCTACGTGATCTCGGTGGCGGCCGAGCTGGCGGGCGTCCATCCCCAGACGCTGCGCATCTACGAGCGCAAGGGCCTGGTCGACCCGGCTCGCACCGGTGGCGGGAGCCGCCGGTACAGCGAGCGCGACATCCAGCGCCTGCAGAGGATCCAGGAGCTGACCAACGCCGGCCTCAATCTCGAGGGGGTGCGCCGGGTGATCGAGCTCGAGGACCTGGTCCAGCGCCTGGGCCGGGAGCTGGTGGAGGCCCGCCGCGAGGCGCGTGAGGCGGTCGAGCGCACCCACCGCCAGTACCGGCGGGACCTGGTGCCCCTCAGCCAGGCGCCCGTCCCGTACCGGGGCCGCCGCTAGGCGCAGGGGGGCCCGAGCCCGGGTATGCTCGGCTCGCCGTTGGGATCGCACCGGAGGTGGCGCGTGCCCGCGACCGTAGTCGTCGGAACCCAGTGGGGCGACGAGGGGAAGGGCAAGCTCACCGACCTACTCGCCCGGGAGATGCAGCTCGTCGTCCGCTACCAGGGCGGGCACAACGCCGGTCACACCATCGTGGTCGACGGCGAGACCTTCGCTCTCCAGTTGGTCCCGAGCGGGGTGCTGTACGAGCACATCACCCCGGTGATCGGCAACGGCGTCGTCGTCGACCCGGCGGTGCTGATCGACGAGATCGACACGCTGGCAGCCAAGGGCATCGACTGCAGCCGGCTCAAGGTCAGCGGCAACGCCCATCTGATCATGCCCTACCACCACGAGCTCGACCGGGTGACCGAGCGCTACCTGGGCAAGAACCGCCTCGGGACGACCAAGCGGGGGATCGGTCCCGCGTACGCCGACAAGGCGGCCAGGGTCGGCCTGCGCGTGCAGGACCTGCTGGACCCAAAGATCTTCCGCCAGAAGCTCGACGTGGCCCTCAAGGAGAAGAACGCCGTCCTGGCCAAGGTGTACAACCGGCTGCCCCTCTCGGCCGACGACATCGTCGACTGCTACCTGGGCCAGCTCGCCCCCCGGATCGAGCCCATGGTGGACGACACGGTCGCCCTGGTCCACGACCGGCTGTCGCAGGGGTCCAACATCCTGCTGGAGGGCGCGCAGGCCACCTTCCTCGATCTCGACCACGGCACGTACCCGTTCGTCACCTCGTCGAACCCGTGCGCGGGGGGAGCGTGCACCGGGTCCGGCATCGGCCCACGCGACATCTCGCGCGTCATCGGCATCGCCAAGGCCTACGTCACCCGCGTCGGATCGGGACCGTTCCCGACCGAGCTCGACGACGACCACGGCGCCATGATGGTCGACCGGGGCAACGAGTTCGGGACCAATACCGGTCGCCGCCGGCGCGCCGGTTGGTTCGACGCCGTGATGTTGCGCCATGCCGTGCACCTCAACTCACTGTCGGAGATCGCGCTGACCAAGCTCGACGTCCTCGACGGCTTCGAGACGCTCAAGGTATGCGTCGCCTACGAGGCCGACGGCGTGCGGTACGAGCACGTCCCGTACCACCAGTCGGTGCTGCACCAGATCCGTCCCGTCTACGAGGAGCTGCCGGGCTGGCGGACCGACCTGTCCCGGGTCACGGCGCTGTCGCAGCTGCCCAAGGAGGCGCGGGACTACGTCGATTTCCTGTCGACCCAGGCCGGGGTGCCGGTCAGCCTGGTGGGCGTGGGACCCGGCAGGGAGCAGTTCGTGCGCTTCGCCGCATGAGGGTGTGCGTCGTGGGCGCCGGTGGGCGAGAGCACGCCCTGGCCCACGTCCTGGCCCGCACGGCCGATGTGGTCGTCACCCCGGGGAACCCCGGTACCGCGACCTCGGAGCGGACGATCTCCACACCGGCGCCGCCCGAGGAGATCGAGGCCGACCTGTACGTCATCGGGCCCGAGGCCCCCCTGGTGGATGGGCTGGCCGACCGGCTGCGGGCCGACGGCCGGCTGGTGCTGGGCCCCGGAGCCGACGGCGCCCGGCTGGAGGGCTCGAAGGCCTGGATGAAGGAGGTCCTCGGCGACGCCGGCGTGCCCACCGCCGCCCACCGGGCCTTCACCGCGGTGGAACCCGCCCTGCAGCACCTGGCCACGGCGTCGCCTCCCTACGTGGTGAAGACCGACGGCCTGGCGGCCGGCAAGGGGGTCCTGGTGACCGGCTCGCTGGCCGAGGCGGCGGCCGACGTCGAGGCCAAGCTGTCGGGCCGGGCCTTCGGCCCCGCCGGGCACCGGGTGGTGATCGAGGAGGGGCTCACCGGTGAGGAGCTGTCGCTCCTCGCGCTGTGCGACGGCCGGCGGGTGCTGCCACTGGCGCCGGCCCAGGACTTCAAGCGCGTCGGCGACGGCAACACGGGGCCCAACACCGGCGGCATGGGCGCGTACTCACCGGTGCCGATGGCCGGCCCCGACGTCGTCGACACCGTCGTCGAGCGCGCCGTCGAGCCGCTGCTGGCCGCGCTCCGGCGTCGCGGCATCGACTACCGCGGCGTGCTCTACGCCGGGCTCATGCTCACGCCCGAGGGCCCCAGGGTCGTCGAGTACAACGTGCGCTTCGGCGATCCCGAGGCCCAGGTCGTGCTCCCTCGTCTGGTGGGCGACGTGGCCGGGCTGCTGGCCGAGGCCGCGGATGGCCGGCTGCGCAGCGACGCCACCTTCACGAGCGACGCCTGCGTCACGGTCGTGCTGGCCGCCGAGGGGTACCCGTCGACCCCGCGCCGCGGTGACAAGATCAGCGGCATGGACGAGTCCAGCGCCGTCGACGGTGTGGTTCTCTTTCACGCCGGCACGGCGAGCGACGAGGCCGGGCGGCTGGTCACGGCGGGCGGCCGCGTGCTCGACGTGACGGCCATGGGGTCGACGCTGGCCCAGGCGCGCCAGCGAGCTTACGAGGCGGCGTCGCTCGTGCACTGGCCCGGCGTCCACTACCGGCGCGACATCGCGGCAGCGGCAGCGGCAGCGACAGGCCCAGTGGCGGAGTCGAGGCCATGAGGGTCGCCGTGCTCATGGGCTCTCCGAGCGATCGCGAGCGCATGGCGCCCGCCGTGCACATGCTGGAGCGCTTCGGGGTGGAGGCGGACGAGCGCGTGCTCTCGGCCCACCGGAGCCCCGACGAGCTCGCCGCCTTCGCCCGCTCTGCCCGTGAGGAAGGCTTCGCGGCGATCATCTGTGGCGCCGGCCTCGCCGCCCACCTGGCCGGTGCCGCCGCAGCCCACACGACCCTGCCGGTCATTGGCGTGCCGTTGTCCGGCGGTCCCCTGACCGGCGTGGACGCCCTGTACTCGACCGTGCAGATGCCGCGCGGGATACCAGTCGCCACGGTGTCCATCGACGGCGCCGCCAACGCTGCCATCCTGGCCGTGGAGATGCTGGCCGTGACCGACGAGACGCTGGCCCGTCAGCTGGTCGAGTTCCGGGCGGGCGGGGCGAGGTGACGACGGGATGATCTCCCGCTACTCCCTGCCCGAGATGGCTGCGTTGTTCAGCGACGAGGCGAAGTTCCGCACCTGGCTGGAGATCGAGATACTCGCCGTGGAAGCCTGGTCCGAGCTCGGCGTGGTCCCGGCGGCAGACGCCGCCGCCGTGCGGGAACGGGCGCCGGCCATCACCCCGGCGACCATCGCCGCCATCGGCGAGCGGGAACGGGTGACCGACCACGACGTGGCCGCCTTCGTCGACGTGGTGCAGGACGCCATTGGCCCCCCGGCCGGGGCCTGGGTCCACTACGGCCTGACATCCTCCGACGTGGTCGACACGGCGCTGGGGGTCGCGCTCACCACGGCCGCCGAGCTTCTCCTGCAGGCCAGCGCCGACCTCGTCTCCTCGCTGGCGCGTCGCGCCCGCGAGCTGGCCGACGTCGCCATGGTGGGTCGCACCCACGGGGTCCACGCCGAGCCGATCACCTTCGGTGCCAAGCTCGCCCTCTGGTGCCTCCAGGCCGACCGCGACCGACCCGGCCGTGGAGGCCCGCGTGTGTGCCGCCATGGGCCTGCGTCCGGTACCGGCCAGCCAGGTGGTCGCTCGTGACCGGCACGCCGAGTACCTGTGGGCCTGCGCGTCGGTCGGCGCCAGCATCGAGAGCTTCGCCACCGAGATCCGGCACCTGCAGCGCACCGAGGTTGGTGAGGTCGAGGAGCCGTTCGCGTCGGGGCAGAAGGGCAGCTCGGCCATGCCCCACAAGCGCAATCCCATCGTGGCCGAGCGGCTGTCGGGCCTGGCCCGGGTGCTCCGCGGCTACCTGGGGGCGGGGCTGGAGGACGTCGCCCTCTGGCACGAGCGCGACATCTCGCACAGCTCGGTGGAGCGCGTGGTCCTGCCCGATGCCAGCCTCCTCGCCTATTACCTTGTGAGGAAGATGACCGCGCTCGTCGACGGCCTCGTCGTCCACCGTGACCGGATGCTCGAGAACCTCGATCGTTCGCACGGGCTGGTGTTCAGCCAGGCCGTGCTGCTCGCCCTGGTGGCGTCTGGCATGGACCGGGACTCCGCCTACCGGATCGTGCAGCGCGACGCCCGCCTGGCCTGGGACGAGGCCAAGCCGCTGCGCATGGTGCTCGAGTCCGATCCCGAGGTACCACTCGACGCAGGGCAGCTCGACGAGGCCTTCAGCCTCGAGCGGGCCCTGCGCCACGCCCGGCGAGCCGTCGACGCCCTCGACCGGATCGGCTCGATTGACGAGGAGGCCCCGTGACACTGACCCACGTTCACTCCGGCAAGGTCAGGGACGTCTACGGCCACGGCGACGAGTGTCTGCTGATGGTGGCTACCGACCGGATCTCGGCCTTCGACGTCGTGCTGGCGGAGCCCATCCCCGACAAGGGCCGCGTCCTCACCGCCATGACCGTGTTCTGGCTGGACCAGCTCGCCGATCTCGCGCCCAGCCACCTGGTGAGCGCCGATCCCGCCGACTTTCCCTCCGACGCCAGCCGACTGGAGCAGGTCGACGGACGGGCGATGCTCGTGCGAAGGGCGGAGATGCTCCCCATCGAGTGCATCGTGCGCGGCTACCTGTCCGGGTCGGCGTGGAAGGAGTACCGGCAGTCGGGCACCGTGCACGGGGTGCGCCAGCCGGCCGGCCTGCGGGAGTCGGACCGGCTGCCGGACGCGCTCTTCACGCCCTCGACCAAGGCGACCGAAGGCCACGACGTCAACATCGGCTTCGACGACGCCGTCGCCATGGTCGGCGCGGCGGTGGCCGAGGAAGCCCGCGACATCTGCCTGGCCGCGTACCGACGCGGCGCCGAGTGGGCGGCTGCCCGCGGGATCATCATGGCCGACACCAAGTTCGAGCTCGGCTTCATCGACGGACGACTGGCGCTCTGTGACGAGGTCCTCACCCCGGACTCGTCGAGGTTCTGGCCCGCCGACGCCTGGGCACCGGGTGCCACGCCGCCGTCGTTCGACAAGCAGCCCGTCCGCGACTGCCTCGAGGCGACGGGCTGGGACAAGTCGCCGCCCCCCCCTCCACTGCCCGACGGGGTGGTGAAGGCCACCAGCGAGCGCTACCGTGCCGCCTACGAGCAGATCACGGGGCTGCGCCTGGCCGACTGGTACGGCGACGGAGCGCGCCCGTCGTGAGGTTCCACGCCCTGGTCGAGGTGCGGCTCCGCGCCGGGATCGCCGACCCCCAGGGAGCCACCCTCGAGCGGGCCCTGCCCGCCTTGGGCTTCGAGAGCGTCGAGGGTGTGCGCGTCGGCAAGGCGATCCGCTTCGACGTCGACGCCTTCGACGAGGCCGCGGCGCGCGCCGAGATCGACGAGCTGTGCCGGCGGCTGCTGGCCAACCCGGTGATCGAGGAGGCCGACGTCAGCATCTCGCCCGAGCCGGGCTCGATGGCGGCGGGAGGTCGTGCCGGGTGAGCGGGCGCGTGGGCGTGGTGGTCTTTCCGGGATCCAACTGCGAGCACGACGTCGTCGAGGCGATCGAAGGTCTCGGCGGGGATGCCGAGCTGGTCTGGCACGGCGCCCGGTCGGTCGCGCAGGTCGACGCCCTCGTCCTGCCGGGTGGGTTTGCCCACGGCGACTACCTCCGCCCGGGCGCCATCGCCCGGTTCTCTCCCGTAATGGACGCGGTGCGGTCGTTCGCCGCCGACGGTGGGCTGGTACTGGGGGTGTGCAACGGCTTTCAGGTTCTCACCGAGGCGGGCATGCTCCCCGGCGCTCTCCAGAAGAACCGTCACTTGAGGTTCCTCTGCACGACCGTGAGCGTCCGTATAGAGCGCAGTCGATCCTTCATCTCACGGTTGGCTCGACCGGGAACAGTGCTCCGGCTTCCCATCAATCACTTCGAAGGGAATTACACCTGCGAACCAGAGACACTGGCCGAGCTTCGCGCCGAAGAGCGAATCGTCGCCCGCTACTGCGACAATCCCAACGGCTCGATCGACGACATTGCGGGGATCACGAACGAGGCTGGGAACGTCGTCGGGCTCATGCCCCATCCCGAGCGTGCTTACGACGCTCTGCTCGGGTCCTCCGACGGAGCGATCCTGCTGCGAACGATGGTGGAGCCGCCGCGAGGGCGATCGCGGGCTGCGACCGCCGAGGCAGGGGCTACCCCTGGGCCCGCTGGATCCCGGCTCGTCTGAGCACGGCGGCGCTCACGCCAGCCTCTCTCCAGGCCGCATAACTGATGCCTTTGCGCTCGCCGTAGGAGGGCGCCGCCTTGACGAACTCGCGCTCGAGGGCGGCGATGTCGACGGAGCGGTCCTTGCGATCGAGCTCCTCCTTCAGGTTCCTCCGCTCTTGGACCAGATGGAGCCGATTGAGCGGATCGGCCGAATCGAGGCGTTGCTCCACCGCGGCCAGCTGGCGTTTCACCGAGTCAGTGGTGCGCTTGCGGCCTCGTTTGGGCCGGTTGGCCTCGAGGGCTTCGAGATAGCGCCGGACGGCCCTCCCCTGTTCACGACCGACCGCCAGCGCCTCTTTGTGCTGAGCTGACATGGGAGATTTCGCGCGCTTCTGCGTCCGGGCCATCGATGAAGTATTGCGCAGTGACCACGCGGAATTCAATTCGTGATTCGGGAAAAACACGGTTGCTTGAGCGATGAGGGAAGGCCCCCGATTACGGTGTCGGCGTGGGTGAGGTGATCCATCGGGCACTGGGGTTGAGCGACGAGGAAGCGGCGGAGATCGAGTCGGTGCTCGGCCGCCCGCCCAACCATCTCGAGCTGGCCATGTTCGCCGTGATGTGGAGCGAGCACTGCTCGTACAAATCCTCCCGGCTGCACCTCCGACGCCTGCCGAGCGAGGGGGAGGCGGTCCTCGTCGGGCCGGGAGAGAACGCCGGTGTCGTCGATGCCGGTGACGGGATCGCCGTCGCCGTTCGCATCGAGAGCCACAATCACCCCTCCGCCATAGAGCCATATCAGGGTGCGGCGACCGGTGTCGGCGGGATCCTGCGCGACGTGTTCACGATGGGCGCCCGGCCGATCGCGGTGATGGACTCCCTCCGCTTCGGGCCGCTCGACGACGCCCGGAACCGGTGGCTCCTCGAGGGCGTGGTGAGCGGCATCTCCGGCTACGGCAACTCCGTCGGCGTCCCCACGGTCGGCGGCGAGGTCGGCTTCGACCCCTGCTACTCGGGGAACCCGTTGGTGAACGTGTTGTGCCTCGGCGTGCTGCCCGTCGGGCGGTTGGTGCGGGGTCGCGCCAGCGGCGTCGGCAACCTCGCCGTCCTCCTCGGTGCGAGCACCGGCCGGGACGGCATCGGAGGGGTGAGCGTGCTGGCGTCGGCGGGCTTCGGCGCCACGGGCGATGGGCGGGCACCGTCGGCCAACGGGTCGGAGTCCCTGCGACCGAGCGTGCAGGTCGGCGACCCCTTCGAGGAGAAGCGGCTGCTGGAGGCGTGCCTGGAGCTGTTGGACGCGGGCCTCGTGGTGGGGATCCAGGACCTCGGTGGCGCCGGCCTGACCTGTGCCACCTCGGAGACGGCCGCGCGCGGTGGTGTGGGCATGGACGTCGACGTGTCGGCCGTGCCGCGCCGCGAGCCGGCCATGGAGCCGTTCGAGGTGATGACCAGCGAGAGCCAGGAGCGGATGCTGGCCATCGTCGCTCCCCGCGACCTGTCCCGCCTACTCGAGGTGTGCGCCCGTTGGGAGGTCTCGGCCAGCGTGGTGGGGCGGGTGACACCGGGCCAACCCGACGGCGGCGGGGGCCGGCTGCGGGTCCTCGACGGGTGGGACGGAGCGGTCCTCGCCGACGTCCCCGCTGCCGCCCTGGCTGACGACGCCCCCGTCTACGACCGGCCCCGAAGGGCTCCGGCACCGATCGCCGCGGTGGCGCCGGACGGGCCCGAGGCCGACCGCACGGACTGCGGCGCCGACCTGCTCGCCCTCGTGGCCGACGCCTCGTGGGTGTACCAGCAGTACGACCACCAGCTGTTCCTCAACACCGTCGAAGGACCCGGTGGCGACGCTGCCGTGCTGCGTCTGAAGGCACCCGGGCTCCCCGCCAGCCGTCGTGGGCTCGCCCTCTCCACCGACGGCAACAGCCGGTGGTGCCGTCTCGACCCCCGCCAGGGCGCGGCGATGACCGTCGCCGAGTCGGCGCTCAACGTGGCCTGTGCCGGAGCCCGGCCGGTGGCCGCGGTCGACTGCCTCAACCTCGGCAACCCCGAGCACCCCGAGGTCATGTGGCAGCTGTCGGAGGTCGTGGACGGGCTGGCCGAGGCGTGTCGCGCCCTCGAACTGCCCGTCGTCGGAGGCAACGTCAGCCTCTACAACGAGAGCCAGGGACGCGACATCGATCCGACGCCCGTCGTCGGGGTCGTCGGGCTCATCGACCGGCTCGAGCGTCGCCTGCCGGGCCTGACTCTGGTGCCGGGGGAGCGCCTCCTGCTGCTGGGGCACACCGTGGCGTCGCTGAGCGGGTCCCGGTGGGCGGCCGAGCGCGGCAGCGGCGCCGCGTCCGGTGGCGGGCGTCTGCCACCGCTCGATCTCGCCGTGCACCGCGCCCTGGTCGAGCTCGTCGTCGACCTGGTGAGCGACGGTGTCGTGACCGGCCTGCACGACGTGTCCGACGGGGGCCTCGGTGTAGCCCTGGCCGAGCTGGCCGTGCAGTCGGGGACGGGTCTGGTCGCGCGCGGGATCGCCGGTCATGCCGAGCTGTTCTCCGAGTCGCCGTCGCGCGTCGTGGTGTGCACGGCGAACCCCGAGGGGATCGCCGCCCGGGCCAGGTCGGCCGGGTTGGCGGTGAGCGAGCTCGGCATTGCCAGAGGCGACCGGCTCGTCGTCGAGGGCCTCGTCGATGTCGCCCTGGCCGACCTCGAGCAGGCCTGGCGATCGACGTTGCCCGATCGCGTCGCCGGCCGCCACTAGTGGTGGCTCTAGGGGCGACGCTCGGCGAGGGACGTGACCGTCGTCTCCGGTACCGACAGGTCCCCCTGTCCCGTGCCGACGGTGAGGTCGGGCTTGTACGTGCCGTGGTAGTCGGACCCGCCGGTGGCGACGAGGCCGTGACGGTGGGCGATGTCCGCCAGTCCCGCCCGCTCGTCCGGTGAGTACCGGCCGTACAGCGCTTCGAGGCCCGAGAGCCCGGCGTCGGCCAGCTCCGCCACGGTCGAGTCCAGCTCGCGCTCGCCCAGCTGCAGGCTGAGCGGATGGGCGAGCACGGCGACGCCACCGGAGCCACGGGCCTGCTCGGCCACGGTCCTGGGGGAGAGGCGGGCCTTGCTCACGTAGCCGGGCCGTCCTCGGGCGAGGTAGCGGTCGAAGGCCTCCTGGACGGATCCCACGACGCCCTTGCGAACGAGGATCGACGCCATGTGCGGACGCCCGGCCCCGTCACCGCCGGCCTCGGCCGCCAGCTCCTCGAGGGTCACCGGGAGCCCCAGAACCGACAGGCGCTCGACCATCTGCCGGTTTCGCTCGGTCCGATCGGTCTGGAGCCGGGCCAGCTCGTCCTGGAGGGGCCCCTCACCCGGCTCGACGAAATAGACCAGCACGTGGAGCGTGCCCGGCGCCCACTCGCACGAGACCTCGCACCCCGGGACCAGCTCCACACCCAGCGCCTCGGCCCGCGCCCGGGCCTCCGCCAACCCGTCCAGGCGGTCGTGGTCGGTGAGGGCGACGGCGCTGCACCCGGCCGCCGCCGCCAGCTCGGGTATGCGCGCTGGTGGATCGGATCCGTCGGAAACGGTCGAATGGGTATGGAGATCGATCATGCGCAGAGCAGGCTAGCTTCGCCTGGCCGAAGAACGGCCGGGGCTGTGGGAGACTGAAGTAGTGAGGGCAGGCCAGCCGGGCGGGGAGAAGGCGCACCTCACGTCCCCGACTCCAGTGCCGCTACCGCGGCCCGGCCTCCGAGATGATGCCCTGCGGGAGGCCTGCGGGGTGTTCGGCGTGCTCGCGCCCGGTGCGCCGGTCGCCCAGCTGACCTTCGACGGGCTCTATTCCCTTCAGCACCGGGGGCAGGAGTCGGCCGGGATGGCGGTCAGCGACGGCGAGACCATCACCGTCGTCAAGGACATGGGTCTGGTCACCAACGTGTTCGACGAGCGGACGGTGGCGGCGCTCGAAGGCGACCTCGCCATCGGGCACACCCGGTACTCGACGACCGGGTCCAGCACGTGGCGCAACGCCCAGCCGGCCTACCGTTCGGTCGGCACGGCCGGCTTCGCCCTGGGTCACAACGGCAACCTCACCAACACGGCGGCGCTGGCCGAGCGGGCGGGGATGCTGCCCGGCGTCGTGGCCAGCGACAGCGACCTGGTGGCCGAGCTGCTCTCCCTGGCGTTCTCCCCCGACGGGGCGGACGGCGGTGGTGAGCTGGAGGCGACGCTCACCAAGGTGTTGCCCGACATCGAGGGAGCGTTCTCGTTCGTGCTCATGGACGCAGAGCACCTCGTCGGTGTGCGCGACCCCAACGGCTTCCGCCCGCTGTGCCTGGGGCGCCTGGACGATGGCTGGGTGCTGGCGTCGGAGACACCCGCGCTGGACGTGGTGGGCGCCCGCTTCGTGCGGGAGCTCGAGCCGGGCGAGATGGTCCTGATCGACCGGACCGGCGTGCGCTCGGTCCATCCGTTCCCGGCGGAGAGGGTCGATCCCAAGCTGTGCATCTTCGAGCTGGTGTACTTCGCCCGCCCCGACAGCTTGCTCTACGGCAAGGAGGTGCACGGGGCCCGCCGGCGCATGGGAGAGCTGCTGGCCGAGCAGGCTCCGGTCGACGCCGATCTCGTCATGGGCGTACCGGAGTCCGGCGTACCCGCGGCCGAGGGCTACGCCCGTCGGAGCGGCATCCCCTACGGGCAGGGGCTGGTGAAGAACCGCTACATCGGGCGCACGTTCATCGCGCCCACCCCCGAGGCGCGTGCCCGAGGCGTGCGGCGCAAGCTCAACCCCCTACGGGAGAACATCGTCGGCAAGCGGCTGATCGTCGTGGACGACTCGGTGATCCGGGGTACGACGACGCGCGCCATGGTCGAGATGCTGCGCGACGCCGGCGCGGCGGAGATCCACCTCCGGGTGTCGTCCCCGCCCTACGCCTGGCCCTGCTTCTACGGCATCGACACGCCCAGCCGGGAGGACCTGCTCGCCGCCCAACTGTCGGTGGAGGAGATCGGCGCGTACCTGGGGACCGACTCCATCGCCTACCTCACCCTCGACAACCTGGAGCGGGCCATCGACGCTCCCGGGGCCGGGTTCTGCAGCGCCTGTCTCACCGGTGACTACCCGGTCGAGATCTCGCCCGCTCCCGCCAAGGAGGTCCTCGAGGTTGCCATCCGGGCCTGACGGGGCTGGCCCGGGCAGCCGCGGGCTGACCTATGCCGACGCCGGCGTGGACATCGGCGCCGGCGAGCAGGCGGTGAAGCGCATCAAGGACGTCGTCCGGACGACCTACCGGCCCGAGGTCATGGGCGACCTGGGCGGCTTCGGCGGCATGTTCGCCCTGGCGAGCGAGCGCTACCGCCAGCCGGTCCTGGTCGCCGCCACCGACGGCGTCGGGACCAAGGCGCTGCTGGCGTCGATGACGGCGCGGCTGGACACCATCGGCATCGACCTGGTCGCCATGTGCGTCGACGACCTGGTGTGCCAGGGAGCCGAGCCGCTGTTCCTGCTGGACTACCTGGCGACGGGGCGGCTGGACCCCGATCGCGCCGAGCGGGTGGTCAGCGGGATCGCCGAGGGGTGCCGGCAGGCGGGCTGCGCGCTCATCGGCGGAGAGATGGCCGAGCACCCCGACGCCATGGCCGCCGACACGTTCGATCTCGCCGGCTTCGCCGTCGGGGTCGTCGAGCGGGACGAGGTCCTCGGCGCCGCGCGCGTCCGTCCGGGCGACGTGCTCATCGGCCTGGTGTCCCCGGGGTTGCGCTGCAACGGGTACTCGCTCGCCCGGCGGGCGCTGCTCGAGGTGGGAGGCCGGTCGCTCGACGACCCGGCGTACGCGGGAGCCGCCCACAGCCTGGCCCAGGAGCTGATGGAGCCCTCGGTCATCTACGCCCCTGCGGTCCTCGCCCTGGCGAGGGAGGTGGGGGTGAGGGCCCTGGCCCACGTCACCGGCGGAGGCATCGCCGCCAACCTGGCCCGGGTGCTCCCCGGCGCATGCGACGCGGTGGTCGACCGTTCGACCTGGGAGGTGCCGCCGCTGTTCGCGGAGATCCAGCGGGCCGGCAGGGTGCCCGATACCGAGATGGATCGTGTCTTCAACCTCGGGGTGGGTATGGTCGCTGTGGTGGATGCCGCGGACGCTGGCCGAGCTCTTGACGTGCTGGGGGAGAATGGCCGGCGGGCCGTACCCATAGGCCGGATCCTGTCGAGCGGGGCGGGACAGGTCCACATGGAGGGCTGAGCGGATGCCCAGGGTGCTCGTGGTGGAGGACGAGCCCGTCATCCTGCGTCTCCTCGAGGAGACGCTGGCGGGTGACGGTGCAGACGTGGTCACCGTCCGCGACGCCGACGAGGCCCTCAAGGCCCTGGGTCAGCAGCGGTTCGACGTCGTGCTCGTCGACCTGCTGCTCCCGGGCCAGCCGGGCTGGAGGGTGGTCGAGCAGTTGCGGGACGGGACCCCGGTGGTGGTCGTGTCGGCCCGAGCCACCCCGACCAACCTGACCCGGGCCTTCGACCTCGGCGCCGTCGACGTCTTCGGCAAGCCCTTCGACCCGCTCGAGCTGAGCGCCTGCGTGAACAAGGTCGCCGGGCTGGCGGCCGAGGGTCTCGACGCCCACCGGCAGGCGGCGCGGACCCGGCGCAACGCGTGAGGCCGGACGCTCCTCCTTCCCTGTCGGCCCTGCGTGACCACCTGCTCGCCCACTCCGTGCGTCGCGGCGACTTCGTGCTCAAGTCGGGCCGCCGGAGCAACTGGTTCGTCGACGCCAAGCAGACGGCGTGCCGGCCCGAGGGCATGCTGCTCATGGTCGACGGCGTGCTCTCGGTGCTGCCCGAGGACGTGACGGCGATCGGCGGGCTCACGATGGGTGCCGACCCGGTGGCCTTCGCCACCGCGGCTGTCGGCAACCTGCGGGGGTGGTCGCTCAAGTCCTTCAGCGTGCGCAAGGAGGCCAAGGACCACGGCGGCGGCGGGCGCATCGCCGGCGCCGTCGACCCCGGAGACCGGGTGGTGCTGACCGAGGACGCCGTGACCCGGGGGACCTCGCTGCTCGAGGCCGCCGCCGTCGTGCGGGCGGCCGGGGCCGACCCGGTGATGATCGTGACGGTCGTCGACCGCGGTGGGACGTGCGCGGCCATGGCCGAAGCCGAGGGCATCGACTTCCGTGCCCTCGTCACCGCCCCCGACCTCGGTTTCGACTACGAGGGGCCGTAGGCCGGCTCGACCGTTTCTCCTCGCGACAAGTTCGGCACGCCGCAGCTCCGTCAGGCCAACCTGCAGTGCCTATACCGCATTTCCGTGGCATCAACGCGACGAGAACGAGTCGTGGCGACGGGTGGGGCGAACCTGCAGCGGTTGGACCCGGGCCCCGGACTTCCGGCGCCCGCCGCCCTCGTGCTACTCCGCCAGCAGAGAACGCGCCGCGACCAGGATCTCGTCGGTGCCGATGGAGACGGCGGCCTCGAGGGGGGCGGCGTAGGGCATGGCGGGGACGTCGGCCATGGCCAGGCGTCGCACGGGCGCGTCGAGGTCGAAGAAGGCGTCGGCCGCGACCAGGGCGGCCACCTCGGCGCCGACCCCGAAGCTGACGTTGTCCTCGTGCACGACCAGGACCCGCCCGCAGCGCCGGGCCGAGTCCACCACGGTGTCCCGGTCGAGGGGATTGATCGTGCGCAGGTCGACCACCTCGATCGACGCCTCGCCCTCCAGGGCCTCGGCCGCCTCGAGGGCCAGGTGGCGGTGCAGCCCGTAGGTGACGATGGCCAGGTCGCGGCCTTCGCGGACCACCTCGGCGACCCCGATGGGGACGGTCCAGTCGCCCTCGGGGACCGGTCCCTTGATCAGGCGGTAGGTCTTCTTGTGCTCGAGGAACAGCACCGGGTCGGGATCAGCCACGGCCTCCCGGAGCATCCCGGCCACGTCCGCGGGCGTCGAGGGCACGACGACCTTGAGCCCGGCGACGTGGCCGTAGAAGGCCTCGACGGCCTGCGAGTGATAGAGGGCACCGTGGACGCCGCCTCCCCAGGGCGCCCTGATGACCAGGGGAACCTCGAAGGCGCCGTTGGAGCGGTAGTGGAGCTTGGCGGCCTCGCTCACGATCTGGTCGAACGCCGAGTGGATGAAGTCGGCGAACTGGATCTCAGCGATGGGGCGCAGCCCGGCGAGCGCCAGCCCGATACCGATCCCCACGATCGAGGACTCGGCCAGCGGTGTGTCGATCACCCGCGCGTCCCCGAAGGTCGCGTGGAGCCCCTCAGTTGCCCGAAAGACGCCGCCTCTCGGCCCCACGTCCTCGCCCAGGATCATCACCCGCTCGTCGGCGGCGAGCAGGTCGTGCTGGGCCTGGCGGAGGGCGTCCACGATCGTGCGCTCGGGGCCCGGACCCGCCGGCGGGCGCCGGTCGGATCTCGGCGGGCGGGGCTCGGCCAGATCGGCGGGCGCCCCCGGGATGGCGCCCAGGGGGCGGGCCCACACCCTGGTGAACGCGGTCGTCGCCTCGCTCGCGGCAGCCGCCTCGGCCCTGTTGGCGGCGTCCTCCACCTCGGCCTTGACCTCGGCCTCGAGCTCCTCCTCGCGTCGCTCGGACAGGAGGCGCTGCTCGATGAGGTACTGCCGCATGCGCACCAACGGGTCCTTCTTGCGCCACAGCTCGACCTCGGCGGGAGTGCGGTAGCTGCGGTCGTCGTCGTCGGAGGTGTGCCCCAGGTAGCGGTAGGTCTTGCACTCGACCAGAACGGCGCCCTCACCCTTGCGGGCGTGGCGGATGGCCGAGTGGGTCGCGGCGTAGACGTCGATGGGATCGTTGCCGTCCACGATCACGCCGGTCAACCGGTAGGAGTGGGCGTGCTCGGCGATGTTCTCGACCGCCGACTCCTTGGAGAGGGGAACGGAGATGGCGTAGCCGTTGTTCTCGCACACGAAGACGATGGGCAGGCGGTGGATCCCGGCGAAGTTGAGCGACTCGTGGAAGTCGCCCTTCGAGGCGGCGCCGTCGCCGAAGTAGCACATGACGACGTCGTCGCGTTCCGCGTGCTTGGCCGCCAGGGCCATGCCGACGGCGTGGGGAAGGTGGGTAGCGATCGGCGACGAGCCGCTGATGATCCGCCGGCCGGCGTGCCCCCAGTGGTTCGGCATCTGACGGCCACCCGAGCACGGGTCGTCGGGGCGGGCGAAGACCCCGAGCAGCACCTCGTACGGCGTCATCCCCAGGGCGAGCACGACCCCGAGGTCTCGGTAGTAGGGCAGGACCGGATCGACGCCCGCCCGGGTGGCCCAGGCGGAGCCGACCTGAGCTCCCTCGTGGCCCTGCGAGCTCACCACGAAGGGGGCCTTGCCCATACGGTTGAGGGCCCAGGTCTTCTGGTCGAGCACCCGCGCCAACAGGATGGTGCGGTACATCCCGAGCAGGTCGGCGTCGGTCAGGCCGAGCTCGCTGTGACGGTCGTGGATGTGGAGTGCGGCCAGCTCTTCCGCGCTCGTCGAGCGGGCCGGCTCAGCGATCGAGGACAGAGGCCATCACCCCCCTGTGACGGTGGCTCGCGCCGCTCCGGCACGTCCCGACCGACCGTACCCCGCCAGCCTGCGCTCGGCCATGCGGTCGGCCACGTTCGTCGGGCTCGCGCCCTCGGTCTTCGCCTCGTCCAGTACCGCCATGGTGGTGTCGAAGATGGTGCGGACCCTGGTGGAGGCCAGCTCGCGCCGGTGGCTGACGAGCTCCTGGGCGATGTTGATGATCCCGCCCGCGTTGGCGACGTAGTCGGGCACGAAGGTGATGCCGGCCTCGACGAGCAGCCGGGCGCACTGCGGCTCGGCGAGCTGGTTGTTGGCCGCCCCGACGATCGCCTCGCAGCGAAGCTCGCTGATGCGCTCGGGCGTGATCACCCCCCCGAGGGCGCACGGCGAGAAGATGTCGCACTCGGCGGCGTGGGCCTGCTCGGGAGGCACCGACGCCAGCCCGAGAGCGCTCGTGGCCCTCGCCACGACGGCCTCGTCGACGTCGCTGGCCACGACGACCGCTCCCTCATCCACCAGGTGGCGGGCCAGGGCGAGACCCACCTTGCCCACACCGCTGACCACGACGCGCCGGCCCCGGAGGTCGGGCGAGCCCCACAGGTGGGTCGCGAGCGCCAGCATGGCCTGGAGGACGCCGAGGGCGGTGGCGGCCGAGGGGTCCCCCGAACCACCCAGCGAGCGGCTGGTGCCCGTCACGTACCTGGTCTCCTGGCGCATCAGGTCCATGTCGGCCTGGGTCGTGCCCACGTCCTCGGCGGTGAGGTAGCTCCCCCCGAGGCGCTCGACGTGGCGGGCGTACGCCCGCAGCAGGGCCTCGGTCTTGATCAGGGCCGGGTCACCGAGGATCACCGCCTTGCCGCCGCCGAGGTCGAGCCCGGCGACCGCCGCCTTGTAGGTCATGGCCCTGGACAGGGCCAGCACGTCCTCCAGGGCGTCGTCCTCGTTGGCGTAGGAGCGGAAGCGGACGCCGCCGAGCGCCGGGCCCAGCTGGGTCGAGTGCACGGCGATGATCGCCCGCAGGCCGCTCGCCCCGTCGTGGCAGAACACGACTTCCTCGTGTCCATCGCCAGCGATGCGGTCGAAGAGGTGCACCTGGATCCAGGGTAGCCCCGCCGACGCCCGGTCCCGAGCGCCCCAGGGAACGGCGGTTGGCAGCGTCCCTGGCCAGGAACTAGTCGCTCCGGGCCACAGAGATGGTCCGCTTGGTCTATCGACCAACAATCGGTCGTGTCGTACCTTCGAGGGAGAAACCGGACCCTGAAGGGAACTCCATGCCAACCAATCCACAGCCGACACCCACCCGCGACGGGAGCTCCGCCGACCAGGGCCAGCCCGATGCCTTGCTCACGCCGGGCGAAGTGGCGACGTTGTTTCGCGTCAATCCCAAGACCGTGACCCGCTGGGCACGGGCCGGCAAGCTCACGGCCATCCGCACGCTGGGGGGACACCGGCGCTTCCGGGCGTCGGAGATCCGCGACTGCCTCGATCGCACCGAGTACGAAGAGGCCTGATCCGGGGCGATCCCATCGGGCCTGCCGAGCGGGCCCGACCGACTCTCGAGGACCCGGTGGCGGCCGGGTGTGACGGGCGCCGGTGGCGGCCGGCAGGGGTGGGCTCTTGGCGGGTGCAAGCGTGGGGGGCGACGAGGCGTTGGCCGCCCTCCTGGTAGGGCTGTACCTTCGCGGCCCATGGGGACACCCAATGTGTCGTATTCCGTGTCGATCCGCGTCTCTCTCAAGCACTCGCCGGGGGCGCTCGGCCGCCTGACCACGGCGATCGGCGAGGCGGGGGGGAACATCCTCGGGCTCGACATGATCGACGTCGCCGACGACCGTATGGTGCGCGACATCACGGTGCTCGCCGTCGACGACGAGCACGTGGCCCGCATCACCAAGGCCATCGAGGCCATGGGCGAGGTGACCGTCCACAGCGTGCTCGACCGGACGTTCCGCATGCACGTGGGCGGCAAGATCGAGGTGACCTCCAAGTCCCCGCTGGCAACCCGCGACGATCTGTCGATGGCCTACACCCCGGGGGTGGCGCGGGTCTGCCTGTCCATCGCGGACAACCCCCCGGAGGTCCACCGCTACACCATCAAGGCGAACACGGTGGCGGTGGTCACCGACGGGACCGCCGTGCTGGGGCTCGGCAACATCGGGCCCCACGCCGCCCTCCCCGTGATGGAGGGCAAGGCCATGCTGTTCAAGGAGTTCGCCGGCATCGACGCCTGGCCCGTCTGTCTGCGGGCGGACTCCGCCGACGACCTGGTCGAGGCGGTCGAGCGCCTGGAGCCCGTGTACGGAGGCATCAACCTCGAGGACATCGCCGCCCCCCGCTGCTTCGAGGTGGAGGAGCGGCTCAAGGCCAGCCTCGACATCCCCGTCTTCCACGACGACCAGCACGGCACCGCCGTCGTCGTGCTCGCTGCTCTCCGCAACGCCATGCGGGTCGTCGGCAAGGAGATGAAAGATCTCTCGATCGTGATCGGCGGGGCCGGAGCGGCCGGGGTAGCCGTAGCCAAGATCCTCTCCGAGGCCGGGGTGGGCCACATCGTGGGCGTCGACCGCAAGGGTGCCATCTACGCCGGTCGGGGCGACACCGACGTGTCCAAGCTGTGGATGGGCGAGAACACCAACTCCGAGATGCGCAAGGGATCGATGGGCGACGTCCTTGCAGGCGCGGACGTCTTCGTCGGAGTGAGCGGACCGGGGCTCGTCACCCGCGACCAGCTCGCGGCGATGGCCAGTAAGCCCATCGTCTTCGCCCTGGCCAACCCCGATCCCGAGATCGCCCCCGAGGACGCCGAGGGCATCGCCGCCGTGGTGGCCACGGGGCGCAGCGACTACCCCAACCAGATCAACAACGTCCTGTGTTTCCCGGGCATCTTCCGGGGCGCCCTCGACGCCGGGGCCGTCGCCATCACCGAGCCCATGAAGCTGGCGGCGGCCGAGGCCATCGCCGCCACGGTGCCCTCGGACGAGCTCTCCCCGAGCTACATCGTCCCGTCGGTGTTCAACAAGTCTGTCGTGGCCAAGGTCGCCCAAGCCGTGGCCGAGATCGCCCGGGCCGACGATGTCGTCAGGGACAGCCCTCCGGGCCCCCTGACCCCGGCCGGCTGACGACCCCTCGCCGGCGTGCCCGGCGGCGCCGCCGGGTGACACCATGGCGGCCATGACGGCCGTGATCGACGCCTGGATGCAGCACCCGACGCTCCGCTTCCTCGGCCAGGACATGTTCGAGTCGTTGCGTCGGTGGGCGGGGACCGAGATCCCCACCGAGGAGCTTCCGCTGGAGCTCACGATGGCGGCGATGGACCAGGCCTCGGTGGAGCGTGGGCTCATATCCGCCTGGTACGGACCGGACGGTCCGCTCATCACCAACGACGAGGTGGCAGGCTTCGTCGCCCGGTACCCCGACCGACTCGTCGGCGTGGCCTCCGTCGATCTCCGCCAACCCGTTGCCGCCGTGCGGGAGCTGCGGCGAGCGGTGCAGGATCTCGGCTTCCGGGCCCTGCGCGTCGTGCCATGGCTGTGGGGGCTCCCGCCCAACGATCGGCGTTACTACCCCCTGTACGCCGAGTGCGTGGAGCTGGGAATCCCGGTCTGCACCCAGGTCGGGCACACCGGGCCGCTGCGCACGTCGGAGACCGGTCGCCCGATCCCGTACCTGGACGACGGCGCGCTCGAGCTGCCGGACCTCGTCATCGTGGGTGGGCACATCGGGTACCCGTGGACCACGGAGATGATCGCGCTGGCGACCAAGTACCCCAACGTGTACATCGACACCTCTGCCTACGTCTCCCACCGGTACCCGGCCGAGCTGGTGCAGTACCTACGAGGCCACGGCCGGCGCAAGGTGTTGTTCGGCACCAACTATCCGATGATCTCGCCGGAGCGGGCCCTGGCCAAGCTCGACGCGCTCGGCCTCGACGACGAGGCGACCGATCTGTTCCTCGCCGGCAACGCCCGGCGCGTGTTCGGCCTCTGAGAAGCTGGCGGCGGGCCTGCGTCAAGCCGCTTCGCAGTGGTCGGGCGCGGCATCGATCCGCGGACCTCACGCTTTTCAGGCGCGCGCTCTACCAACTGAGCTACCCGACCGTGGCCAGTGACCCTACCGCGATAGGAGGGTTTGGCGGACCTGACGGGATTTGAACCCGCGACCTCCGGCTTGACAGGCCGGCGTGCACTCCAAACTGCACCACAGGTCCCTGGCTGGCGGGACGGCGTCCCGACGAATCCGCGCACCCCCAACGGGATTCGAACCCGTGCTACCGCCTTGAAAGGGCGGCGTCCTGGGCCGCTAGACGATGGGGGCTCGAGCTGCCCACGGGCCCTGCGAGCCTAGCAGGGTCGCCCCTCGGCCTCGCCGGTCACGATCCATTCGGTGCCGTCGGGGCTGTCCCGCACCTCGACCCCGAGCTGGGCGAGCCGGTCCCGCGCCACGTCGGCGTCGTGCCAGCGCCGGTCGGCGCGGGCGTCTGCCCGCATGCCGAGGACAGCCTCCACGAAAGGCCCGATCACCTCGCGCGGGTCGCGCGCTCCCACTTGGGCCAGCTCGCCCAGCCGCACGACCATCGACCGCAGAGCCGCCCGCCCGCGATCCATCTCGTCGGACTGGAGCGTGTCACGGGACCAGGCCTGCAGCTCGCCGTCGAGGTCCAGGATCGTCCTGACCGCCGACTCGACGTCGCGCGCGGCCACGGCGGCGGCGAACGCCTCCTCGTGGGCGCGCACCGACTCCATGAGCGGCGACCCCGACGGCTGCGGCTCGGCGTCCCCGACCGGCGACGGCTGGCTCGCGTCGGAACGGTCTCCTTCAGGGGCCTGGCGATCGGCGCGAGGCGCCCGACCGGCGGCCACATCGGCGATCTCGGAGATGGTCACGGTGCTCCCAGCGGGGATCTCAGTCGAGCGACCATCGGAGCGGACCGTGACCACGCCCAGCCCGGCGATCGTGGCGTCCCCCGCGTCGAGATCGATCACCACGGCCGTGTGCTCGTCCACCCCGAGCACGAACGCATCCTCCGGTAGCTCGCGCTCCATGACCGCCAGCCGCTGCTCGCCGAGGTAGCAGTAGCGGGTGTCGTGGTTCCCGCCTTCGGCGTTGTTGTAGTGCGGGATGACCGCGGCGTGCAGGCCGGTGGCGGCCAGCAGGTCGAGGCCCTCGAGCCAGTGCGGGTCGGCGCCGACCTTGTAGATCTCGTAGACGGGGACGGTCGCCACCCCGAGCGTCAGGGCGGCGGCGCTGGCGAAGGTCACCACCCCACCCCGGGCCAGCTTGTCGGCCAGCAGTTGCGGGACGACCGTTCCGGTCCAGTGGCGCAGGGCGTAGCTCGGGCTGCCAGGCCCGGCAAAGACGTACCGAGCCTCGCCGAGCCTCGCCAGCATCGTCTCGTTGCGGACGGTGTCGGCCTCCGCGGACGACCGTATGTCGGCCACCTCGATCTCGGCGTTCACGCTCTCCCGGAAGTACTCGACCGCCTTCGCCGCCACGTCCGCCGCG
Organism: Actinomycetota bacterium; assembly: GCA_005888295.1. GTDB lineage: Bacteria > Actinomycetota > Acidimicrobiia > Acidimicrobiales > AC-9 > AC-9. Next base: position 25,201 of record VAWP01000045.1, read on the forward strand.
TTCATCTGGAACCCGAACGGCGTGCTCAGCAGCACCGCCGGGACCGGCGGCGGGCCCAGGCGGGCCAGGAGCTGGCGGTGCATCTTCACCATGGTGGGGCTGGTCTCCCCCGAGCCCATGATGGTGAGCAGGCGGGTCACACCCGTGGCCAACGTCCCGGTCGGAAGGGCCATTCCGGCACCGGCACCGGTACCGTCAACCGCCTCGCACGTCGACCGGTGTACCGGCCCGCTCCGACGACCGGTGGGCGGCCTCGAGGAGGACCACGATCCTCCGGCCCTCGTCGGGGGTGACGGCCAGCGGCTCGCCGAGGGCGAGGTGATCGGCGAGGTTGCGCTGGAAGGCAAAGGGCTGCGGCGCCGCGAGCGGGAGGCGGGTCTCGCTCAGGCCGTGGTCGCTCTCGTACCGGGCCAGCGTGAGCTCGGCCGGCGCCTCGGCGTGATGCGCCCGTTCGACGACGAGACCCACCCCGGGCTCGAGGCGCTCGAAGGTCCGTGGTCGGTACCAGCCCGCGAGTGTGCCCGCCGCACCCTGCAGATAGAACTTCGGTCGCCTGATGCCGGCCACGGAGCTGTCGACGAACTCCGCCTCCCTTCCGTCGTCCCACCGGAGGCGGACCCGCAGCTGGTCGAGGTTGGTGACGTCGTGCCAGACCCGCTTGTGCCCGTGGGCCTCGACGACGGCTGGCATGTCGCCCATGAGGAGGAGGATCCAGTCGAGGTGGTGCGAGCCCCAGTCGAAGACGGTTCCCCCCGAGATCGACTCCTCCGAGTGCCACGCCCGACACGGGTGCTCGAAGCCCCCCACGAACGTCTCGACGTTGAACAGCTCGCCCAGCATCCCGGCGCGAACGGCGCGCTGAATGGCGACGAAGTCGGTGTCCCATCGCCTGCTCTGGTTGACTGTCAGAACACGGTCGTGCGCCTGCGCCGTCGCCAGCATCTCGTCGGCCTCGCCCACGGTGAGGCACAAGGGCTTCTCGCAGGCCACGTGCTTTCCGGCGCGCAGCAGCTCGATCGAGATGCTGGCGTGCGACACCGGTGGGGTGGCGACCACCACCACCTCCACGTCGTCGTCCCTGGCCAGCTCGGCCACTGTCGTGTACGCCCGGATGCCAGGGAACTCCTCCTCGGCGGCCTTGCGCCGTTCGGCGCTCTCGTCGCAGGCCGCCACCAGGTCGAGACCGGCTGTGGCCCGGGCGGCGGCGCCGTGGTGGTAGCCCATGCCGCCGTAGGGGCCGTACCCCACGACGGCCAGACCGACAGGTCGGCCCCCGCGGTCCGGTGCATGGCGGGAGCGCAGGGCCCGACGCAGGATCGTCGCCAGCTCCTCGTTCTCGAGCGCGCCCTCGGTGTTCCCGAGGCCCGAGGTCACGATCCGGCCTCGTCCTGCGGCCACCTCGGTGATCACCGGCTGATCCTCGTAGCCCACGCTCACCGACACACAGACCTGCGCCGCCGGGGCCGACCTCAGCGGCCGGAGGCGGTCCACGATCGGGAACTCGTCGCGCACCCGTTGGGTCAGCACGCTCGTCGGCGACACCACCTTGGCGAACCACTCACCGAGGCGCCCGGCGTCCGCACCGAGGCGCCCGTCGCCACCAATGTGCAGCAGCGACGCGCCGGCCTCGACGTGACCGTGCAGCGCCCGCAGCCAGTCGTCGTTCAGGCCGTCGGTCCCGCCGTCCACCACCACGGCCCCGTACCCCCCAGGTGGCGGGACATCGGGGCCCGCGGGCACGACGTCGGTACGGGTGACGCCGACTGCCCTCGCGGCAACGGCCGTCAGAGCCGAGCGGCGCCGGTCGGTCAGGCGCGAGGACACGATCAGGACGGGCATCGGCTCGTTCACGGTGGGCGGTGCCATAGGGGCGACCATCTTCTACCCACCGGCGATCCGTCGTGGACACCGCAGTAGGGTGACGCCCGATGGGAGCCGTGCGAGCAGCGCGACGTGGCCCCCTCGCCGGCGCTGCCCGCCTGACCGGCACCGCCCTCGCCGGGTACGCCCTGGGTGGGCTGCCCTCGGCCGACGTGGCGACCCGGCTGGCCACCGGGGGCGGGACCGACCTGCGGACGGCGGGGTCGGGGAACCCCGGCGCCGTGAACGCCATGCAGGTGCTGGGCGGGGGCTGGGGCACGGCCGTCCTGGCGGCGGACATCGCCAAGGGGGCGATGGCGTGCGCCGTCGGTCGGGCCGTGGGCGGCGGGACCGGTGCTCACCTGGGCGGCACCGCCGCGGTCCTGGGTCACTGCTTCCCGGCTGCGAGCGGGTTCAAAGGCGGCAAGGGCGTGGCGGCGAGCGTGGGACAGTGCCTCGCGACCTTCCCCGCCTACTTTCCGGTCGACCTCGCCGTCGCCGCCCTGAGCTCGACGGGGCCGTGGCGGCGGCGCGCGTCGGTCGCCACGCAGCTCTCGTCGGCCGCCTGGATCGGTGGGGCGATCCTGTGGTGGCGGAAAGGATGGCCCAACCTCTGGGGGCCGCGCCCGACGGCGGCGCTGCCGTTGGCGGTCGGTGCCAGCAGCGCCGTCATCCTGTACCGCTTCGCCACCGCGCGCGCACCGAAACGCGAGGAGTGAACGTGATCGGCCTGTGCACCGACTCGAACGCCCAGCTGCCACCCGAGCTGGTCGAGCGCTACGGGGTGGAGGTCGTGCCCTTGACGGTGACCCTTGACGGTGACGACTTCCTCGAAGGGGTCGATCTCGACGCCGACGGCTTCTACGCCCGGTTCGAGCACGGGGTGACCCAGGTGTCGACGGCGGCGCCCTCGCCGGGCCGGTTCGTGCTCGCCTACGAGGCGCTGGTGGAGCGGGGCGCCTCGGAGATCCTGTCGGTCCACCTCGGATCCTCTGTGTCGAGCACGCTGGACGCGGCTCGCGTGGCGTCCCGCGGTGCCGGTGTCCCGGTGCGGCTGGTCGACACCGGGACGGCGTCGTTCGGAGTGGCGTGCTGTGTCTGGGAGGCCGCCGAGGCGGCGGCCAAGGGTGCCGGGGCCGAGGAGGCGGCGTCGGTGGCCGAGGCGGTGGCGGCACGGACCGGCAACGTCTTCGTGGTGGGGGCCCTGGAGCTGGCCCGCAGTGGCGGGAGGCTGGCGGCTCCGTCGGGGTCCGGCGGCTCTGCTGGTATCCCCGTGCTCACGCTGGCCGAGGGACGGATGGTGCCCGTCGGCGAGGTGGCCACGATGGACGAGGCGGCGCGGGTCATGGCTACGACCGTCCGCGACGCCGGCACCGCCCTGCGCGTCGGGCTCGGGATCGCCGACGCCGGTGCGGCGCCGCTGTGGCACGCGCTCGAGGCAGCCCTCGTGGACGCGCCGGAGGTGCTCGAGGTGGTGCGATACCGGATCGGCCCCAGCGTGGGTGCCCACACGGGCCCAGGGTCCGCCGGCGCCATCTACTACCCGTCTGGCGTCTGAGGCCGCCGCCGTCCGCACACTCCTCCTGTTCCGCATCTGGTCGAAAGTGGGCGGTTCGCTCGCAGCCGCGGTGACCACTTTCGACCAGATGTGGAACGGCAGGACTGTCCGAGCTCGCCGCCCGCCGCTCCTCAGAGCGTGGTCTCGAGGGCCTCGACCACCTGCTCCTCGAGCCAACTGAGGTAGCCGTAGAGGGCGAGCCCGGGGGCCCGCGGATCGCTCGTGTCGACCGGCTCGAGACCCTCGCTGACGTCGAGATTGGTGCCGAGCACGAGGCGCAGCTCGTTGAGCGCCGAGAGCCAGCTGACGACCTGACCCTCGTCGAGCCGGTCGGCGTCGATGGTCTCCTCCATCACCGTGAGGGCCTGGCGGTGGTGCTCGAGGAGTTCGGCGTGCACGAGCTCCTGGTAGTCCGCCTCGGCCTTTTCCTCGTCGCGGTAGGCCGGGGGGAACAGGCGACGCACGCTCGGATCGGCGGGATCGGTCGAGTCGATCAGCTCCCGCACCTGGCCGGGTAGCGAGCGGAGCAGGTCCCGTTCCGCCTTCGACAGTCGCAGTTGGTACTGACCCGCCCTGGTGCGGCGCAGGCGGCGGCCGAGCTTCACCCGGACCTCACGCCTCGTGCTCCATCGTCGCCCACAGGCCGTGCTCGTGCAGCCGGAAGACGTCGAGCTCCGCCCGTTCCCGGGACCCGCTCGAGACGATGGCGCGTCCCTTCTGGTGCACGTCCAGCATCAGCTTGGTGGCCTTCGCCTTGCTGTAGCCGAACAGCTTCTGGAACACGAAGGTGACGTAGGACATGAGGTTGATCGGGTCGTTCCAGACGATGACGATCCACGGCCGATCGGGCTCGACGGCGCGGCCCCCGACGGGCTCCTCGATCTCGGTCGGAAGCGTGTCCGGCACCGCTGTCGGCATACCCCGATTCTGCCCCCTCCGAGGGGGGTGAGGGAATCCCCAGGTCGGGCCCGATTCGGGCTCAGGTGCCCGCCAGCACCTCCGGGGCGCGCTCGTCGGGGGCGATCTCGGCGAGGCTCGCCGGCGCCGGGGCCGGGTGGACGAACAGCCCGAGGTTGTAGCGCAGGACGGCGATCCACAGGGCGGTGGCCCCGGCGAGGTGCATGGCGACCAGGTAGGCCGGCACCCGGGTGAAGTACTGGGTGTACCCGATGGCGGCCTGGGCGGCGATCACCCCGAGCACGATGCGAGCCCGGCGTTGGACGTCCGCCGGGGCGCGAGCGTGGTGGAGGGCGAACAGCGTGGCGATGGTGAGACCGATCAGCACCATGACCACACTCGAGTGGAGCTCGGCGACGCCCTGGAAGTGGAACGGGAGCCGCTTGGCGTGGATGTCACCGCTGTGGGGGCCGCTGCCGGTGACGGCGGTTCCGAGGATCACGACGACGCCCACGGTGGCCAGGACGAGCCACCCCAGCCTGACCAGGTCGCGACTGACGACCGGGCGGGCGCGGGTCACGGGTCGGCCGGCTCGGTGGTGGAGCACCACGGCGTCGGCCAGCACGGCGAACGACAGCACGAAGTGGCCCATGACCCAGGGGGGGTCGAGCTTGTACAGCACGGTGAGTCCGCCCAGCACCACCTGCGCGAGGACCCCGGCCACGAGACCGCTCGACAGCCAGACCAGGTCGCGCCGCCGCGGCCGCCGCACCAGGGCGCCGACCACCGCCGCCACCACGGCGGCGGTGACCGCCACGGTGATGACCCGGTTGGTGAACTCGATCATCGGGTGGAGGCTCCAGGCCGCCACGATGCGGTGCCCGGTGCAGGTCGGCCAGTCTGGGCACCCCAGCCCCGACCCGGTCAGCCGCACGGCACCGCCCGTCACCACGATCGCCGAGAGGGCGATCACGGCGCCCAGGGTCACGCGGCGGTACGCATCCGGGGTGAGGCGGCGGGTACCCGACACTGGGCGCGATGCTACGGCCCGGCCTCCCGACCGACACATCGGAGCGGGGGTGGGCGGCCCGCTGACGGCCGCGGGGCCACTTTTGAGCAGATGACAGGGCCGTCGTATTGTCGGACCTCGATGGCGACCCTCGCCCCTCCTGCTCCTCTCGCCCGTCTGCGGGGCTATGCACGACGGTGCCCACCATGGTCGTGGCGGCACGAGGTCTGCCGTCGGGCTGGCTCGTGCTGACCACCCTCGTCGGTGGCTCCCTCGCCGCCGGCGGCGCCAACGCCGCCAACATGTACGTCGATCGCGACATCGACCGGGTGATGCATCGCACCCGCGACCGGCCGCTGGTGACCGGCATCGTGACGCCGAGGGCTGCGCTGATCTTCGCCGCCGCACTCGAGGTGGTGGCCTTCGCCGAGCTGTGGAGGTTCGTCAACCTGCTGAGCGCGGTGCTCGCCGTGAGCGCCACGCTCTTCTACGTCTTCGTGTACAGCCTCTGGCTGAAGAGGACCTCGAGCCAGAACATCGTCATCGGTGGGGCCGCCGGAGCCGTGCCCACGCTGGTCGGGTGGTCGGCGGTGACCGGTCATCTGGCCCTGGCGCCGTTCGTGCTCTTCGCCGTGATCTTCGTCTGGACACCACCGCACTTCTGGGCCCTCGCCGTGCGCTACCGCGACGACTACGCCGCCGCCCACGTTCCGATGCTCCCGGTCGTCGCCTCCTTCACCGGCACGGCCCGACGGATCCTCGCCTACACCGTCGCCCTCTGGGTGGTGTCCGTCGCATTCGCGCCGATCGGCGGGATGGGGGCGATCTATCTCGGCGCCGCCATCGTGCTCGGCGGTGTGTTCGTGGCCTACGCCGTGCATCTGCTCCGCGAGAGCACGGCGTCGGCCGCCATGCGCCTGTTCGGCTATTCGATCTCCTATGTGACGCTGCTCTTCTCCGCCATGGCCGTGGACGAGCTGGTGCGCCACCACTGAGCGGTGGGCGCGGTCGAGGCGGCCCAGCCCCCGGCCGGGTCCGGGCGGGCGCCCAAGAGGGGCCCCGGGTGGTTGCGATCCTGGCGCTGGCGGGCGCTGGCCTTCGGGCTGATCGTGCTCGTGGCCGTGATCGGGGCGATCATCCTCACCACCGGGCGGCCGGTCGAGGGCAACGCCGCTCCGGCGTTCTCGGTCGCCCGCCTCGGACAGTCGGGCTCGACGGTGAGCCTGGGCGACTTTCGGGGCCGGCCGGTGGTGATGAACTTCTTCGCCTCGTGGTGCCCGCCGTGCCGGGACGAGCTGCCGATCCTCTCCGCCGCCCAGCGCCGCCTGGGCGGGAGCGTGGTCTTCCTCGGCATCGACGTCGCCGACTCGACCCCGGCGGCCCTCGATCTGGTCAGGGCCAGCGGCGTGACGTATCCGCTGGGCGTGGACCCCGACTACAAGGTCGCCGACAGCCTGTACCACCTGCGAGGGCTGCCGTCGACGGTCTTCATCGACGCCAAGGGGAACGTCGCCGCCACGGTCCTCGGCCAGCTCAGCCCCCGCGTCCTCGACGACCGGCTGGCGGGGCTCACCGGCCACCCCGCCTGAGCGCTGGCGCGCTGGCGGCAGTTCCCTTGGGCCGGCCTCCCGGGCCGGCCTGAGCGCCGGCGCGCCCGCTATTCCCAGCGGAACGTGAGCGCGGCGGCGACCGGGGCGGCCACGGCCCAGACGAGCAGGACGAGCCACGACTCGAGTGGGATGCCCCCACCGACCCCCAGGGCGTGGAAGAGCGAGTCCGAGAGGGCGGCCGCGGGCAGCAGGCGGGCGGCGTCCGCCAGCCCACCCGGAAGCTTCGACAGCGGCACGATCATCCCGCCCAGCAGGAGCAGGACGAGGTAGACGCCGTTGGCGGCGGCGAGGGTCACCTCGGCCCGGAGGGTGCCCGCCATGAGCAGACCGAGGCCGGCGAAGGCCACGGTGGCGGCGAAGAAGGCGACCATGCCGGGCACGACGTCGCCGTGCGGGTCCCAGCCGAGGCCGAGGGCCACGGGGACGAGGACCACGACCTGGACCACCTCGACCAGTGCGATCGCCGTGATCTTGGCCGCGAGCAGCGAGGGGCGGCCGAGCGGCGTCGTGCCGAGACGCTTGAGCACCCCGTGGCTGCGTTCGAAGCCGGTGGCGATGCCGAGGCTCACCATGGCCGTCGACATCACGGCCAGGGCGAGGATGCCAGGGGCGAGGAAGTCGATGGGCTCCTTCGTCGTGGTCGGCAGCACGTGCACCAGCGAGAAGAAGACGAGGAGAAGGACCGGGATGCCGAGGGTGAGCAGCACGGCGTCGCCGCGCCGCAGCGTCATCGTCACCTCGGCGCGCGTCTGGGCGACGTACCCCCTCACCGATCCCGCCGTTCCGGGGAGGCGGCCGTGAGCCGCAGGAAGACGTCCTCGAGGCGTTGCCGGCCGGCCCGCAGGTCGGCCAGGGGCAGGTCGCGGGCGGCCAGCCAGGCGGTGAGGGCGGCCACGGCCGCCGGCGTCGCTTCCGTGGCGACGCGGTACTCGCCGGGTTGGTCCTCGGTGACGGGGGCGCCGAGCGAGGCGCCGAGGTCGGCGACCGCCAACCCGGGCGGAGCGCCGAAACGGATCTCTCGTCCCGCTCCCGCCGTCATCAGCTCCGCCGGGCTGCCCATGGCGACGACGGCACCGCTGTCGATGATCACGACGCGGTCGGCCAACCGCTCGGCTTCCTCCATCTCGTGGGTCGTGAGGAGCACGGCGACGCCCCGGTCCCGGAGCTCTCTGACGGCTTGGCGGATGGCCAGGCGGCCGGCGGGGTCCACGCCGGCCGTCGGCTCGTCGAGGAACGCCGCCCTGGGCCGGCCCACGAGAGCCAGGGCGAGCGACAGCCGCTGCTGCTCGCCTCCCGACAGGCGTCGCCACGGTGTCTGTCCCACGTCGCGGAGCGCCATCCGCTCCACGAGGGTGTCGGGGTCCTCCGCATCCTCGTAGTAGGCGGCGAACAGCCGGAGCGCTTCGCGCGCGTTCATCGCCGGGTAGACGCCGCCACGCTGCAGCATGACCCCGATGCTCGGAGCCAGCGCCCGCCGGTCGGCAATGGGATCGAGGCCGAGCACCCGCGCCCGGCCCGCCGTGGGCCGCCGGTACCCCTCGAGGGTCTCCACCGTCGTGGTCTTGCCGGCGCCGTTGGGCCCGAGGAGGGCGAGCACCTCGCCTGCCTCGGAGCTGAAGGTCAGACCGTCGACGGCGGTGAGCGGGCCGTAGCGCACGACGAGATCCGTGACCTCGATGGCGGATGGCATTTGGCCAGCACGCTACCGTTCCACCCACGATGATCGACATTCAGCTGGTCAGACGCGACCCCGAGCGGGTGCGTGCCGCGCTGGCCCGGCGGGGCGACGACTTCGACCTGGATCGCCTCATCGCCAGCGACGCCAGATGGCGGGCGCAGACCGGCCGCCGGGACGAGGTGCGGGGCAGGATCAAGTCGCTGTCGAGGGATGTCGGCGAGGCCCGGCGGGCCGAGGACGCCGGACGGACAGAGGAGCTGGCGGGGCAGAGCCGGTCCCTCGGCCAGGAGGAGAAGTCCCTCGACGCCGAGGTGGCGGCCCTGGAGGCCGAGCGGCGCGAGCTGCTGCTCCTGATCCCGAACCTCCCCGATCCCGAGGTGCCTGACGGCAGGTCCCCGGCCGACAACGGCGTCCGGCGCTGGTGGTCGCCCGGTCCCGGTAGCGAGGGTCGCTCGGAGCCGCCTGATCCGTCCGAGTACGGGCCCCATCAGCGGGTGCCGCACTGGGAGATCGGGGCCCAGCTGGGAGTGCTCGACATGGAGCGCGGATCCAAGCTGTCGGGGTCGATGTTCCCGGTGTACCGGGGCTTGGGAGCCAAGCTCCTGCGGGCTATGAACGCGATGGCCCTGGATCGCCACGCCGACGCCTTCGAGGAGATCCGGCCGCCGACCCTCGTCCGCACCGACACCATGGTGTCGACGGGCCACCTGCCCAAGTTCGCCGACGACGCCTACCACATCGAGCGCGACGATCTGTGGGCCATACCGACGTCCGAGGTTCCCCTGGCGTCGCTTCGGCGGGGGGAGATCCTCGCCGAAGGCGACCTGCCGGTGCGGCTGACGGCGGGGACGTCGTGCTTTCGCCGGGAGGCGGGGTCGGCGGGGCGGGAGACCCGCGGCGTGCTGAGGGTCCACGAGTTCGACAAGGTCGAGCTGTTCGCCTACACGACGCCCCGGCAGGCGCAGGAGATGTTCGGCGAGATCGTCGGCCGGGCCGAGGGTCTGCTGCGCGAGCTCGGCCTCGCCTATCGGGTGGTGGACCTGTGCGCGGGCGACCTCGGCCAGGCGTCGGCGCGGACCTATGACCTCGAGGTGTACGCCCCGGGGTCGGATCAGTGGCTCGAGGTGTCGTCGGTGTCGTGGTGCGGCGACTACCAGGCCCGGCGGGCCAGCATCCGCTACCGGCCCGCGGACGGATCGGGCCCCGCGTACGTCCACACCCTCAACGGGTCGGCCCTTGCGCCCGGACGTCCGTGGGCGGCGCTGGTGGAGACGGGTCGCCAGGAGGACGGATCGGTTCGCCTACCCGAGTGCTTGCGTCCCTACCTGGGAGGCGCCGCCGAGATCCCCGCCCCCTAGTCGCGAGCGCAGGCCCGGCAGCGCCCGAGCACGGCGAAGTGGTTGGGGCGGATGGTGAACCCGTAGCGGCGGTGGAGGTTGTCGCCCAGCTCGGCGAAGGTGGCGTCGGGAACCTCGACCACCGCACCGCAGACCTCGCACACCAGGTGCTGATGGGGCTCGTCGGCCAGGTGGTACACGGCCCGCCCGTGTCCGAGGTGCACGTGGTCGACGACCCCGATGCGCTCGAGGGCGTCGAGGCTCCGGTAGATGGTGGACAGGTGGACGTCCGGCTGGGCCTTCTGCACCAGCGCGGCCAGGTCGTCGGCGGTGACGTGCCCCTTCGCCTGCACCAGCGCGGTGACCAGCGCTCGTCTCGCCGTGGTGACCCGCTCGCCCTGCTCGCGGATCAGGGCGATGAGCCGGTCGCGTCTGGCCGCGTCCATCGACGGCCGCGTCGCCGGCGTCGCCTACTCCGTGGATGCCGACGCGTAGTCGTCGGACGTCGGCATCTGCCCCGTGACCATGAAGGTGACCCGTTCCCCGATCGTGACCGCGTGGTCGGCGGTGCGTTCGAAGAAGCGCCCGACGAGCGCCATCTGCACCGCCTGCTGCAGTGCAGGTTCCTCGGTCTTGCTCGTGCTCAGGATGGCGCGGAACAGGTCCTTCTGCAGGTCGTCCATGATGCCGTTCATGTCCCCGAGGGCCGCGGCCCGAGTGGCGTCGAGGTCGGCGAACGCGTCCATGGCCACCCGGAGCTGCACCGTCGCCTGCTCCCTCATGCGGTCGATGATGCCTCTCACCTTGGGCTCGAGCTCGTGAGGGTAGAGGCGGCGCGAGGCCCTGGTCGTGTTCACCATGAGGTGGCCGGACAGCTCGAGCTCGTTGATCACCCGCAGGATGCTGACCAGGGTGCGCAGGTCGACAGCCAGCGGCTGCTGCTGGGCGAGGAGGTAGAAGACGTGCTCCTCGATCTTGTGCCGGAGGGCGTCGATGTCGCGACCCACCCGTAGCACCTGCTCGCCGGCCGTGAGGTCCCGCTCGAGCAGGGCGGCGGTGGCTCCCTGGATCGACTCCAGGACCATCGCGCCCAGCCGGGTGACGTCGTTGCGGACGTCGTTCAGCTCCTCGTGGAATGCTTTGCGGGTCTCGGTCATGGTGACCACCACCTCCGGTGTGTCAGTTCCGCCGCCCCGCTTCGAAGCGGTACCCGAGGCCGCGGATCGTGGTGATGAGCGTCGGGTTGGAGGGGTCCTCCTCGATCTTGGCCCGGAGCCGCTTGATGTGGACGTCGAGGGTCTTGGTGTCCCCGACGTAGTGCGGCCCCCAGATCCGGTCGATCAGCGTGTCCCGGGTGAGCACCCGACCCGCGTTGGCCAGGAGCAGCTCGAGCAGCTCGAACTCCTTGAGCGGCAGGGTGACGTCGCTCGAGCGCACCATGACCTCGTGACGGCCCGGGTCGAGCCTGACCTCGCCGACCTGGAGGACCTCGATGGCCGCCGAGGCTTCGTCCTCGTCGCGCGGCGCACGGCGCAGGGCGGCTCGCATGCGGGCGACCAGCTCCCGCAGTCGGTAGGGCTTGGAGACGTAGTCGTCCGCGCCCACCTCGAGGCCGACGACGGTGTCCAGCTCGGTGCCCTTGGCCGTGACCATGATGATGGGCACCGACGACCGGGCCCTGATGTCGCGGCACACGTCGATGCCCGACAGCTTGGGCAGCATCACGTCGAGCAGCACGAGGTCGGGTTGCACGGCGTCGAACAGGGTCAGCGCCTCGACACCGTCGTGAGCGACCGTCGTGAGGAAGCCTTCGCGCCGGAGGCCCAGCACGAGGGCGTCGACGAAGGAGTCCTCGTCCTCGGCGATGAGCACGTTGGCCTGCGACTCGCTCACCGGACCGGCACCGCGGCGGCAGGTAGGCGCAGGGTGAAGGTGGATCCCTCGCCCTCGCGGGACTCCACGTGGACGAGACCCTGGTGGTTGTTGGCCACGTGCCTGACGATCGACAGTCCCAAGCCCGTACCTCCCGTCTGTCGGCTGCGACCGTGGTCGACACGGTAGAAGCGCTCGAAGATGCGCTCGAGGTCACGGCTCGGGATCCCGATCCCCTGGTCGCGCACCACCAGCTCCACCCAGCCCCCGCTGGCCTGTCCGAACACCTCGACGGTCGACCCCTCGTCGGAGTACTTGACGGCGTTCTCGAGGAGGCTGTTCAGCGCCGCGACCAGCTGCCGTCGGTCGCCCATGACCGTGACATGCGTCTCGGGCTCGTCGACGAGCAGCTTGACGTCCCGCTGCTCGGCGGCCGACCGCACCCGCTCGACGGCTTCGGCCATGACGAGGCTGGCCAGCAGGGGCTCTCGCGGGGGATGCTCCTCGGCCTCGATACGGCTCAGGTCGAGCAGGTCCTCGATGATGCGGTTGACCCGCAGGGATTCGGCCTGGACCCGACCGGCGAGGCGTCGGGAGACGTCGGGGTCGTTCTCGGCCAGCAGGGTCTCGGCCAGGAGGCTGAGCGCCCCCACCGGCGTCTTCAGCTCGTGGCTGACGTTGGCGACGAAGTCGCGGCGGACGGCCTCGAGGCGGCGACGGTCCGATACGTCGTCGAGCACGGCGACGACACCGAGGGGACGGTCAGCGTCGTCGATGACCTCGCTGCGCATCATCAGGGTGCGCCGGGGTGGGCCGTAGAGCTCGAGCGTGCGCTCGGCCGGGGCCCCGTTCCACGACTGGGCGAGGAGCTCGTCGACGGCCTGGGCGGCGAGGGCGTCGCCGTGCCGGGTCCCCATGACCTCGGTCGCCCGGCGGTTGCGGAAGACGACCTGACCCTCTCCGTCGCTGATGACCACCCCCTGAGGGATGGCATCGAGGGCCCGTCGCAACCGGATGCCCTCGGACGTGACGACACTGATGGTCTCCAGGGTGCTGGCAGCCGAGCGCTCCAGGCGGCTCAGCGCCCCCGCCATGCCCTGGCCGTTCGGGCTGCCGTTCTCGCCCAGGCGGGTGCCCACGGCGAGCAGTCGCTCGCGCATCCCTCGCCGGCTCATCGAGGCCACGAGCCACCCTATGGCGATGCCGGCGACACCGGCAGCGACGACGATGCCGGCGTCAGCCGCGGTCATCCGAACCGACCGGTGATGTACGCCTCAGTTCTCTCCTCGGAGGGGTTGGTGAACATCATCGAGGTGGGGCCGATCTCCACGAGGTGGCCCGGCTCGCCGGCCGCGTCGATGGTGAAGAAACCGGTCGAGTCGCTCACGCGCGCCGCCTGCTGGAGGTTGTGGGTGACGATGACGATGGTGTAGTTGTCCTTCAGCTCGCTGATCAGGTCCTCGATGATGAGCGTGGAGATCGGGTCGAGGGCCGAGCAGGGCTCGTCCATGAGCAGGACGGCCGGCTCCACCGCGATCGCCCGGGCGATGCACAGACGCTGCTGCTGTCCGCCGGAGAGGCCACCGGCCTTGTCTCCCAGGCGCTTGCTCACCTCGTCCCAGAGGCCCGTCTGCCGCAGGGCGCGCTCGGCCGTGTCGTCGAGATCGTGCCTGCGCCGCTGGCCGTTCAGGCGCATCCCGGCGACCACGTTGTCCCGGATGGACATGGTCGGGAACGGGTTGGGGCGCTGGAACACCATCCCGACCGTGCGCCGCACGGCGGTGGGATCGATGCCCTGGGCGTAGATGTCCTCACCGTCCAGCAGGACCTGGCCGGAGATCCCGGCGCCCACGATGACCTCGTGCATGCGGTTGAGCGTGCGGAGGAAGGTCGACTTCCCGCAGCCGGAGGGACCGATCAGGGCGGTGACCCGCTTGGCGTCGACGGTCAGGGTGACGTTGTCGATCGCCCGGGTGGACCCGTACCAGGCGTTGACGCCTACGGCTTCGATCGATTTGGACATGGTCTTTCCTCGGCGGTCATGCGCGACGGCTCGTGTGGCCATGGAGTCGGGAGATCCTCTGTGTCGCCAGCACGATGATACGGCCGCCCGTTCTGATGGGCCGGCCTCCCGGGCCGCCCGCGCTCATGGGCCGACCTCCCGGGCCGCCCGCGCTCATGGGCCGACCTCCCGGGCCGCCTGTGCGGTCGTCCGCAGCCCATGTCGCGAAGGCTACGGCCCCCGCCGGTCGGGACCGCGACCCGGAGTTGAACAGCCGATGAACGATCGACGAAATGCTGGCGACGGTGGCGCCTCGCGCCCACCCCATCTCTGGAGGCGCGAGCGGGATGGCGGAGTGGCTGAGCGACGTGAGCATGACCCCGGACACCAGGGGGCTGCCAGGCATCGACGAGCTGACGAGGCTCACCAACGGGCTCGGAGCCTGGGCCCTCGGCCTCGCTCTGGCCGCCCTCGTGGTAGGAGCGGCCCTGTGGGCAGTCGGCGCCCACGCCCAGAACTTCCAGCAGTCGCTCGTGGGGCGTCGGGCGGTGCTGCTCGCCGGCCTGGCCGCGCTCCTCATCGGGGCGGCGCCGGCGCTGGTCAACTTCTTCTTCCACGCCGGCTTGCGGGTCAACTGATCGTGATCGTGGCGGCTGGGGGGATCGTGGACCGGGTGGTCGGCTTCGGCGTCAACGAGGTGCTGGACGGCATCGGTCAGTGGGTGGGGCGCGGCGCCTCCGAGATGCTGACGCAGGCGGGGAACGCCCTCTCGGCCTCCACGAGACCGGAGTTGGGCAAGCCGTGGTTCGCGCAGCACTTCGCCGACATGACGCGCGTGGCCGCGCTGGTCGTGCTGCCGATGCTCTTCGTGTCGATCATCAGGGCGATCGTCCGCCAGGACCTCTCCGTGTTGCTGCGCTCCGCCCTGGTGCACCTGCCGCTGGCCGCGCTGCTCACGGCCGTCGCCGTCGAGCTGGTCCAGCTCTCGCTGGCGGCCACGGACATGATGTGCACCTACGTCTCGCGTTCCACGGGCGGCGACGCCCAGGCCGTGGTCAGCAGCGTGGCCGGCGCCCTGGACCGGACGGCGCTCGCCGTCGGCCAGCCTGCGGTGGCCTCGTTCGCGCTGTTCATCAGCGGGGTGGTCATCGCCGTGGGCGCGCTGCTCCTGTGGGTCGAGCTGGTCCTGCGCACCGCGGCCATCTACGTGGCCGTGCTCTTCCTCCCGCTCGCCCTGGCCACGCTGGTGTGGCCATCCGTGTCGCACTGGTGCCGCCGCCTCGCCGAGACGCTCGCCGCCCTCGTGCTGTCGAAGCTCGTCGTCGTCGCAACGCTGAGCCTGGCCGCAGGCGCCCTGGCGGGCCACGACGGCTCGGCCGACCTCTCCGGGGTCGTGAGCGGGGCGGCGCTCCTCCTGCTCGCCGCCTTGTCGCCGTACGCGCTGCTCCGCCTCATCCCCGCCGTCGAGGCGGGTGCCGTCATGCACCTCGAGGGGGCGTCGCGGCGGGCGTCGTCGTTCGCGGTGGAGTCGGGCTCGTCGCTGCCGTTGCCGTCGTTCGGGGGCTCGGCTGGCGACGAGCCGTTGACGGTGTCCGTCGGTCAGGTCGAGGGCGAGCCGGGCCTGGGGTCCACCTTCGTCGGGGCTGGGGCCGTGGCCGCATCGGGAGGCGCGGCCGCCGCCGCGGGCGGCGCCAGCGCCGCGGCCGAAGGAGCGGGTGGCACCGCCGGTGGAGCCGGCGCCGCGGCCGGCGGGACGGGCGCCGCCAGCCGCGTCGAGCTCCTCCGTCAGCCTCTGCCGCCTCCGCCGCACAGCGATCGCGGTGACGACGCCGGCCCCGGCGATGAGCGCTGAGCTTCCTCGGTACCGCTTCGGTCCGCTCGAGCGCCGCGGGCTCGTCGCCGGCTGGCGCGGGGGCCAGCTGGGGGCGGTGGCGCTGAGCCTGGTCGTCGCGGTCGGGGTCTTGCGGGCCCACTCCTCGGTCGTCGGCGTCGTCGTTTCCCTCGCCGGGGTCGGGTTGGGGCTCGCCCTCGCGTGCTGGCCGCTCGGTGGACGCACGGCCGAGCAGTGGGCACCCGTGGTCACGCGGTGGTCGGCCCTCGGCGTGAGGGGACGGCGCCGCTACCTGTCGGAGGTCCCGCGTCTCGGGATCGTGTCGCGCCACGGCGGCGACACCCGATCGGCGCCAGCGCCGCCACCGGTGCTCACGGGCTGTCGCATCCTCCAGCCACCCGTCGGGGTGGGTGGCATGCGCATCGGGGTCGTGCACGACGCCCGGGCCCGCACGTACACGGCGGTGCTCACCGTGCAGAGCCACGCCTTCGTCCTCCTCGGCGCCGACGACAAGCACCGGCGGGTCGACGCCTGGGCGCGCGTGCTGGCCGGCCTGGCGCGCGAGGGCTCGGCCGTGCACCGCGTGCAGTGGGTCGAGCGCAGCCTGCCCGACGACGGCGACGCCATGGCCCGCTACCTGGCAGAGGGTCTGACCGTGCCCCGCGCGAGTCCCGCCGCCCGCTCCTACCTCGACCTGCTCAACCGGGCGGCGCCGGTGACCGAACGCCACGACGTCCTGCTGGCCGTCGCCGTCCACGCCGGCCGGTCGCGCCGCGCCATCCAGGCCGCGGGCGGTGGTGACGAGGGTGCCTGCGCCGTGCTCGTGCGGGAGCTCCAGTCTCTCGAGGCTCAGCTTCGGGCAGCCGACATCACGGTCGAGGGGACCCTGGCTCACTCGGCGCTGGTCCAGGTGCTGCGCCAGGCCGTCGACCGCCACCCCCGGGCCGTCGTCGCCCGCCAGCCCGACCACGGTGCTGCCGGTCGTCAGGCCGTGGCCAGCTGGCCCTGGCCGCTGGCGTCCGACGCCACCTGGTCGGGCTACCGCACCGACGGGACCTGCCACGCCACCTACTGGGTGTCGGAGTGGCCGCGGGTGGACGTTGGCCCCGATTTCCTGCGACCGCTGCTCCTCCAGTCGGGCGCCAGACGGACCGTCGGGGTGACGATGGAGCCGATCAGCCCCTCGCGGGCGACCCGTGAGGTCGAGCAGGCGCGGACGGCCGACGCGGCCGACACCGAGTTGCGTCGTCGCACCGGGTTCATGGTCACCGCCCGGCGACGGCGCGAGCAGGAGACGGTCGCGCACCGGGAGACCGAGCTGGCCGACGGCCACGCCCAGTACCGGTTCTCGGGCTACGTGACGGTGACCGCCGACACCTGGCACGAGCTGGACGTGGCGGCGGGACGGGTCGAGCAGGCGGCGGGACAGGCGCACCTGGAGCTCCGGCGTCTCTACGGCGAGCAGGACGAGGCGTTCACCTGGACCCTGCCCCTGGCCCGAGGCCTGGCGTGACCCCGGCCGCCCACCGGGTCACCACGGCTCAGCTGGGCGCCGCCTATCCGTTCGTCTCCGAAGGCGGGCTGGGCGGCCGGGGCGTCCTCGTCGGGCGGGACCTGCTCGGCGGCTCGTTCACCTACGACCCGTTCGAGCTCTACGCCCGGGGGACGCTGACGAACCCCAACATGGTGGTCATCGGCCAGATCGGCCGGGGCAAGAGCTCCTTCGTCAAGTCCTACCTCTGGCGGCAGTCGCTGTTCGGCCGGCGGGCCTGGGTCGTGGACCCCAAGGGGGAGTACGCCGATCTCGCCCGGGCGTGGGGCGTCGAGCCCGTGTGCCTGCGTCCCGGTGGCTCGGTCCGGCTCAATCCCCTCGACGCCGCCGCGGGTGACGACAGCGCACCCGGGCAGGCCGGTCGCCGTCGTTCGGAGCTCCTCGGGTCACTCGGCACCGCGTGCCTCGGCCGGCCGTTGCAGCCCCGCGAGCGGGCGGCCCTGGACCTGGCGGTGGACACGGCTGCCCCACCGGGCAGCGACCGCCCGACGACGTTGCCGGCGGTGGTCGACGCCCTGCTGGCGCCGACGGACGAGGCGGCGCGCGCCATCCGGACCGACACCGCCACGCTGGCGACCGACGGCAGAGACGTCGCCCTCGAGCTCCGCCGCCTCGTCCACGGCGACCTCAGCGGGATGTTCGACGGCCCGACGACGCCGGGCGTCGACCTCGATGCGTCGCTCGTCGTGCTCGACCTGTCCGCCGTGTACGGCTCCGACGCCCTGGGCATCCTCATGACCTGCGCCACAGCCTGGTTGCAGGCCGCGCTCTCGAGGCGGGACGGTCAGCGGCGCTTCGTCGTGGTGGACGAGGCCTGGGTGATCCTCACCAACCTCGGCGTGGCCCGATGGCTGCAGTCGTCATGGAAGCTCTCGCGCGCCTACGGCGTGGCCAACGTGGCCGTGCTCCACCGGCTC
>VAWP01000137.1 GCA_005888295.1 Actinomycetota bacterium
GGGCGGCATCCATACCGCGGGCAACAGCTCGCAGATCTCCGACGGCGCCGCCGCGGTGCTGTGGATGTCCGAAGAGCGGGCCCGGGCGGCCGGGCTGCGGCCTCGGGCCCGCATCGTCGCCCAGGTCCTGGTCGGCTCCGAGCCCTACTACCACCTCGACGGGCCGGTCGACGCCACCCGGCGGGTACTGGCCAAGGCGGGGATGACGATGGCCGACATCGACGTGTTCGAGGTGAACGAGGCGTTCGCCTCGGTCGTGCTGTCGTGGGCGCGTATCCACCAGCCGGACATGGACAAGGTGAACGTCAACGGCGGCGCCATCGCCCTGGGCCATCCCGTCGGCGCCACGGGCAGCAGGCTGATCACCACCGCCCTGCACGAGCTGGAGCGCTCCGACCAGACGACCGCCCTGGTGTCGATGTGCTGCGGCGGCGCCCTGGCGACGGGAACGATCATCGAGCGCATCTGAGGCGCCGGCGCGCGGCCCGGTCGCAGGGCAGCCGCCTAAATCTACGTAGTTCCGCGGATGCTATCGGGCGTTCGGTTCCGTACCGTGCCTAGTGGCCTCGCGCGGAGTGGGTTAACCCGATAGGGGGGGACATGAGAAGAGCGGCAGGGCGTCGCCATCAGCTGGTCCGGAGGCTGGCCGCCGTGTGCGCGGTTGGCGCCGCCACCGTCGGGGGTCAGGCTGCTCTGTCGGCGACTCACGCAGGCGCTGAGACACCAGGACCGACAACGGTCGACATTGATCTCACGCCTACCGGCGCGACCCAGGTCAACGTGGTGAACGGCCCCACTCCCAACACCACCGAGGTGAACACCGGGGGCACAGGGTCGTTCCAGACCATGGAAGTGCAGGCCTCGACGCTGCACATCAAGGGGCCTGGCACGGCGGCCGCGTGGAACATCAACAACCCCAATCCCGGCATCTCGAACCTGAACATCGAAGCTCAGTCAGGGGGCCAGACGTACGGCGTCGTCACGACGTCCGCCACCACTCTCCTTGTCGCTGACCCCGGCGCCAACGCGCCTGACACCTTCAACCTGGCCACCACGACGTCCAAGGCGACGGTCGTGGGCACCCCCCGTAACGACACCTTCAACGTGACGGCGGTGAGTGGGGCCCTCGACATCATTGGTGGCGGCGGCTCGGAAGCCGTCAACTTCGGACGTCAGGTTGTCCCCGGCCTCAAGACGCTGGCCGACATACAAGGCGTCGTTGAGCTCTCCGAGGAGAGCTCGGGCGGCAACATGAGCATTGGCCTGGACGACACGGGTCATAACGGGCAGAACAGAGCGACCATCGGCATCGACCACGGGACGAATGAACGGCGGGCTCATCGCCTACGGCGAGGCGGTCAGCCAAGTGACCCTCAACGGAGGGGACTTTGGAAACGTCTTCGTCGTCGATGCCACAGCGGTCCCAACCGCCATCAACGCCGGCGCAGGCAGGGATTCCGTGATAGTGGGCGCTACCGGCGCCAACGGTCCGCTAGCCGTCAACGGGCAGGCGGGCAGCGACAGCGTTCTCGTGGGAGAAGGGACCGTCAACGCCGACGTGGCCAATGATGTCCTGCCCGACAAGATCCAGGGTGCGGTCACGCTGTCCAACACCGAGGAGGTCTCCGTCGACGACTCTCCCGACTCCACGGGCCGGACGTCAGCCCTCACCAGCAGCAGTATCACAGGCCTCACGACCGGCCCCCTCAGCTACGGCACGCCCTTCATCGTGAAAGTTGTAGGTGGGTCGGGAGCCGACAGGTTCAGCGTCACACCTGGACGCAACGACTTCTCTGTGGACGGCGGGGATCCGGCACCTCCGGCGTCGCCGGGTGACACGCTCGACGTGGCTCTGACCGACCCGGTCGTGGCCGAGGGAGCGGCGTTGTCGGTCAACGGCAACTCGAATGGTGCGTGGAAGTTCAGTAATAGCGGGCAGGTCGGCTTCACCCACGTGGAGACGCTGACGCCGGCTCCGATATCGGTCTCCCTGTCGCCGGCCTCGATCTCGGTGACGGCCGGGAGCATCCAGCAGCTAACCGCTACGGGCCACTACGCGAACGCGGCAGATGCCGACCTGAGCTCCACAGCTGCCTGGTCGTCGTCGAACGCCGCGGTGGCGTCGGTCTCGCCTGCCGGGTTGGTCACCGGAGTGACCGCTGGTACCGCCAACATCACAGCAACCATCGGGGGCGTCTCAGGGAGCACTCCCGTGACGATCACGCCACCCGTCAGCGTGACGACACAACCCAGTAACCAGGCCGTCACCTACGGCCAGACGGCCACGTTCACCTCCAGCGCCTCGGGCACCCCAACCCCGGCGGTCCAGTGGCAGGCTTCCACAAACGGCGGCGCAAGCTTCACCAACATCCCCGGTGCGACGGCCACGACCTACAGCCTCGCGCCCACCGTCTCGCAGAGCGGAAGCCAGTACCGGGCGGTGTTCTCCAACACGGGTGGTAGCTCGACGACCAATGCAGCCACCCTAACGGTCAACCCTGCGCAGCTGACGGTCGCGGCGCCGAGCCCGACCATGACATACGGGGGCCAGGTCCCGACGCTGGTTCCCGGTTACTCGGGTTTCGTCAACAACGAGACCCCGAGCTCGCTCACGACCCCGGCCACCTGCACTACCACGGCAACCCCGTCGAGCCCCGTCGGCACCTACCCGGTGAGGTGCTCGGGAGCTGTTGACACCAACTACACCTTCACCTACACCCCGGGCACGCTCACCGTCGGGCAGGCCCAGCTGACAGTCACCGCTGACAACAAGGGGCTCGTCTATGGGGCGGCGATCCCGCCGCTCACGTACCGGATCACGGGGTTCGTGAACGGAGACACGGCCACCGTGGTATCTGGCGCTACATCCTGCGCCACGACGGCAACGACGACGTCACCGGCGAGCGGTTACCCCATCACCTGCGGCGGCGGAAGCCTGGCAGCCACCAACTACAGCTTTGCCTTCGTCCCGGGCAGCCTCGCCATCGCCAGGCATCCCGCCACGGTCGGCTACACGGGAGGGCTGTTCTTCTCGACCGGCTCGGCGACCGCCACCAACGCCAACGTCAGCTTGAAGGCGCAGGTCGTCGAGCAGGCCAACGGGGCGCCAGGTGACCTGGCCAAGGCCACCGTGAGGTTCCTGCTCTACAAGAGCACCAACACTGCTATGACGATCCCTGACGCGGTCGTACCGGGTGCGGTCGACTCCTCGGGCAATGCGGTGACCACCACGAGCCTGTCCAGCGACAACTGGACGGTCGTCGCCCAGGTCGACCCGGCCAACGGCTACTTCTCGGCGCCCAATGCCGATCCCCAGGTCCTGACCGTCTATCAGCCCACGATCGGCATCTTCGCCACCGGTGGGGGATGGATCGTCGACCCCAGCTTCCAGAACATCCCGGTTGCCATCTCGTCCTCCAACAACCACGGCAGCTTCGGCTTCGTTGTCCGCTACGACAAGAAGGGTGGTCCCCAGGGTCAGGCCGTCTACACGTTCCGTGGGGCCAACGGCTATGACTACGTGATCAAGAGCACCAGCTGGCAGGGAGGCGGCGCCTCCTTCGGCACATCAGCAGTGTCGTTCGGCGGCAAGGCCAACGTCACTGCGATCAACCCGGCCACCGGGCTCGTCGTGGCGGCTCTGAGTGGTGGCAACTACAGCTACCGAGTCGACGCGACATCGGGGGCGAGCCCCAGCTACGCCGTCAGCGTCTACACGCCCGGTGGCTCCCTCTACCACCAGGCCGGCACGGCGAAGACACAGATCCGTCTCGGCGGAGGCAACATCGTCGTGCACAGTCACTAGACCGCTCATCTGGCGGCCTGCCCTGGCATCAGCCCCTCACGGGGAGCGATGAACAGGATCGTGGCCTCGCAGAGCAGCGTGTCCCCGTCCCACGACTTGCCCCAGCACAGGATCTTGCGGCCGTCGACCCGGTCGAGCCCGGACTCGAAGTCGATGCGCCGGTCCAGGGGCGTGGGCCGACGCATCTTGACGGTGAGGGTGCCG
>VAWP01000138.1 GCA_005888295.1 Actinomycetota bacterium
TACGTACGCCCGTCGGTCTCGGTGGCGGCGCGATGCCACTGCTTGGTGACGGGGTCGTAGAGCTCGGCTTGGGTCACCGGACTGGCCGAGCCCGGCCCGACCACCTCGTCCCTGTTGGCTCCGTTGACGGCGAACACCTCGCCGTCCGGCAGCACGACTCCTGTCGAGTACCACCGGGCGTTGTTCAAGCTGCCGGTCGCCTGGCTCGTGAAGGCGTCACCATGGGCGCTGTCGACCGTGTTCACGGTCGAGGTGTTGGTGGCCATGTAGGTGCCCGGCGACACCCCAATGACTCCGCCCGCCGACAGGAACTGCGCCTTGGTGTACCTGCCCGTGGCGTCCGGTCGCAGGGGCAGCATGACCGAGAAGGCCGAGCCCCGGAACCCGAGCGGGAGCCCTCCGATCGACGGAACCCCGAGGTCCGACCACTTGCGCGTGGCGGGGTCGTAGACGCTGGAGAGGTTCCACAGAGCCTCGTCGTAGGACTGTCCGTCGGGATTGAACGTCTGGCCGCCGGCGTCGTAGTAGATCTTGCCGTCGGGCAGTAGGTGGACGCGAGGGAACAGAGGAAGGGACTTGTCGGCTGTGGTCCCGTTGTAGGTCCACTGACCTTTCGCCGGATCGTAGGTCTCGGTCTGGCGGACGTTGGTGCCGGAGTCGGTGAGCTGGTTGTTGTAAGTGTCGGCGCCGGGATAGGCGGGCTTGAGCAGCTTGGTCACGCCGCTGGCGACGAAGACCTTGCCGTCCGGCATCGTCACGAGAGACGGGTACCAACGCCCGTAGTTCATGTTGCCCGAGAAGCTCCAGGTTCTCGTGGTCGGATCGAAGACGCGGGTGACGCGCAGGCCTTCCAGCTCACTCACACCGAGCGGCCCGGCGGGCGAGGTCGTTCCTGGCTCGAGGTAGTAGTCGGTACCGCCGGCCGCGAGCACCTTCCCGTTCGGCATCTGGACGAGGGAGGAGCAGAACAGGTCCGAGCTCCCGTTGGGGTCGGCGACGTGCGGCACCCCCGGCAGGTAGTCGCCCGCTCCGCTGCTGTTGCTCCGACCGCCGTCGGAGGGCGTCGGCACGGACCACGTGGCGCCGCCGGAACCCAAGGCCATGACTCGGCTCTGATCGTTGGGGGCGACCGCGCCGTACTGGGCCACCGTGTTCAACGAGACCTGGTTGAACCCCTCGAGCCCATCCCAGTACAGCTCCTGGCCGTTCGAGAGCACGGCGATGGCCATGGCGGCCGGCTTGCAGTTCTTGGGCGCCGGCGGGTTGTTCGAAGGGTTGAAGCCGCGGGCGCCGCAGCTCACGTCCCCAGCGAGAGCGGTCGGCTCTTCGAACAGCGGTCCGAAGGTACCCAGGGTGGCCCCGGGAGTGCCCTGCGCACCAGCAGATGCGACAGCGATGACCGGGAGCACGAGAGTCGTTGCCAGGCCGACGACAGCGACGAGGGTGAGCCGACTCTTCACGTCGCCTCCTGGTGCTGGGCATATGTGCGCAATGGCAATCTATCTCCCTTTTGCCCAGATGGTCCCGATCCCCGCCCCAGCCGTCGAGCGACCAGGAGGATCAGGAGGGCGACCGCCATCGCGACCAGGCCGACAACGATCCACACCATCCCCGACGCCGAGCTCGGGGTGTGCGCGCTGCTCGACGGTATCCACTCGATGGTTCCTGTCAGGGTCAGTGGCTGGGCGTCGGCGTCCATCGGTATCGACCAGCGGCGCGCCACGCCGCTCTGGCGGAGGTGGTTCGGCGGAGAGGGCGGAGCGTCGAGCCGTGGATCGAGCCAGGCGACGCTGACCTGGTCGGAAAGGTGCACCCACCCCCGCCCGAGCAGTGACGCCTGTACCGGGAGACCGCGGGCCTGGCGGTCGATCACCCAGCTCGGGCTGGAGGGGTCGACGTCGGCGCCGCCCGGGCCCAGCCGGAGGAAGGGCCCGCCGTCGAGGCCGCGAACGACGATCGTCCGACCGACCGGGCCGGCGACGAACAGGCCGGGCAGCCGCCCCTGGAGGGGGCTGACGATCATGCCGGCTGGTGCGGCGTTGACGACCACCCGGAACGATCCGACAACGGGCTCGTACTGGAACCGTCCGCGCAGCAGGCCCGCCCGGCTGCCATAGGCGACGGGGACCTGCCAGCGGCCGATGGTCGTCGGTCGGGTTGCATGGCTCGCCGAAGGTGGCAGCTCGGCCGGAGGCTGGATCCGGGCGTCGAACCAGGCCCAGGAGTCGTCACCGCTCACGACCTCCCAGCGCGGGGGAGCCCCCGGCGTTGTGCTCTCGGTCGCTCCGGTCCTCGCCCCCGATGCCGCGCCCTCGGGATCGTTCGACGGGAGCCAGTCGGGGCTCGACAGGTTGGCCTGGACCCCTGAAGCATCCAGACGCAGGAGCGGTGTGCCGTCGCCACCGAGAACCGTCAGGGGGGTGGCGGTGGGGTTGGTCACGACGAGCTCCTCGGCCACGCTCGGAGTGGTCATCACGTCGACCCCTGCCGGCAGGGGCGGCGACACGTTGTCGAGCACAGCCTCGACGTCGGTCCGCTCGTGCGCCGCCGCCCGCGGCGCGAGCGGCGGAAGCACCACGAGGGCCGTGACCACCACCGCCAGCACGCATGCGACCACGGAGGTCGAGGAGGTGGTGCCGAGTGCGTGGCGCCGAGCGCTGCGCCGGGGGCGGCGCGGCCCAGCCCGGTCGTGGGCGCCCCCAGCCCCGGTCGTCACGAGCAGGCAGCCTAGACACGCCACGGGCCCGGGAGGCCGGCCCGACCCTCCAGGTGACTCGCAGAGGGCGCTCGGTCCGGGCACTATTGAGCCGGGCGATCTTGGGCCGGGGAGCTCGAGGAGAACCCCACCCTCCGGCTCCGATCTGACCCCGCGCCGGCCTCGCTGGGGCCGGCGACTGGCCGTCGTCGCCCTCGCCGCCATGGCCGTGGCGGCGGGCGTCGTGGTCCTCATCACCCGCATCGGCGGTCCGGGAGCGGCTCCGGGGTGCACCGCCACCGTGGCCTCCCGCAGCTACCAGCTCGGGTTGTCGCAGGCGGCCAACGCGGCCACGATCGCCGTCGTCGGCAAGCGGAACGGCGTCGAGGACCACGGCGTGACGGTCGCCCTGGCGGCGGCACTCCAGGAATCGAAGCTCCAGAACCTCCCCAACGGGGACCTCGACTCGGTCGGGCTGTTCCAGCAGCGCCCGTCGGAGGGCTGGGGCGCGGCGTCCCAGCTGATCGTCCCCAGCTATGCGGCGTCGGCGTTCTACCGCGCCCTCGTGCAGGTCCCGGGCTGGGCGTCGCTTCCGGTCACCGACGCGGCCCAGCGCGTGCAGCACAGCGCCGCGCCCCAGGCCTACGCCGTCTGGGAGCCCGAGGCGCGCGATCTGGCCCAGGTGCTGACGGGAGAGGTACCCAACGGGCTCGCGTGCCGGTTCTCGGTACCGAGCAAGGCCACGGGGTCGACGACCCTGACCGACGCCGTCGCGACCGAGGTCGGAGCACCCGCCCTCGGCGCGCCCCTCCAACGCCTACGCCTACCGGATCACGGCGGTGAGCTTCGCCGGCCAGCAGTGGACGCCCTCGTCGGGAAAGTGGTCGTCGAGCCCACCGGTGCAGTCGCAGGTGCAGCTGACCCGGGCCGGATCGGCGGCGCCGGGCCCGTAAGCCGGCTGGTTCCGGACCGGCTGGCTCAAGGCCGGCTGGCGCCGACCAGGTCGGACCGGATGGGATTGATGCTGACGACGGTGCCCGAGTCCTCCGCCTCGATCATCCTTCCCGGGCTCACGTAGATGCTGACGTGGCCGATGCTGCCGCTCGACCCGAAGAACAGGAGATCACCGGGTTGGAGGTTGGACAGCGACACGTGGGGGGTGGACCCGTACTGCTCGCTGGCGGAGTGGGGGAGCGAGACGCCCGCGGCCCTCCAGGCGAACATGGTCAGGCCGGAGCAATCGAAGCTGCCTGGCCCGGCGCCGCCGTAGCTGTAGGGCTTGCCCAGTTCGGCCTCGGCGGCGGATAGGGCGCGCTGGCCGGGACCGGTCGTGGCGGGGCGAGGCATGGGGGCCGGAGCCGGAGCGGCCTTGGGTGGCGCGGCGACATGGGCTGCCCTGAGCCAGGCGTTCACCAGCTCCAGCCGCTGCGTCTCTGCCGCGTCGGCCGCCGCCGCTAGGCGCAGCTTGACCTCGTCCAGGGCGGCCTGCTCCGAGGAGACGCCTCCGAGCAGCGAGGAGGTCGCCAGGGCCGCCGTGCGAGGCGGGGCCGAGGCGCGGAGGGTCGATGCCGCCCGTCTCCCACCCGCAGCCGCCACATGAAGTCCGGCCGCCAGGACCGACAGGACCAGGCACGCCGCCGCCACGAGGCCGATCACGTATCGGTTGGCCCATGTCACGCGCTCGTACCCCGCATCGGGCTTGGAGGAGTGGCGAAGCCCGGCGAAGCCCCAGGCCCCCAGCCGCCACCTGGTCGATCCCGTGCAGGCTAACGAGCGAGGCGGGCCCGGTGTCAAGTCGCGCCGCCGTGTCGAAGATCGAACCGACCGCCGCGGGGGTAGGTTGCGAGCAGGTCAGTCGCGGCCAGGAGGCAGAAGATGGCAGGTAACAGCTTTGGCGCCCGGTCCTCGCTCGACGTGGGTGGCCGGCCCTTCGAGGTCTTCCGGCTCGACGCCCTGCAGGAGGGCTTCGACGTGGCCCGCCTGCCGTACTCGATCAAGATCCTCCTCGAGAACCTCCTCCGCCACGAGGACGGCGTCACCGTGGGGCCCGACGACGTCGAGGCGCTGGCCCGCTGGGATGCGGCTGCTCCACCCACCCGGGAGATCGCCTTCGCCCCCGCCCGCATCCTCATGCAGGACTTCACGGGGGTCCCGGGCATCGTCGACCTGGCCGCCATGCGCGACGCCTTGGCCGACGCCGGTGGAGATCCGGACCGGATCAACCCGCTCGTGCCGGCCGAGCTCGTCATCGACCACTCGGTCGTTGCCGACGTGTACGGCGTGCCCGAAGCGTTTCGTCGCAACGCCGATCTGGAGTTCGAGCGCAACCGCGAGCGCTACCAGTTCCTGCGATGGGGCCAGACCGCCTTCGACAACCTACGCATCGTGCCGCCCGACACCGGGATCTGTCACCAGGTGAACCTCGAGTACCTGGCTCGGGTCGTCTTCACCAACGAGGCGGGGCAGGCGTACCCGGACACCCTGCTTGGCACGGACTCCCACACGCCCATGGTCAACGGGCTCGGCGTGCTCGGCTGGGGTGTCGGGGGCATCGAAGCCGAGGCGGCCATGTTGGGACAGCCCGTCTCCATGCTGACGCCCCAGGTGGTGGGGTTCAGGCTCTTCGGGACGCTGCCCGAGGCGGTGACCGCCACCGACCTGGTGCTCACGGTCACCGAGATCCTTCGTCGACAGGGTGTCGTCGGCAAGTTCGTCGAGTTCTACGGCCCCGGCGTGGGTGCCGTTCCGCTCGAGAACCGGGCCACCATCGGGAACATGTCTCCCGAGTACGGCTCGACGTGCTCGATCTTCCCCATCGACGACGAGACCCTCCGCTACCTCGAGCTCACGGGACGCCCACAGGAGCTGATCGCCCTCGTCGAGGCGTACGCCAAGGAGCAGGGGCTGTTCCACGATCCCGACCACGATCCCGCCTACTCCCAGACGGTCGAGCTGGACCTGTCCACGGTCGAGCCGAGCATCGCCGGTCCGACGAGGCCCCAGGACCGGGTCGCACTCTCCCGGGCGAAGGGCTCGTTCCGAGCGTCCCTCGTCGAGATGCTCGGTGAGGAGCCGAGCGCCGATAGCGGGCCCAACGGCATCCCGGCTGGCCTGGCCGAGGCCAGCCCGGAGGCGGCGTCCGCCTCGTCGTTCCCGGCCAGCGACCCCTTCGAGGTCGCCGAGGCCGACGCCGCGCACGGGCTCCCTGACTCACGACCGGGGGTCGTCGGCGAGGAGGTGGTGACGGCGCGGCCCGAGGCCCGGGTGCCCGTTCGCCTCGCCGACGGGACCGAGATCACGCTCGACCACGGCCACGCGGTGATCGCGGCCATCACCAGCTGCACCAACACGTCGAACCCGTCCGTGATGGTGGCCGCCGCCCTCCTGGCGAGAAAGGCGGTCGAGCGTGGGATCAGCTCCAAGCCGTGGGTCAAGACGTCGCTCGCCCCCGGCTCCAAGGTGGTGATGGACTACTACGACGAGGCGGGGCTGACGCCGTACCTGGAAAAGCTGGGGTTCAACCTCGTCGGCTTCGGCTGCACCACCTGCATCGGCAACTCGGGGCCGCTTGCACCCGAGATCGCGGACGCCGTCGACGATTACGACGTCGTCGTGTGCTCGGTGCTCTCTGGCAACCGCAACTTCGAGGGGCGGATCCACCCGCAGTGCCGCATGAACTACCTGGCGTCACCACCACTCGTCGTGGCCT
>VAWP01000172.1:0-2823 GCA_005888295.1 Actinomycetota bacterium
TATGCCGATCCCGTGCACAAGGTGACGATCCTCCCGACGGGCATGGCTCTCGGCGTGACCCAGCAGCTCCCCATGGAGGAGCGCCACATCTACCCCCGGGAGTACATCGAGGACTCACTGGCGGTGCGCATGGGCGGAAGGGTCGCCGAGCTGCTCATCTACGGCGGACTGTCGACCGGCGCCAACAACGACCTGGTCGGCAACACCGAGCTGGCCCGCAAGATGGTTCGAGAGTGGGGGATGAGCGATCGCGTCGGCCCCATGGCCTGGGGATCCCAGGGGATGGTCTTCCTCGGTGAGGATCTGATGCACTCGCGGGACTACTCCGAGGACACCAGCCGGGTCATCGACGAGGAGGTCAAGCGCATCCTCCGGGAGCAGGAGGAGCGGGCGACCCAGTTCCTCACCCGCCACAAGGAGGGTCTCAAGCTGGTCGCCGCGTCGCTGCTGGAGAAGGAGACCATCGACGGCGGGGAGGTCGCACGCCTCGTCGACACCGCCTACGGCCGCCCCGTCCACGGCGACGGCGCGGCCGCCAGCGTCCCCCACTTCGCCTCCTCCGACGACGGTCTGCCCCCCAACGGGCGTCCCGAGCTTCGCCCGAGGCCCCGAGCCCCAGGCGAGGCCGCACCCGCCGGCGCGCCGCCCGGTGACGGCGCCCCACACGAGGGGGACGTGACCCAGGACAACGACCGCACGCCGCTCACGGCCGAGTGGCCGACCGAGCGCCGACGGTAGCGGCCGCTCGACGACGATCCGGGTCACTCGGCGCGTGGACCCACTGCCAAAGCTGGCGAGGGACGCTGCCTACATCGTCGTGGGCTTCGGTGTGCTCGGCATCCAGCGCGCCCAGGTGCGACGTCGGGAGCTCCACAAACGACTCGAGGGGCTGGCCTCGCAGCTAGTCACGAGCGGCCCGCCAGTGGTCGAGCACCGCCCGCAGAGTGACGTCGAGCGCGAGGGTCGGTCGCCAGCCCGTGGCGGATCGCAACAGGGTTGAGTCTCCCCGCAGGACCGGCACATCGGCGGGACGCTCGAGGCCGGGGTCGGACACGAGCTCGAACTGTGAGCCCGCGATCGTCAACAGACGGTGGGCGATGTCCTCGATAGCCACGTCGGTGCCCGAGCAGACGTTGTAGACCCCGCCGGCCTCGCCCCGCAGGATCAGCAACCGGTAGGCGCGAACCACGTCCCTGACGTCGGTGAAGTCGCGCCGGGGCCGGAGGTTGCCGACGCGCAGTTCCTTCCCACCGGCCCGCTCGGCCTCCACGATGCGCTTGGCCAGAGCGGAGACGGCGAAGGACGGTGCCTGTCCAGGACCGACGTGGTTGAAGGCGCGGGCCCGGATGACGGGCAGGCCGTGGCCGAGGTGAGCCTGGACCCCGAGAAACTCTGCGGCCACCTTGCTGGCCGCATAGGGCGAGACCGGAAGGAGTGGGGAGCGCTCAGTGAGCGGGAGGTGCTCGGGCTTGACCGCTCCGTAGACCTCGGCCGAGCTGGTCAGCAGCACCCGAGGGGGTGACGGGCAACGCCGGGCCGCCTCCAGCAGGTTGAGCGTCCCCACCGCATTGACCCGGAAGACCTCCTCGGGCTCGTCCCACGACTGGCCCACGTGGGTGAACGCGGCCAGGTGGTACACGGCGTCGGGCGCGGCGTCGACGACGGCGCGGCGGAGCCCGTCCGCGTCGCCGATGTCAAGCCCCGCGTCGGCGATGTCCACATCGTCACCGGACTCCCGGAGGTGGTCCTGGAGCCAGGTCCCGACGAAACCCTGGCCTCCTGTGACGAACGCTCGCACGCCGGCTCACGCTAGTCGGGCTCTTTCGGAGCCTTTCTGGCGGCGATGGCCGCCTGATAGGCGGTCAGATGGCCGGCGGCGCTCGCCGACCAGTTGTGCCTGGCGGCGACGGCGAGCCCCCGGGTGCGACGGGCCGGCAGCCCCTCGTCGCGCCGGACGAGCAGGTCGAGGGCGCCAGCCAGCCCGTCCACGTCGCCCGGGGTGACGAGCACGGCCGCCCCCTCCACCACCTCCTGCATGGCGGAGCCGGTCGTGGTGACCAGCGGGGTACCGCACGCCAGTGCCTCCAACGCCGGGAGCCCGAACCCCTCCTCCAGGGAGGGATAGGCGACGGCGGCCGCCCGCCGGAGGAGGGCGGCGACCACGGCGTCGGCGACGTAGCCCGCTCGCACGATGCGCTCGGAGTGGCGCGCCTCGGCGATGGCCTCGTCGACCGCAGCAGCCCCCCAACCGCTCCCCCCGGCCAGGACGAGGGTGAGCCCGGCGTGGGCCGCGCACATCCGGTCGAAGGCGCGCACCAGGGTCGGCACGTCCTTGCGAGGCTCGAGGGTCCCGACGAAGGCCACGTAGGGGCCGGTGATGTCGAGGCCGGCCAGCGCCGCCTCGTCGGCACCCGGCTCGGGCTCGTCGGGACGGAAGCGCTCGTGGTCGACGCCGTGGGGCACCACGTGGACCGGCCCCGAGGGGGGGCAGATCTCCGACAGTCTCTCGGCCGTGCTGGCGCTCACGCACACCAGCGCCTCGGCGTGGCGGGCGGCCACCCGGATGGCGCGGCGGAAGAACGGCACCCGCGTCCGTTGGTGCCACTCGGGGTGGTCGAAGAAGGTCAGGTCGTGGATGGTCACGACCCGGGGCAGGGACGACGCCTCGGGCATCGTGTAGTGAGGTCCGTGATGGACCTCGACGGGGAGCCGGCGCAGGCGCCAAGGCAACCGGGTCTGCTCCCACGCCAGCCGCAGCGGCCGCGGGCCAGGCGCCACGGCCTCGACGGACGCGTCCGGTGCCAGCGCTCGCCACCGGTCGGC
>VAWP01000172.1:2839-3439 GCA_005888295.1 Actinomycetota bacterium
GCCAACCCCAGCGTGTACCGTCCCGCCCCGGCCGGCTCGGCCGGCACGGCGCTGACGTCGAGGCTGAGCCGTACCGGCGGGGTCACCGCAGCTGCTCCCACAGCTCCACGTGCCGGCGGGCGCTGGACTCCCAGGTGAGCTTGTCGACCCGCTGGCTGCCAGTGGCGACGAGCCCGTCCCTGCGGGCGCCGTCCACCGACGCCAGCACCAGCCCGTCGGCGATCGCCTCCACGTCGAGGGGATCGACCTCGAGGGCGGCGCCCCGGGTGCTGGGCATCGGACTGGCCACCACGGGCGCCCCGGCAGCCATGGCCTCGAGGGCGGGCAGCCCGTAGCCCTCGTGGAGCGGCACGTAGGCCAGGCAGCGGCACCCCGCGTAGAGACCGGCGAGCACCGCCGGTGTCACCTCTCCTGCCGGCACCACACCGGGGCGGGGTCGGAGGGGACCGCCCCACCCCTGAGGACCGACGACCACCAACGGCCACGGCTCGGGCAGCTGCGACCGGGCACGTGCGTAGGCGTCACACAGGCGCTCGATGTTCTTGCGGGGCTCGTTGGTGCCCACACTGAGAAGGTATGGGCTTTCGACCCCCAGGCGAC
>VAWP01000173.1 GCA_005888295.1 Actinomycetota bacterium
GCCCCCGTAGGCGGCGACGATCGAGTGGGCGCCCAGCGACAGCGGTGCCGCGGGGGTGAAGGTGGCCCGGCCTCCGGTGAGGACCGAGGCGGGCTGGGCGACACCGTCGACGGTGAAGACCACGTCAGTGGTCGGAGTGCCCGCCCCTGGGGCGACGGGCGCCACCGTGGCGGTGACGGTCACCGGTTGGCCGAGGACCGAGGGGTTGGCTGACGAGGCGAGTGTCGTGGTTGTGTTGGCCTGGTTCGTCGTCTGGGTGAAGGGGCTCGTCGTGGCAGAGGAGGTGAAGCTGGAGTCGCCCCCGTAGGCGGCGGTGATCGTATGGTCGCCCAGCGGCAGCGGTGGCGCGGGCGTGAACGTGGCCTGGCTCCCAGCGAGGGTTGCCGCTTGCTGGGCGACACCGTCGACGGTGAAGACCAGGTCACCGGTTGGGCTGCCCGCCCCCGAGCCTGCTGGCGCCACCGTGGCGGTGACGGTCACCGGTTGGCCGACGACCGAGGGGTTGGCTGACGAGGTGAGTGTCGTGGTGGTCGGCGCCTGGCTCACCGTCTGGGTGAGGCTGTCGGAGGGCGGAGAGGCGGCGAAGACGGTGTCGCCCTGGTATGTCGCGAAGATCACGTGCGTGCCCACCCCGAGGGTCGAGCCGGGCAAGGTGGCCTTACTACCCGAGAGGGGTACGGCGGGCAGGGGCGCGTTGTCGACGGTGAAGACGACGTTACCGATCGGGGTGCCGGACGCTGGGTCGACGGGCGCCACCGAGGCGGTGACGGTCGATTGGCCGAAGACCGAGGGGTTGGCCGACGAGGTCAGTGTGGCCGTCGCCGAAGCCTGGCCGACGGTCTGACCAACGGTCTGGGCGAAGGCGGCCGACGTGCTCTGGGCGAAGTTGGCATCGCCCTGGTAGACGGCGGTGATCGATGGGCTCCCCGCCGGTAGGGCGGAGGTGGTGCACGTGACCGCTCCGTTGCCGTTGCTGTCGAGGGTCTGGGAGCCGCCGGTGCACGTGAACGGGTTGCCGTTGCCATCGGAGAAGGCCACCGCACCGGTCGGGGTGCCGGCGCCGGGCGGGTTGGCCGACACGGTGGCGGTGAACGTCACGGGCTGGCCGGCGACCGAAGGATTGAACGACGACGAAGTGATGGTCGTCGTCGTGGCGGCCTTGTTCACCTGCTGGACGAGCACAGCCGCGTTGGGCGCGAAGACACTGTCACCCGAGTAGCCGGCGACGACATTGGTGCTGCTGTTGGCACCCGTGAAGGTCGTCGTACACGTGGAGGTGAAGGTGTTCGTCCCGTCCGTCGCCGCCGCGAGCGGGAGGCTGTCGCACCGTTCAAAGGGCACGTTGCCTTGACCAGCGTTCAGCCCGACGGACACTGTGCCGGTGGGGGGAACAGTGGCGGAAGGATCCGGCGTCAGCGTCACGGTGAACGTGACCTGCTGGCCGACGACCGAGGGACAGGTGGACGACTTGAAAGCGATCGTCGACTTGGTCAGGCCTGAGCCGACGGTAGTCCCCGGCGGAATGTTCGCGAGGCTTCCGCTCGGGGTCCCGACGCAAGCCGTCGGGGTCGTGGTGCCGCCATCACTGCAAGCCGTCGCTCCCATGGCGACCCCGACGAAGCCGATACCCAGCAGGGCACGCCGAGGGCCGACGGCCCTCGCCGCACCAACCACGTAGCTTTGCGCCCGTTCGAGCGCGGTGAGCATGCCCAATGGGATCACCCCTGCCATCGACCGTAGGGACCTCAGCTGCCGAAGGCATCCGTAGAACTACTGATCTTTTGGAGAAAAGTGAGGTAGATATGGGACGCTCCTTGCCCAAATCTTCCGCTACAGCGCGTAGGGGACATCCCGGCGCTCGAGCTGGAGGCAGACGCGAGTCCGGGCCCGGTCATGACCAGGCCCGGATGCTCGTGAACAGAGATCGTTGTGCCGAAATGGCGGGGTGCTATGCCGCCCTCGCGATGTCAGCGGGGTCCGCCCGCCACGTACCGAGGTCGCCCCGCTGCAATCCCTGGAAGGTCCCCCCGTAGGACGGTGGAGGGGGTGGACGAACGGCGAGGAAGGGCTCAGGCGTCGCCTCGACCAGGGGCGGAACCTGCGAACCGGTGGCCTGAATGAACGCGCCCCGGAATCGTCCGTCGTACCGGATGTTCTGACGCGCCGTCGTTCCGCTGACATCCAAAGGCAGCCCGGTGGGAGCTGGCACGACCGCCGCGTCCCTCGTGAACGATGGGAGCTCCCTCACCGCTCCGATCACCGTCACACCCCGAGCCGCGCTCTGGATGCACAACTGGCCGGTGAGCTCCGATCCCGCATCTGGACCCGCGGTGACCTGCCCCCGGACAAGGTACGGATCGCCTGCGGTGCAGCCTCCTCCTCCGCCTATCATCGCCGCCCCCGCCGGAGCAGCGGCCGCCACGGCCAGCCCCGATAGCAATCCTGACGCGGCGCCTGCGCCGACGAGCACTGCCGTACGAACCTTCATCATCGCTGCCCTCCATGAGCGACATAGCCGGCTTGCACAGGTTCCTCTGAGCGCGCGGCCAGTCTTTGTTGGAAAATAGTTACTAGCGAAGAGCCGTCAAGTAGCTGAATTCCTGGCCCTGTTCACGTTGATACGCCTGCCGCGCAGCAACGTCAATGGAACAATTTGACTACGTATTCGGCGTAGAGTTGGTCTACGTAGCTACCCGAAGAGTCACATCGCCCAGTCGCCTTGCCCTGAGCTGCG
This sequence comes from Actinomycetota bacterium, assembly GCA_005888295.1. Classification (GTDB taxonomy): domain Bacteria; phylum Actinomycetota; class Acidimicrobiia; order Acidimicrobiales; family AC-9; genus AC-9. Next base: position 2,735 of record VAWP01000173.1, read on the forward strand.
TCCGGGCCGCGACGAACAGGCCGAAGCCGGCCACGGTGCGGCCGGCCTTGCGCTAGCCGCCCGTCGGGTTGGAGGGGATGGCCTCGAGCACGACCTGGGCGACGGCGTGCTGGCCCTGCGCCGTCGGGTGGACCGGCGCCTGGCTCTGGAGGTTGAGGGCGAGGACGGACGCGCCGTAGGCCCACGGATCGGCGCTGCACCACTGATGACCGGCCAGCACGCCGGTGACGTCTGCTACCGCCACCCCCTTCATGCCGCCGACCGCGCCCTGGAGGGTCCGGAGCTGGAGCTGGAGCAGCGACGACAAGAACGCGATCTGGGGGGCACCGAGGTGAGCCGCGTCCGGGCAAGCGGTGAAGGAGATGTTTGCGT
>VAWP01000029.1 GCA_005888295.1 Actinomycetota bacterium
AGAATCCCGTCAGGATCAGGGCCATGATCCACAGGTCCGGGCCCGCGCCAGGGGTGCTGGTGACGTTGGACAGGGGGGCGTAGGCGACCCAGCCGAAGTCGGCGGCGCCGCTGGCGGTGAAGAACCCCGAGATCATCATGATCCCGCCGCTCAGGTACAACCAGTACGACAGGGCGTTGAGGCGGGGGAAGGCCATGTCGGGGGCGCCGACCTGGAGCGGAACGATGACATTGGCGAAGCCGCCGAAGGCGAAGGGCCCGGCGAACAGGTACATCATCAGGCTGCCGTGCATCGTGAACAGCTCGTTGTAGGCGTGCTGGCTCACGATGGTGCTGTTGGGCTCGGTCAGCTGGGTGCGCATGACCATGGCCAGGACGCCGGCGAGGAGGAAGAAGAGGAACGAGGTGATCAGGTAGCTCTTGCCGATCACCTTGTGGTCGGTGCTCGTGAGCCACTTGTAGATCCCCGACGGCTCGGCCTCGTGCTCCGGCTCGTGAACGACGGTTACCGGGCGTTCGCCGATGATGGTCACGCTGCCGCTCCCGTGCTCTGGCCGGCCAGCCAGGTCCTGAACTCACCCCGGCTCACCGTCTTGACACTGAACAACATCTGCGAATGATAGAGACCACAGTACTGCGCGCACCGGCCGATGAACGTCCCGCTCTCGGTCGGGTTGAAGTCGAACGTGTTCGTCACGCCGGGCTGGGCGTACCGGCTGAAGTTGAACGCCGGGATGTAGAAGCCGTGGACCACGTCGTTGGACACCAGGTTGACGCGGGTGGTCACGCCCACGGGCAGCACCAGCGTGGCGGGGTGGGTGGGCGAGGGGAGCAGGGAGACTCCTGACCCCTGGTAGTCGAACCGCCAGCCCCATTGGAATCCCGTGACCTTCACGGTCACGGCCGGCGTCGGGCTCACGGCGTCGATCCGGTCCTCCACGATCACGGTGAAATAGAACAGCCCGATCACGATGAGGATGGGGACCACGGTGTAGACGATCTCGATGGGGGTGCTGTAGCGGACCTGCTTGGGAAGGTCGTCCCCCCGCTTGCGATACCGGATGACCGACCAGAAGATGAGTATCCAGACGATGGCGCCGACGGCTATGGCCGTGAGGAGCGACCACTCCCACATGTGGAAGGCGGCGTGACCCTGGTCCGTCGCGCCCTTGTAGCCACCGAAGGCCGGGATGGTGCAGGCCGAGCCGGAGAGGGCCACCAGGACGAGCCCGATGGCCACCCAGAGGCCTCGTCGAGAATGGGAGCCGTGGCCACCCGCCCGGCGGAGCTCGCGGTTCACGCGGGGCAATCTAGCGGGGCGCGCCGGCGAAATCGAAAGCCGGAGGGCCCGCACTCCGCGGCTGGTCGCTGCCCATGTCGCCAGGCTGATACGGGACGCGTCCGACGCCTCGGTCGCCTCAGCCCCGCAGCTGTCTGCGGACCCGGAAGGCGGCCGTGAACCCGGCCACGAGGAAGGCGAGGACGGCGAAGACGCCTGCGGCGTCCGTCATCCGGCTCGCCCGACCGTGGCCCGACGTTGGGAGGCCGAGGCTCCCGGTGGCGTTGGCGTTGCTGCTTCCCGAGGGGCTCGCCACGGGCGACGAGGGGGACGACGACGCCGTCCCCTGTGCCTGGGTCCCGGCGGATTGCTGGCCTGTCTGACCGGTGGTGGCGGCACCCGGGGTTGCCGGGCGGCTGGTGGCGCCGCCGCTCCGCGCCGCGGCCGACGGGGCGCCGGCGGCCGGCCCGGCACCGACGGCGCTGGAGGCGTCGAGGCGCCCGGCACAGCCGGACCCGCAGGACGCGCCCTTGTTGGCCGAGGAGAGCGTCTCGGAGACCGCCTGGCTCGGCGTGCGCCCCATGGCGAGGAGGAGGGCCACCGTGCCGGTCACGTGGGGCGTGGCCATCGAGGTGCCCTCGTCGTAGCCGTAGGAGTTGGCATGGCCGGCTGACCAGTACGTGGAGATGATGCAGTGCGCCTGGGCGGCACCGTCGCAGGTGGGCTGGCCGGTCGCGTCGTACCCGTCGCCGCCGGGCGCCACGAGCGACCACTTGGCGTTGCCGGGCGGGCTCGAGTAGCTGGTCGTCTGCCCGTTGGTGCCGGTGGCTCCGACGACCATGGCGTCCGTGTTGCCGTAGTTCTGGCTGCCGAGCCCGAAGTAGTTGGTGTTCCCCGATGCCAGCACGGGCACCACGCCGTGGCTCCACGCGTACTCGATGCCCGTCTCGAGCGAGTTCTGCCCCAGCACGCCGGGCACGATCGGCGTGGAGTCACCCAGGCTCAGGTTGACCACCCGGGCGCCGTGGTCGACCACCCACATGATGCCGGCGTTGACGTCCGAGAAATTGCCCGATCCCCTCGAGTCGAGGACCTTGGCCACGACAAGCTGTGCGTCGGGGGCGGTTCCTGCGACCCCGAGCCCGTTGTTGGTCGCCGCCGCTGCGATGCCCGCCACGTGTGTCCCGTGGCCGTTGTCGTCCTGGGGGCTCCCGGTGCAGCTGGACGAGTTGCCGCCGGAGTTGACGCAGCTGGTGCCGGCGACGACCTTGCCGGCCAGATCCTGATGGCCGACGTCGACCCCGGTGTCGACGATGCCGATCTTCACCCCTCGGCCCGTGCTCGCGGCCCACGCGGCGGGCAGGCCGATCTGGGTCAGGTTCCACTGCTGCGGCCAGAACGGGTCGTTGGGCGCCGCGGGCGCGCCCGAGGCCGAGCCGGCCCACGCCAGCACCGGGAGCAGGCCGAACAGCGACGCGACGACGCCGGCGCGGCGAACGAGCGAGCCACGAGCCATGACGTGTCTATATTCGCCCCTTTCAGCCCGTCCCCTGCCCCTCGGGGGAGGCCGATGGGGACCCGATCACCCGTTCGTCTGCCGGCGCGACTCGCCCGCCGCCCAGGCGAAGATGCCCCTCGACATGATCGACGCCTCCTCGGCCACGCGGCCCTCGAAGACCTCGGCGCGAGCCCGCTGCACCTCGGGGTTCTCGGGGGCGGCCAATGCAGCCAGCTCCGCCAGATGGCCGGCCAGTCGCAGGTCACCCGCGTCGGCGAGCTGGCGGGCGCGGGCCGCCAGCCGGTCGGCCCCGCCGGCGAGGGCGGCCAGCTCGCCGGCCAGGTCAGCCTCGGGGGCGGGCTTGAGGTTGGCCGGGTTGCCGTCGTACCAGCCGCCGTAGAGGCGCCAGATGTTGCGGACCACGAACTCGGGCTCGTCGTAGATGGCGTGCAGGTACGGCCGCTCGAGCAGATGGCGCGGGGCCCGGACGCTGTGGACCACCTCGTCGAGACGCGCTCCCTGGTTCATCAGGCTCAGCGTCTGGTCGTGGAGGCTCTCGAGGAGCTCGGCCGTGTCCGTGAGCGCACGGGTCACCCGGTCGGCGCCCACGATCGGGAAGCCGTGGCCGGGAAGGAGCACCTCGGGGCCCAGCCCCGCCATCTTGCGAAGCGCCGCGGCCCACTCGCTCGGGTACCGCTGGACCTTCTGCGGATTGCCCGCGTTCGGCGAGGCCCAGATGAAGAAGTCCCCGCAGCACAGCACCCGATGCTCGGGTATCCAGGTCCACGTGTGGTCGTCGGTCTCACCCCGGTCGTGGTGGAGCTCGAACAGCACCCCACCCACCTCGAGGCTCATCTCGTCGCGATAGGTGTCGTCCGGGTAGCGGTAGTTCGTGGGCCAGGCCAGGTCCGGCACCTGGAACTGGCGCTGGTTGACGATGGCGTTGTAGCCGGCCGTGAGCACGTAGCGGTCGAACCGGCGGGGGAGGGCTTCGTGGCTCACCACCGTGGGCTGGGGCCACCCCTCCGACCGGGCCTCTTCCTCGAACGGGCCCACACCGAAGACGTGGTCGATGTGGCCGTGGGAGTAGATGGCGGTCCGCAGCTTCTCGGGCGACCACGCCCGCAGCTGGTCGTGGATGGCGACGGCGAAGAAGGGGCTCCCGGTGTCGACCAGCACCAGGCCGTCGCCGGTGACGAAGGCGCTCACGTTGGCGAAGGAGCGCACGAACGACACGCCGTCGGCGACCTCGGCCACGCTCGTCTCCGGGAAGAACTGGAACTGCTCGGCGATGTCCGTCTCGCCGCGCCACAGGCGGTCCGCCGTCTCCAGCACGTTGTCGCTCACTGCCGCCCCCTCTTGGCCGCCGTCCCCGGCCCGTTGTGGCGCCGACGATCGAGATCATAGGATTCGGCGCTACCGACGAGCAGGAGGAACGTCCGTGGCCGAGAACGCCAACCAGCTGGGCCGGGAGCAGCTGGCCGAGCTGGTCGATGGAAGGTCGGACGAGGAGATCAACGAGTTCGTCTCCGCGACCGGCGTGGACGCCGTGCTGGACCAGATCTTCGAGGGCATGCAGGAGGCCTTCCTCCCCGAGAAGGCCGCCGGCCAGTCCGCCCTCGTCCAGTGGGACATCGCCGCTCCGGACGGGACCCGCAGCTACCAGTTCAAGGTCGACGACGGAGCGTGCTCGGTCGCCAAGGGCGCGGCCGACTCCCCTCGGGTGACGCTGGGGCTGGCGCTGGCCGACTTCGTGCGCTTCGTGTCGGGCAAGCTCGACGGCATGCAGGCGTTCATGTCAGGCAAGCTCAAGCTCACCGGCGACATGTTCTTCGCCCAGACCATGCAGACGTGGTTCGCCCAGTAGCTCTGCCCTCGACGTAGCGAACGGGTCAGCCGCTGCGGCGGCGGTTGGCGCGGCCCAGGGCCGTGCCCAGACGCCGGGCCCCCCCGCCTAGCGCGCGGTCCGAGCCAGCCCCTCGTCGGCGGGCCCGCGCGGCGAGGACGCCGAGGGTCCAGGCCGTCGAGGGCACCGGGCGCGGTGCGCGCTGGGGCTCGGCCTCCCTCGGCGGGTCCTCGCTGACGGCGCTGGCCGGAGCCGGTGGCGGTGGCTCGGCTTCCACCGGGGCCGCCTTCGTGCCGGCAGCGGCGACGGCCGGGACCGGCGCCGGCACGTAGCGGGTCCGAAAGGCCATCCGAAGGAGCACGACGGCGAGCGCCTCGGCCACGATGATCCCGGCCGTGTCGAGGTCGCTGCGGCCGAGGATGAGCACGACGATGAGCGGGGACGCGACCAGGGCGCCGACCAGTACCAGGTCGAGCGCCTGGTGGAGGCGTGGTCCAAGGACACGGATGGCACCCAGTGGGCCCCGGGACAGCACCGCCACTGCCACCAGATAGGCGGCGGCGGCGAGGATGACCTTCCCCATCGGCCCGCGCACATGAAGCGATGTCTCGCCGAGGATCACGGCGAAGACGTACTCGACCCCCTGATGAAGCCCGAACGGAAGCCCTCCCCGATCGGAGCGGGGTGGCTCAGGTACTTGCCTTCCCCTTGTCCTCCGTCGTGGCCTTTTCCTCGGCCTTGCCCTTGTCCTCGGCCTTGCCCTTGCCCTCGGCCGTCTTGTCCTCCGCTTGGCTCCCGTCCTCGACGCCCTTGCGGAACTCGTGGGACGCCGATCCCAGTGAGCGGGCCAACTTGGGGAGCTGGCTGCCGCCGAAGAGCAGCGCGACCACAGCCAAGACGATGAAGAGGTCCGGCCCGGCGATATTGGCGAGCACTCGCGTCTCCTTCCACTGCGGTATCCACCAGGCTAGAGGCCTGGAGCGGTTGGTGTAGCCCGGGCCGGAACAGACAGCCGGGGGGAGGCAGGGCGTGCCTCCGCAGCCGCCCGCCCCGGGACGGTCACCCTGGCAGCCGGTCGAGACGGGCGAGCAGCACGCTCGCTCCGTCCACGGCCGCGCCGAGCCCTTTCAGCTGCTGGCGCAGGGCCCGGTCCGACGTGAACACCTGGATCGACCGGGGCTCGGGATCGTCGGCGACGAGGGCGAGGATGCGGTCGTCGGCGGCGTCGGGGCCCGCCCTCCGGGCGTAGAGGATCCGTACCCCGGCGTGGTCGCCTTCGGCCAGGTCGGGTTGCGGCCGTCCGTCGAGAACCAGCGTCACCTCGGCGTCGGTGGTGGCCCGGAGCCGCTGCAGGCGCTGGACGAGATCGCGTGCTGCACCGTGGCGGTCCCGCCACCACCCTGTCGGCCGGGAGCCGATGACGTTCATCCCGTCGACGACGATCCGGTCCACGTCCGGCCACCATACGCGGCTCCCGATGGCGCCGGCCGCCAACTGGAAACCGGTCACGGGGTGAGAGGTAGGGTGTCCGCCCTGCGCCGGACGCCCGGGGCCAGGAGATGGGGAGGATGGGGAGCGGTGCTGCACGCGGTCGTCACCACAACGGGTCCAGCACGAGCCCGGGCAGCGCGACGCCCGTGAGCGCCGAGGCGTCCCCCGACGCCCACCCCGCCGTCGCCGTGAGCTCGGTCGATGCCGGGTCGCTCGTCGCCCTCGATGCGTTGTTCCGTCGCCTTCCGGTCGGGCTCATGATCTTCGACGCGGACCTGCGGTACGCCCGCGTGAACGACGCCCTGCTGGCCATGGACGGCGGCACCGTCGACGAGCGCTGTGGTCGGACCATCGATGAGGTGCACCCGGACGTGGCGCCGGAGGTGGATCGGTCCTTGCGCCGGGTCTTGGAGACCGGTCAGCCCATACTCGGGGCGCGCCTCGAGGGCGAGCTCCGACCCGGAAGGGCGCGCGTCTGGCGGATGAGCTACGTCCCGATCGACGCCTCCGACGGCAGCCGGTGCGGTGTGGGTGCCGTCGCCGAGGACATCACCGACGTCGAGCGGATGGAGGACGTCGCCCGCCAGGATCGGGTTCGGCTCGAGCTGCTCTCGGGCGCCACGGCCGAGGTGAACGCGGCGTTGGACCCGGGAACGAAGCTGCAGGCCCTGGCCCGCACGGTCGTGCCCGCTGTCGCCGACGTCTGCGCCGTCTTCCTCGTCGGTCCCGAGCCTCGTGCCGGTGAAGGGCACGGCGTGCAGGTGAGGGCCGACCCCGTGGCCTTCGAGGCGAGGCCCGGGCTCGACGGGGTTCGGCCCGAGCCGGGCGTCGGCATCCATTTTCCGGGAGACGATCCCGTCACGTCGGCGGCGCGCACGCGCGCCGCGTCGCTCCACCGCCTCGACCCCGCACGGATGCCGTCATGGGCGCAGGCGCTGCAATCCGGCGCCTGGCGCGCAGAGGAGCAGCCGCACACCATGGTCGGGGTGCCGGTGGTCGCCGGCGGCGAGGTCGTGGCCGTCGTCCTCCTCGTGGCCTGTGGTGACCGCCCGACCTACGGCGTCGACGATCTGCACATGATGGGCCAGCTGGCCGCTCGGGCCAACGTCGCCGTCGAGCACGGCATGCGGTTCCACCAGTCGCAGGAGATCGCCAACACGCTCCAGCGAAGCATGCTGCCGCGCGCCGACGTCACCTCGGTGGACGGGCTCGAGGTCGCGGCGCGCTACCTGCCGGCGACCGACGACGCCGAGGTGGGTGGCGACTGGTACGACATCATCCGGCCGCGATCGGGTGGCGTCGGGCTGGTGATGGGCGATGTGATGGGCCGCGGCGTGCACGCGGCGGCGGTCATGGGCCAGATCCGCACCGCTGTGCGGGCCTACGCCAAGCTCGGCATGTCTCCCGGCGAGCTGCTCCGGGCCCTGGACGAGCTGATGGTCGATATCGGGGAGGCGGAGTTCGCCACGTGCATCTACGCGGTTCTCGATCCCGCGACCTACCAGCTCCGGTTCGCGAACGCGGGCCACGTGCCGCCCTTGGTCGCTCGCGCCGGTGGCGCGACGAGCAGCCTCGAGGCCGACCAGGGCCCGCCACTCGGAGCCGGCGTGGGCGGTTACCGGGAGCACGTCTGGTCCCTGCCCGAGGAGGTGATCCTGGCCCTCTACACCGACGGGCTGGTCGAATCCCACCGCCACGACCTGGACGACGGGATCAGGGCGCTGGCCGGCGTGCTCAGCGGCGACGGCACCTCGCTGGACGGGCTGTGCGACGAGGCCATCGAGTCGATGGCACGCGTCGGCGGCGGTGACGACGACACGGCCCTCCTGCTCGTGCGACGACGACCGCGACCGGTTCGCTGACGGCAGGGGGAGCTGGGGATGAGCCCGACCGACGACAAGCCAGGAGCCGCTGCCGGCATCGATCGAGGAGTTGGTCGCAGCGGCGTGTCCCGGCGCGCCCTCCTCGGCGGCATGGCCGCCGCCGGTGCCGGCCTCGCCCTTCGCCCCGCGGGCGCCGTCGCGGCCGCCAACCCGCCGAGCTCCCGGCCGGCGGCGGCGCCGTCGGGCAACCGTGACGCCGACGTCGTCGTCGTGGGGGCGGGGATCGCCGGCCTCGTGGCGGCCCGGACACTGCGATCGAAGGGGCTGTCGGTCGTCGTGCTCGAGGCGCGCGACCGCGTCGGCGGCCGGACGCGCAATCAGGACCTGGCCGCCAACGGCTTTCCGGGGCGGGTCGTCGAGATGGGAGGTCAGTTCGTCGGACCCTTGCCGAACGAGGCGCCGGTCGCGAGCGTGCCGACCCAGGCCGTGTACTGGCCGCAGGCGCGCATCTTCGGTCTCGCCGCCGAGCTCGGGATCGGCACGTTCAAGACGTACAACGAGGGCGACTACCTCAACTACCTGCACGGGATCGGGGCGACGCGGTACAGCAGCTCCAACCGCATTCCGCCCGATCCGAGCACCACCAACGCCGGGCTCGCCCTCGGGCTCCTCAACCAGATGGCGCGTGAGGTTGACCCGGGCGCGCCGTGGACCTCGACCCACGCCAGCGAGTGGGACAGCGAGACGGTGGAGTCGTGGATGCGCCGCACCCTCGTGCCGCCCGCCTCGCCCGACGCCTCCACCAACCATCTGGTGACGCTGGCCGTCGAGGCCGTGCTCTCGGTCGAGCCGCGAGAGATCTCGCTGCTCTATCTGCTGAGCTACATCGCCTCGGCGGGCAACCTCGACAACCTCGTCGACACCGCCAACGGGGCCCAGGACAGCCGGTTCGTGGGGGGCTCCCAGGCGATCCCGATCGCCATGGCCGCCGAGCTCGGTGACAGCCTCGTCCTCAACGCCCCCGTGCGGGCGATCCAG
>VAWP01000174.1 GCA_005888295.1 Actinomycetota bacterium
CGTCGGCCTGTTCTGGGAGCGGAACCGCTACGAGTGGTCCCAACCGGGATCGGTCAAGGCAACGGTGATCGACTCCAACATCTTTCAGCCCGGCAGCACCTGGGAGCTCCGAGCCACCCCCCGCGACGGCGGAAGCGAGGTGGAGATGGTCCTACACCGCGGCTTCCGCAGCGGTCCGAAGGGCAGGATCGCAAGTGCCGTCCACCACACAGTCGGCAAACTCCTCTGGGGCCGGTTTCTGAGAAGGGCGCTCGCGGCTGTCGAGAAGCAGACTGCCTAACCCCGTCCGGCCTCGGCCCAGAGCCATCGACAGAAGTCAACGCATCAACTGGCGCGTTCGCTGGTCGCGACCAATCACGAGTCGCTGACCACCCAAGGAGGAACGATGACCGTAGTTTCCGAGATGAACGAAGCCGCAACGTTCGACAGGACGACCGAATCCACCGTGACGCCCGTCGCCGCCGTCTCACCCCAGGGCTTCTGCGTCGAAGTCAACCAGCTGTCGCGGCGCGTCCAGGTCCGTCGCCGAGGTGAGGTCACCCTTCTGAACGCCGTGTCGTTCGCGGTCGGGGCCGGTGAGCTCGTCGCCATAGTCGGTGTCAGCGGTGCCGGAAAGACGACGCTGCTGGAGGCGATCGCCGGCGTGGCTCCGACCACCTCGGGATCGGTGCGCTTCGATGGGATCGACCTGCGCGCCAACCTGCGGAAGTTCCGCGGCGTGATCGGCTACGTACCTCAGGACGACATCATCCACGCCGACCTACCGCTGCAACGCACGCTCCGCTACGCAGCGCGGCTCCGGCTCCCATCGTCCGTGACCGCGGCCGAGGTCGATCACGCCGTCCGCGCCGCGATCGACACCGTAGGCCTGACCGAGCAGGTCGACGTCCGTGTCGGCTCTCTGAGCGGCGGGCAGCGCAAGCGCGCCAGCATTGCCGTCGAGCTACTTACCGAACCGCGCGCCTTTTTCCTGGACGAGCCGACGTCGGGCCTCGACCCAGCCACGAGCGCAGAGCTCATCGCCCATTTGCGCGAGCTCGCCGACCGGTCGGCGACCGTCGTGTTCACGACGCACTCGGCCGAGGACCTCGCTCTATGCGATCGCATCGTGTTCATGGCACCGGGTGGACGAGTCGGCTTCGTGGGCACCATCGCCGAAGCACTCGAGCATTTCGGCGTTCGCGCGGTCCCAGAGCTCTACCGCCGCCTGGCCAACGTGGACACCCCCACCGACGCCGCGGGCACAGCCGGCGCCGTGCCGATGCCCGACGTCGGCACCCACGACGTGACAAGGCGTCCAGTGGCGAGCGGGTTCACGCAATGGGGTGTCCTCACACGCCGCTCGCTCGAGACATTCGTGCGCAACCCCTTGACGCTCGCCATTCTTGTCGCCTCACCGGCACTTGTCGTCGGTATGTTCGCCATCCTCTTCCGGCCCGGCGCGTTCGACTTCCAGGACCCGAGCCCGAGCTCGATGGTGATGGTCGGCTTCTGGGTCGTCTTTGCCGCCTTCTTCTTCGGGCTCACCTACGGCTTGCTCCAGATTTGCACCGAGCGCGCCATCCTGCGCCGCGAACGACTCGTCGGTCTCCGGCTGGGCGCGTACGTGGCGTCGAAGGTGACAGTCCTGGTGCCATTCCTCCTCGTCGTGGTTGTGGCAATGCTGGCCGTGCTTCGTCTCCTGGACCGCCTGCCCAGTCGGCCTCTGCTCACGTACGCCTCGATGGCGGTCGGCCTCCTGTTGTGCGCTGTGGCAGCTCTTGGCCTCGGCTTGCTCACCTCCGCCTTGGTCAGAAACGTGGCGCAAGCCACGCTTGCTCTGCCGATGTTGTGCTTTCCCGCCGTGTTGTTCGCAGGCGCGATCCTCCCGGTCAACCTCATGGCGAAGGCCGGCGCGGTCCTCAGCATGATGATGCCGTCGCGCTGGGCCTTCGAGGCCGTCGGTCATGACCTCGGGGCCCGGCAGATCCTCGCTCATGGCGGCTCAAAGCTCGGTCCTCCGCTGCTGGCGTCCTTCGGCGACGCGGGCACAGCATCCACCGGCACCTACTGGCTCATCCTCGCGGCCTTCGCGGTCCTGCTTCTGGTCGCCACCTGGGGTGTCCTCGTACGCAGCACATCGAGCGCGATGCGCTGAGCACCCAGCGCCGACTCCACCAGCCAGGTTCGTGTCGAGAGGCTACGGAAGGCGCTTGGCCGTGGACCAACGATGCCTGCGAGAACAAGAGCCGTTCGATCTAATGCCGGCTGGCGCTTCATCGTCGAAGAACTGGTATCCACCCTTTCAGCTCAAAGCCCGAGCTTCGCGGCCAGCGAGGGCCTACCGACCGGGCTTCCCCCGGCCTCCGGCTCCGGCGATCGCACCGGCGGCCGGGGCGATCACCAGCCACAGACCGATGGTGAGCACCATGGAGGTCGAGTATCCGTAAGGCTTGATGCCGACGTCGGTTGACACGATGCCGGCGAAGATCATCAACAACCAGGCACTGACGAAGAACCCCGCGGCCGCAGTTGGAAGACTGAAGTAGCTCTGCACGCTCGCCTCCTGAAGATCTCCGATATCCCGAGCTCGTCCTTGACAAGTACCAATGTTCGCGCCGCCACAGACGTCCACCTATTCGGCCACCCACGGCGGCTGGCAAGCACGGCCGGTCTATTGGCGCGTCACCGCCCCGGCTGGGGGCGTGCCGGGGCGGTGACGAGGCTCGTCGGTTTGGACCAACTACAGGTTGAAGGCCGAGGTCATGGTCGGGTAGGAGGA
>VAWP01000030.1 GCA_005888295.1 Actinomycetota bacterium
CCTCACGTCGCCGTGCGCCAAAGTGAGCTACGACCTGATCAACAGCCAGAACGGCTCGCCGCTTCTGGCCGGACAGACGGGTTACGCCGTCAACGTGAACGGCAAGTGGCTGGTCTCCCAGAACACCTTCTGCGCCCTGATCGCCCTGACGGGCAGCCAGTGTCCGGCGTGAGCCGCTAACTAGCGGGCCGGGGTGCCGGGCAGCAGTTGATCGATGGCGTCGCCGAGCTCGTCGACGCGCCCGTGGTGCACGACCCGGCCCTGGTTGAGGAGCACGGCGTGGTCGGACACCTGCAGGGCCCTCCCCACGTGCTGCTCGACGATCAGCAGTGTGGTGCCGGCGCGGCGGATGTCGCCGAGGATGCGGAAGACGTCGTCCAGCACGATCGGGGCCAGCCCCAGCGACAGCTCGTCGACCACGAGAAGCCGGGGCGGGTTGGCCAGCACCTTGGCCAGCGAGAGGATCCGCTGCTCGCCTCCGGAGAGCGTCCCTGCGCTCTGCTTGCGGCGCTCGCCGAGGCGGGGGAAGGCCTCGTAGGCGCGATCGGTCGCTTCCCGCATGTGCTTTCGGCCCAGGGCCTCGCGGAAGGTCAGGACCAGGTTCTCCTCGACCGTGAGTGACGAGAACACCGAGCGACCCTCCGGGGCGTGGGCAATTCCCATGCGCGCGATCCGCCAGGCCGGAAGCCCGGTGATGTCCTCACCCCGGTAGCGGAGTTGGCCCGAGGTGACCGGGACCAGGCCGGTGCAGACCCGGGCCACGGTGGACTTGCCGGCGCCGTTGGGCCCCAGCAGCGCCGTGGCCGAGCCTTCGGGGAGCGAGAACGACACGTCGAAGATGGCCCGGAAAGGTCCGTAGGCCGACGAGACGTCGACGAGCTCGAGCAGCGCCGCGCCAGGCCCACCGGCGCCGTTGCCGAGGGTCGTCACACCGCCTCCCCCAGGTAGGCACGACGCACGTTCGCATCGCCCATCACGGTGGCCGTGGGCCCGTCGGCGATGAGCTGACCGAGCTCGAGAACGCACAGGCGGGTGACGCACCGCTCGACCATCTCCAGGTCGTGCTCGACGAGGAGAATGGCGGTCCCTCGTTCCTGCTGGACGCGGCCGAGGACCTGGGCAAGCGCGAGCGACTCCATGCGATCGAGCCCCGACGAGGGCTCGTCGAGGAGCAGCAGACGGGGCTCGGTGATCAGCGCCCGGCCGAGCTCGACGAGTCGCCCGTGACCGAGGCTCAGAGCCTCGACGGGGAGGTCGGCGACGTCGTCGATTCCCAGCAGGCTGAGCACGGCGGCGGCCCGGACCTGCTCGTCCGTCGTGGGGTCGCCCCGGTTGAGTAGGTCCTTCCACATCGCCCCGTTGCCACGGCGGGCCCGCTCGGCCACCAGCAGGTGGTCACGAGCCGTCATCTCCGTGAACAGCTCGATGCGCTGGAAGGTACGTCCGATGCCGAGGCGCGCCCGCCGGTAGACCGGCATGCGGCTGAGGTCGTGACCGTCGAAGGTGACCGTGCCCGTGTCGGGGCGCAGGATGCCGAGCAGGCAGTTGAACAGTGTCGTCTTGCCCGCCCCGTTGGGGCCGACCAGTCCCACCGCCTCGCCGGCCTCGACGCCGATCGACAGCTCGGACAGCGCCACGACGCCGCCGAAGCGCTTGGAGATCCCGCTCGCCCGCAGGAGGGCCATGTCAGGGGCCACCCGGGTGTGGTGAGCGTTCGGGAACGACAGGAGCGGGCCCGTCGGCCACGGCCTGGCCGTCGCCGCTCAGCTCGAGCGCAGGCGCCTGGCCCCGCGCCAGCGTGGCGGCGTCGGCGACGCCCGCCGTGGGCTCGCGCCCGGCCCGACGGTCCAGCCAGGCCGCGATCCACAGCAGACTGCGACGCTTGTTGAACTCCACCGCCCCCTCGGGATGCTTGGCGTAGGTGAGGGCGCCGATCCCGAACAGGAAGAAGGACAGCGCGGTCACCCGGTTGCCGAGGAAGCTGAAGACCGACGTGCCACCGAGGTCGCTCAGTAGCTCCGGCACCAGGACGAGGGCGATGCCCGCGTTCACCGCTCCCTCCACCGTGCGAACGCCGGTGGTGAGGACCAGCACGATCCACAGGATCGAGAAGAAGACGTTGTAGTCGCCCCCGGAGGTGGTCCCCTGGAGGGATCCGAACATGGCTCCCCCGACGCCGGCGATGCCCGCCGAGAGGGCGAAGATGGTGATCTTGGCGCGGGCCGGGTTGATGCCGATGGTCTCGGCTGCCACCTGGCTGCCTCGCATGGCGGAGAGGTACCTGCCGACTGTTCCTTTGCGTACGAGGATCACGACGACCGCGCAGACGGCGAACACCGCCATGGCCAGCAGGAAGAAGGCGCGGTTGCCGTTGAAGCCGGGCGGCCGGGGCACGTTCACACCGGTGTCGCCGTTGCCGAGCCAGCTCTGGGGGAAGAGCAGATTGCTGGCGAGCAGAGCGAAGGCGAGGGTGGCCAGGGCCAGGTAGAGGCCCCTGAGGCGCAGGGTGGGGATGGCGACCAGGGCGCCGGCGGCGGCCGCCACCGCCCCCCCGATGAGCAGGGCGACGATCACGTTGATGTTGAACTCGGTGGCCAGCTGGCCGGCGGTGAAGGCGCCGAGACCGGCGAAGCTGGCCTGACACAACGAGATCTGGCCGCTCATGCCCGTGAGGGCCGTGATGGACAGGAAGATGGTCGCGTAGACGATGCCCTGGGTGAGCAGGAACAGCCAGTGGGTGGGGACGAGGAAGAGCGTGATCCCTATGTAGGCCACGATGAAGATCGGGAAGATGATCGTGGTGAGCCGGTCCAGGGTCGCGCCGCGCAAGGATGCGGCCAGGGCGGGGGGAGGTGGATCGACGCCAGCCAGTGGGTCGCCGGCCTCCCGGCGCCGCCGCACCAGCGGCCAGAACAGCAGCAGGAGCACCAGGACGATGAAGGGGAACGAGGGTCGCAGCGCTGTGGCCCAGATGCTGTTGAGCGGCAGGTAGCCCGTGAGGACCTGCTGGAAGATGCCGAGGAACAGGCCGCCGGCCAGGGCGAGCGGCAGGCTCGCCAGCCCGGCGAACACCGCGGCGGCGATGGCTGCCACCAGTAGCGCGATGAAGTTCGTCGCATCGATGTTGGCGTAGTAGGGGGCGAGCAGGACGCCCGCGAGGGCAGCCAGGAAGCCGGAGAGCATCCAGGCGAAGGAGCTGACCCGATCGGCGTTGATGCCCGCCAGCTCGACCATGCGGGGGCTCTCGACGACGGCTCGCATCTTGAGGCCCAGGGCGGTGAACCGGAACAGCACGCCGAGCCCGGCCATCACCACGAGCACGGCGACGATGACGACCAGCTGGTTGCCGTCGATGTGGTAGCTACCGAAGTGATAGACGGCGTTCGGCTTCGGGGACAGGCTGGGGGGGTTCTGGTGCTGGCCGGGCCAGAAGAACTGCACGATCGACGGGATGCCGATCAGCAGACCCAGCCCGGTGATGAGCTTCACCACCGTGGGTGCCGTGCGCATGTGGCGGAACAACAAGCGATCCAGGACGTAGCCCAGCGCCGGTCCGGCCACGACCACGGCGAGCACGAATCCCACCCATTTGGACAGGTGGTGCTGGGAGACGGCGCCGTAGTAGATGGCCGCCGACACGTACGCCTGCGCCGCGAACGCCATGTTGAACACGCCCGAGGTCTTGTAGGTGAGGACCAACCCCACGGCCACGAGCGCGTAGACGAAGCCGTACGGGATACCCGGTATGGCGAAGGACAGGAAGTGAGTCAAGCCGGGTCAGCTGGTCTTGGGCGTCGGCTGGGTGGAGTTGAAGAAGGTGCTCGGGTCGTTCGGGAAGGGGACAGGGGTCATGGACGTCGGGTTGGGTGACTGGAAGCAGACGAAGGGGTTCTTGCCGCTCCCGAAGACCGAGGTGAACTTGCCCTGCTGGACCTGGAGGAAGGCATTGCAGTCTATGGGCCCCGGGTTGCTGTGCTGCTGCGTCCAGTCGATCCCGGGTGAGATACCGCCCGCCGTGTAGTGGGTCATCTTGTTGATGGTGTTGATGACGTTCTGGCGGGTGACGTTGCTGCCCACCTGCTTGAGTGCGGTGACGAACAGGTCGGCGTTGATCCAACCCGCGAGCGTCACGTCGCTCACCGGCGCCCCGATCTTCGCCATGGCGTCCAGATAGCTGTCCATGCCCTGGGTGAAGCCGTGGGCGTACGGGACGAAGCCGGTCTCGAAGTACACGCCCTCCATGAGCGGGGCGAACTGATTGAGCACGCTCTGGTCGTAGCCGTTGGGCCAGTACTGCTTCACCTGGTTGTAGAGGCCGGCCTGCTGGAGGCCCTTGCTGAGCACCGTGTTGCCGGTCGGGTCCATGCACGTGCCCACGAACTGGGCCCCGCTGTTCTTCAGCTGGGTGACGTCGCCGCTGATGTCGGTGAAGCCGAAGGGCAGGCTGGTGTCCTTGAGCACCACCTGCTGACCGACCGCGGCGCCGTACTTCTGGTAGCCGTAGATCTGGCCCGTGGCGCAGTCTGCCGACTGGGAGACCGTGTAGGCGATGGTGCCGACCTTCTGGGCTCCCACCCGGTTGGCGAGCCAGGCGATCCCCGGACCGGGATGGGTGAAGTTGAGGTACGAGCCCTTCTCACCGAACAGGCTGGGCCCGTCGGACCACTCGGGGTTGACGTTCCAGCCGAAGGTGGGGATGTTGTTCTGCGCCAGGTACTTGCCTCCGGCGAAGATCGGCGTGGCCACGCCCACCACGGCGAACACGTTGTCCTGGGTGACCAGGGCCCGCGCCTGGGAGACGTTGAGCGAGGGCAGTGTCTGGTCGTCGAGCTGGGCGACGTACTTGATCTTGCGTCCGTTGACGCCGTTCGGTACCTGCGTGTCGAGGTAGGCCTGCACACCCTGGAAGATCGGTCCGTACTGGTTGGCGAGAGGGCCGGTCTTGGCGGCGATGCCGCCGATGTCGATCTCGCTCGACGTCACCCCCTGCGTCTGGCTGCCGCCGCCTCCGCCTCCGGACGCGTTGCCGCAGGCAACCAGTATCAGGCTGAGGACTGCGGGAAGGGCGACGAGTCGGACGACCCTGCTGGCCAAGCCGGGCATGGTGACCTCCGGTGGGGTGCTTCGGTCGACTGCGTTGCGATCAGGTTAGGAAGATCGTGCGCGCGCTGCAGCGGTGAGTGTGATCGCCCCAGTCGACCTGCCCGAACCCGCGAGAACGGTCCGGCCGTCAGGCCGGGACCGTCGCGTCGAGCACCGATACCCCCCGTCCCTGGTCCCACTGCCGGCAAGTATGACATCGTTGTCAGGATCATGGGCAACAGGACAGGTTGGCAGGCCGGCGATGTCGTCTGACATCCAGTACGGGATCACAGCCTCTGCCGGGCAACGCCCCGGGCACCCCGCCCTCGTGCTCGGGTCCGAGCAGCGCACCTACGCGCAGCTGGACGACCGTGCCCGCCGGGTCGCCGGGGTGCTCGCCGGCCTCGGGGTGGGCGAGGGTGACCGGATCGGCGTCATGCTGCCGAACTCCTTCGAGTGGTTCGAGGTGGTCCACGGTGCCGGCCGCCTGGGGGCGGTGGCGGTCCCGGTCAACGTCCACTTCAAGGCGGCCGAGGCGGGGTGGGTGTTGACGGACTCCGGGTGCAAGGCAGCAGTCGTCACGCCTGACCTGGCCGGGAGCATGTCCGAGGTTCCGTCGCTGCCCCGCCTGGTCGTGGGCGAGGGCTACGAGGAGGCGGTGGACGCAGCCGCGCCGTACGACGGCGACGGCTGGCCGACCACCATGGTGTACACCTCGGGAACGACGGGTCGCCCCAAGGGGGTCGTGCCGGGCGGAGACGACCTGCGCCGCACGGCGGCCGGGATGGCCGGGATGGGCGCCCGCTGGGGGTTCGGTCCGGACGACGTTCACCTGCTCGTCGGGCCGGCCTACCACTCGGGCCCGGCTGCGTTCGCCCAGACCCACCTGGCGCTCGGGGCGACTGTGGTGATCATGCCCCGATGGGACGCCGAGTCGTGCCTGGCGCTCATCGAGCGCCACCGCGTGACCAACACGCACATGGTCCCGTCGAACTTCATCCGCATCCTCGACCTGGACCCCCGGACCCGGGCCCGTTACGACCTGTCGTCGTTGCGGGTGGTGCTGCACGCCGCCGCCCCGTGCCCGGTACCGGTCAAGCGGGCCTTCATGGACCTCGTGGGCCCGGAGAAGGTCTTCGAGTACTTCGGCGCGACCGAGGGAGGCGGCACCGCCATCTCGCCCCAGGAGTGGCTGGAGCACCCGGGCAGCGTGGGCCGGGCGATCGGCGGCAACGAGATCGTGATCCTCGACGACGAGGGCCGGGTCCTGGGGCCTCGAGAAGTCGGGCTGGTGTACGTGCGACCGGCCACGGCGCCGTTCCGGTACCACCGTGACGACGAGAAGACGTCGGCCGCGTTCAAGGACGATCGCTTCACCGTGGGCGACATGGGCTACCTGGACGAGGACGGGTACCTGTTCCTCACCGACCGGCGGGCCGACATGGTGATCACCGGCGGGGTGAACGTGTACCCGCGCGAGATCGAGGACGTTCTCTATCTGCACCCCGATGTCGCGGACTGCGCGGTCTACGGCGTCCCCGACGAGCGCTGGGGTGAGGCGCTCAAGGCCGTCGTCCAGCCCCGCGCCGGTGCCAGCCTCGACGAGGACCAGGTGGTGGCCTGGTGCCGGGAGCGGCTGGCCGACTACAAGCGGCCCCGCCTGGTCGAGTTCGTCGCCGAGCTTCCCCGCGATCCGAACGGCAAGATCGCCAAGCACCGCCTGCGCGCCGCAGACGTGCCGGAGCGAGGTGAGTGAAGCGGCGCTCGTCGCTGGCCGCCGTTCTTCGAAATGGCGGCCACCGACGCCGCCGCTCCCCTCTGTGCCCGCTGGCGAGGCGGCGGCCGTGCTCCGGCGCAACGGCTCGAATCACACAGGGTGAGCCGGGCGAGCGGATCGGCCCCTTTTCGTAGAACGGGGCCGAGGCGCTCGGTCGGATCGCCGAAAAGGTCGTGCGTCTCGTCAGGCGAGCTCGAGGAGGAGGGTGAGGATCTCGAAGGGCCGGACGTTGAGCGCGATCGAGCCGTCGTCCTCGAACTGCAGGGCCTCGTGAGGGTGCTCGAGGAGATCGGCTCGCCGTGCCCTCGTGACCTGCCGGGCGCAGGTCAGCCGGGCCGGTCCGCGCTGGCCCCAGGCCTCGTAGAGGCGCACGATCATGACGTCGCTGTCCTCGGCCTTCTTGACCGCGTCGACCACCACACCCGGCCGGTCGACGTGAAGGAACGACGTCTGCCGGGCGCCCGTTCCCGGGTGTGGCGTCGTCGTCACGGCGCGCAAGGGGACGTTGAGCTCGTAGCCCGTCTCGACGACCCGACCCTCGCGGAGGTCGCCCGCGTGCGGCAGCAGGGCATACGTGAAGTCGTGTGGGCCGCGGTCGGCCAGCGGGTCGGGCCAGCCCGGCGCCCGGAGGAGCGACAGCCGCATGACGTTGCCCTGGATGTCGTAGCCGTACTTGCAGTCGTTGAGCAGGGCGACCCCGTAGCCGGCTTCGGACAGGTCCGCCCATCGCTGGGCGCACACCTCGAAGCGGGCCAGGTCCCAGCTGGTGTTGGCGTGCGTGGGCCGCTCGACGTGGCCGTACTGGATCTCGTAGGTGGCGCGCGGAGACCGGACGTCCACGGGGAACGCCACCTTCAGCATGCGGCGCGACTCGCGCCAGTCCACCGCGGTGGCGAAGTCCAGCCGGGCCGACCCAGCCGACAGGGAGATCGTCTGGGTGATCCGGGAGCTCCCGAAGGAGCGGGTCAGGCGGACGGACGCCCGCTGCGGCCCGCGCTCGGTGACGGCGAGGTCGTCCAGGGTCGTGATCTCGACCGGGTGGTCCAGGGTGAACCGGTCGACGTCCCAGGCGTCGTAGAAGTTGGGGTAGTCGGCGAATACCTGCAGCACGTTGCCTCGTGATCCGGGGGCCAGAACCTCGCGGCTCGCCGACTTGTCCCACACCGAGGTGAGCAATCCAGTCTCGTCCCAGCGCACGCACAAGCGGCTGTTCTCCAGGTGGCTCTCGTCCACGGCGAGCTCGGAGCCGGAAGGCGGTGTAGCCCGGCTCACGAGCTCGTAGACGCTGTAGCCGCACGAGGGGACCGACGCCACGAAGAGGAGCGACCCGTCGTCAGCGACCTGCACGGGGCTCTCCTCGCCGTCGGGGCCGACGGCCACGTCCGCGTCGGTGCCGGCGGCGAGCCGCACCAGCTCGCGGCGATCGTGTGATGCCGCGTTGAACACGACCACCGGGTGCGACAGGCCACGGGTGTCGGCGGCTGCAACCAGCGCATCCGTGGCGTCGCCGATCACGGCACCGGCCTCGGCGGCCACGTGGGCGTGGTCGCGGGCCGTGTCCTCGTAGACCCAGTGGATGCCCGAGCCGGGGATGATGTCGTGGAACTGGTGGAGGAGCAGTGTCTTCCAGGCCCGCTCCAGCCGCTGGGCCGGGTAGGCCGACCACGACCGGGGATCGAGGCTCGCCCACAGCTCGGCCTCGCGCAGCGCTAGCTCGCCGGCGCGGTTGCCCTTCTTGGTGTCGGACTGTGACGTGTACGTGCCCCGGTGCAGCTCCAGGTACAGCTCACCGACCCACACCGGGGGGTCGTGGAGGTCGGCCTCCGCCTTGTCGAAGAAGGAGGAGGCGGCGTCGAGCTCGACGCGGGGCGCGCCCTCGAGGTCGGCCAGACGGCGGAGCTGCTCGATCATGCCTGCCGTCGGGCCCCCACCCCCGTCGCCGTAGCCGTAGACGTACAGCGACCGGGTGGCGCGGTCATGATCCTTGAAGTTGCGCACGGCGTGCACGAGCTCGGCCACGCTGGCGTCCCCGTTGTAGGTGTCGGCCGGCGGGAAGTGCGTGAAGACCTGCGGCCCGTCGATCCCTTCCCACAGGAAGCTGTGGTGGGGGAGCACGTTGTACTGGTTCCAGGACAGCTTCTGGGTCAGGAAGCGGTCGATGCCGGCCTGGCGCATGATCTGGGGAAGGTTGGCCGGG
>VAWP01000031.1:0-13117 GCA_005888295.1 Actinomycetota bacterium
GACGGCAACTGGGTGAGCTGGTACGCCAGTTTCGCCAAGGGGAGCCTCGTCATCGGTTACAACCCCAAGAGCCGCTTCGCCGCTCAGCTGCGGAGCCAGCCCTGGTACCACGTCATCACCCAGCCGGGCTTCCTCCTGGGTCGCACCGACCCGGTCCTCGACCCCAAGGGTCAGCTGACCGCGCAGGCACTGACGCAGGCGGCGACCACGTACCACGAGCCTGCCCTGCTGAGCATCACCAGCGCGACGGCGGGCGTCTTCCCCGAAGAGACCCTCGTCGGCCGGCTCCAAACCGGCCAGCTGGACGCCGGCTTCTTCTACGCCAACGAAGCCAGGGAGGCGGGCATCCCCACCGTCGACCTCGGGGCCGTCCAGCTGGCGGCGACTTACACGGTCACGGTCCTCGAGCGGGCGCCCCACGTCGCGGGAGCCACCGCGTTCGTCAACTACCTGTTGGGCAGCAGGGGCCAGGGCATCCTCGCGGCCCACGGGCTCAGCGTCATCGAGCCTCCGCAGCTGTCGGGCGGCGGGGCGCCGTCCGGGCTGCGCTCGGTCCTCACGGGCTCGTGACCCGGGGGACGGCCCGGAGCCCGCTCACCTGGCTCGGCGCGCTGCTCGCCCTCTACCTCGTCGTCCCCCTCGTCGGCCTCGTCTTCCGGCTCCAAGGCACGACCGAGCGGGGTTTCCACGTCCCCGGTCTTGGCGCAGCCCTGGCCACCTCGGTCGAGAGCGCCACCATCTCGACCTGCCTCATCGGGCTCTTCGGGATCCCCCTGGCGTACCGGCTGGCTCGCAGTCGCGGTCGCTTCGCGGGTCTGGTCGGGATCGCCGTGCAGCTCCCGCTGGCCCTCCCGCCGGTGATGAGCGGCATCCTGCTCATCTACCTGGTCGGTCCCTACACCCTGCTCGGACGGACGTTCGGCGGCCACCTCACAGACAGCCTGGTGGGCGTCGTCCTGGCCCAGACCTTCGTCGCCGCACCGTTCCTCATCGTGGCGGCCCAGTCGGCGTTCGCCAGCGTGGAGCCCGCCCTGCTCGACGTGGCGGCGACGCTCGGCCGGGGCGAGTGGTCCCGGTTCTGCCGGGTGTGCCTGCCGCTGGCAGCCTCGGGAATCGGAGCGGGGTTGCTCCTCTCCTGGCTGCGGGCCTTCGGCGAGTTCGGGGCCACCGTGATCCTCGCGTACCACCCGTACACCCTGCCCGTGTTCACCTACGTCCAGTTCAGCGGGACGGGGCTTCCCGACACGATCGCGCCGACGACACTGGCCGTGCTCACGGCGCTCATCGTCCTGGGGGCGGCTCACTGGCGCCCTCGTCGACGCACCGAGCCCGTTCCCGGCATCCCGGCCGCCTGCCCGCCGCTCGCGAGGAAGCCGGCGCCGCTGACCCTGGATCTCGACCACCGTCTCGGTGGGTTTCGTCTCCAGCTCCGCCATCACGCCTCGAGCCCGCAGCTGTCGATCCTCGGTCCCTCGGGTGCCGGGAAGAGTGCCACCCTGCGCTGTGTCGCCGGTCTCTTCGGACCCTCCGCCGGCACCGTCCGGTTCGGGAGCCGGGAGATGACCGGCGTGGCGACGGAGCGACGTGGGGTGGGCTACGTCCCACAGGAGCCCAGCTTGCTCCCCCACCTGGGCGTCTGGGACCAGCTGCTGTTCGGAGCGGGCACCGACGCCGCCGTCGCCGCCTACTGGCTCTCCCAGCTGCGGTTGCGAGGGCTGGAGACGCGACGGCCCGGACAGCTCTCGGGCGGGCAGCGCCAGCGGGTGGCGCTGGCTCGGGCGCTGTCCCGCTCCCCCGATGTGCTCCTGCTCGACGAGCCGTTCTCGTCCCTCGACGTCCCCGTCAAGGCCGCGCTCGGCCGGGAGCTCCGTCAGCTGCAGCGGGCCACCGGCGTGTCGAGCGTCGTGGTCACCCACGACCCCGAGGAGGCGGCGCTGCTGGCCGACGAGGTGATCGTGATCGCCGAGGGACGGATCCTCCAGGCCGGGCCCCGAGCGGAGGTCTTCGGCCGGCCCGCGTCGCCCGAAGTCGCCCGACTGGTGGGCATGCAGAACTTGAACAGGGGCGTGCTGACCGGGCCCGAGCGGCTCGTCTCAGGTGGGGTCGAGCTCAGGATCTCGCGGGCGGGGCTCGCTCCCGGCACGGCCGTCCTCTGGTCGATCCGCCCCGAGCGGGTCAGCCTGGCCCCCAGCGGTCCGCATCGGGGCGAGGTCGTCGATGCCGTCGACCTCGGTACTACCACCGAGCTGCTCGTACGCCTCGGCGACGACCTCGAGCTGAGGGCTCGCCCGGGCCCGGCAGCGGACGCCGAGCCAGGGCAGCACCGTGCAATCGACATCCCTGCAGACGCGATCAACATCTGGTCTGCCGCCGGTGGCGTCGACCTGCGAAGCGACGGCGTCGATCCGCTCACGGATCCGAGGCCGGCGAAGCGCTGAGGGCTGCTCGACGGTCCACCTCGTGGTCGGTCTGCCATAGCGACGCCGTTTGGGGCAGGATGGGTGAGCGCGACGGCCGGTCCTTCGGGCCGAGCCCAGGAGCAGGAGGCCACCATGGATCCTGACGGGTTCCAGCAGGGTTGGCACCACGGGATGGGTGCCACTCTCGAGCTCTTGGCTGTGTACGGCGCGATACTGCTGATCGCCGCGCTCGTCGCGGGCGGTCTCTGGTGGGCGCGCCGCCGGCGCGCCACGATGGAGGCGCCGCTCCACCGGTGGCCGACGGCAAGCCTGGCCAGCCCGCCCCCCAAGTGGGGACGGCCGCAGTGGCCCACCGACGAAGGTCGCCTCCGGGCCTCCCACGCCGATCGCGATCAGGCGGTGACGCTCCTCCGTGAAGCGACCACGGAGGGCTACCTCACGCTCGACGAGTTCGAGGAGCGCTCGGGCAAGGCGTACTCGGCCCGCTATCTGCGGGATCTCGATCAGCTCGTGGACGACATCCCGGGGCACCCCCGGCCCGCGGCGCTCGAGTCCGCCCACGGCCGGCCCGGGAGGCCGGCCCCTACGCACGGCCGGCCTGGGAGGCCAGCCCCCGGTCAGGGGCACTGGCAACCGCTCCCCGCCCGCGCCCACCCCGCGTTCGGTGGCGCCTGGATCGTCTTCGCCCTCATCATCCTGACGATCGCCCTCCACGGGTGGTGGCTGCCGATCTGGCCCGTCGTGCTGATCGGCTTTCTCGTCCTTCGTGGCAGCCGGCATCACCGCCGGGGCCTGGACGGCCACTGGGGGTCGCGGGTCTAACCGCCGCCCCGCCTCCCTCCGGCGCGGCAGGAGGGCCGGGCCGAAGGGACGAACTCCCACCTGTGAGGGCTCATCGCCGCCTGTCGCGCGGTGGCGCCCAGGCTGGGGTGCTGGCGCTGGTCGTGTGCCTCGTCGCGGTGATGGCGCAGACGCCGGCCATGGCCGGGCGGGCGACGGTAACGCCGGCAGGGGCCACGGGCGCCAACGGCGTCGCCGTGTCAGCGTTCGACAGCGCCCCTGTCGTGGTCACCGGATCGCAGGTGCCGGACTGGTCGGCGGGTCCGGAGCTCACGGCCAGGGCTCCCCAAGGGCCAACGAACTACGGAACCGCCGACTCGCAGCGGGACACGCCGGCTCCCCTCCGCAGCGACTGTTACCAGGCCGATCCGCGGCCCGACGTGAACGGGTGGACGGACCCGGACCACGGGGACCACAACTGCTTTCAGTCGAACCAGCTGCCCGTGCGCACGCTCCCTGGCCGGCGGGGTGTCCCGACCGGCAGCCTGCGGGCGTACCGCTGGAACGGGCGCGGCTTCGTGCAGATCCCGTTCCAGGTGGACACCAGGTGGGAGCACTACATCTCCAACAACGCGTCGGGTTTCGCCTTCTACTCGGGCGTCGACGAGGAGCTGACCTACACCTTCGACCGAGAGGGGTTTCGCTACACGACGAACGCGCCGTTCGACCCTGCAGATCCGGCGATCGTCTGCCGGGCCCAGCCGGTCGGCGGCGGTGCCACCCCCGATCCCAACCCCGGCCTCATCGACACCGACGAGATGGCCTTCATGGCCCGTGACGCGGGGGCACCGGCCCCGGCTTCGGGCGCGCTGCCGAGAGGAATCGTCGCCGCCAAGCAGGTGCAAGTGACAGACCCGGCCACGGGCATCACCCGGTACGTGTACGTGATGCAGTCGGCAGCCGCAGGCCGGGGTGGCTGGGCCGTCCCCATGGCCTACACGGCCGACAACTCGCCGTACGTGCGCTACTCCCGAGACGCCAACGCCGAAACGTTCGTCGCCTCCCAGAGCTCGTACTCCGACTACGGCGCCGCGCCCAAGGGCCCGGTGTGCACCCCGCAGGGCCAACCCGTCGTCGGGCAAGGGTTCAAGAGGGTGGCCGACGGCCAGCTCGCCCTCGACCCGCCGACGTACGTGCAGCGACGGCCGCTCGACACCGCAACCGTGCGCAGCACCGGGTACCGCTTCCGGTTCGACGGCCGGTGGCTGATGGACGATCTGCGGGTCTCGCCCGACGGCGCCGGGCTGGCGCGAGCCGACTACGGACCCAACATCATCGACCGGTTCAAGGGCCGAGCCTTCCAGCAGTCGCCGGGGGGCAAGACCCCCTGCTGCGGCTACGAGGACGAGCAGAGCAACTGGGGCGGCTCGTCGCAGCTGATGGGAGAGCGATGGGGACCGGTGCGCGTGATCCGGGTCACCTGGGGCGCCGACTCGGGCACGAACGTGGTGCGGACCGACACCTTCTACCCGTACTCGATCGACCACGGCTCGGAGCTGCGGGTGCACCCGATACCGCCACTCGACGGCATCTACACCCAGTGGGACATGGCGGCAGGCCAGATCACCCGCTACTACAACCCCTACAACCCCCAGGGCGTGCCGGTCACCGGCATCAACCCCGTGCTGTACGGCGACATGAACGCCCACATCGGCCCGGACGGCATCTCCTACTCCAGTAACGACACGGTCGGCCGCACCGTGCAGTCGGCAAACGGAGGAAAGCCCGTCCAGGTCGGCCACCCCGACAACGCGACCTGCACCTCGGACGCCTGCGTGTACGGGTCATTCAACGTGCCCGATGCGAGGTTCTCGGGTCTGGCGTCCGAGGCCCTCTCGTGGGACGAGCTGGCGGGCCCGGCCGGGACCGTCGTGGAGCGATGGGGCGTCAGCCAGATCACACCGGTGGG
Source organism: Actinomycetota bacterium (assembly GCA_005888295.1). Taxonomy (GTDB): domain Bacteria; phylum Actinomycetota; class Acidimicrobiia; order Acidimicrobiales; family AC-9; genus AC-9. The sequence goes on from VAWP01000031.1 coordinate 5,170, forward strand.
CACGCCCGTTGCAGCCGTCGAGGCCGTGCCGTACTACGTCGACGACTCCTGCTTCGACGACGGAACCGGCGGTGACCCGGGCCCGCATCTCGCTCCGCGCAGCCCGCACGAGCCGACGACGTGGGGCTACGACGCCGGCGGCGTTCCGGTCTCGCCCGCGCCACCGGGGTCAGTCGTCAACCAGCGCCGGTGCTGGAACCACCACGCAGACGGCACCCCGTACAACATCCCCGGCACCGCCACTTACGACCCGGCCAAGCCGCCCGAACGACCGGATGCCCCACCGGACCCGGCGTTCTCGCCGCAGGGCGACGTCCGCTACCTCCAGGGCGACATCGCCACACACGGGCTCCACCTGCTGTTCAACACCGAGAGCGACAACGCCGGTCTGACGGTGCCGGTGGACGAGGTCGACGCCGTCGACCATCAGGTTGTCCTGCCGGGAGCGCAGGGCAACGTCGGGGCGAGCTACTCGCAGCGGTTCGTGACACCACCGGCCGTCGTGGCCACACCCTGGCCTCGGCGCTGACCGGCGCGAACACGACGGAGGCCGAGACCGGCGAGTACGGTCCAGTTGCATGGCATCCCACTCCCACTCTGACAAGGTTGCAACGTTTCGTTCGTTGCACGTGCCCGGCCGCCCGCTGCTCATGCCGAACCCCTGGGATCAGGGATCGGCCCGGCTGCTCCTCTCCCTGGGCTTCCAGGCGCTGGCCACGACGAGCAGCGGCTTCGCGGCGACACTCGGCCGGCTCGACGGCTCGGTGACCCGCGACGAGGCGCTGGCGCACGCGGCATCGATCGTGGGCGCGGTCGACGCCCCGGTGTCGGCTGACCTCGAGAACGGCTTCGCCGACGACCCGGATGCCGTCGCCGAGACTGCGGCCGGCGCCCGCGCCGCCGGGCTGGCCGGCTTCTCGATCGAGGACTTCACCGGGGATCAGGGCTCACCGATCTACGAGCCGCGACAGGCGACCGAGCGGGTCGCGGCGGCCGCCGAGGCCGCCCATCGGTCCGGCGACACCGGCCTGGTCCTGACCGGGAGGGCGGAGAACCTCCTGCACGGCGTCCGCGACCTCGCAGACACCATCGCCCGCCTGCAGGCGTACCAGGAAGCCGGTGCCGACGTCCTCTTCGCCCCCGGGCTCCGGCGGATCGAGGACGTTCGCCAGGTCATGGCGTCGGTCGACCGTCCGGTGAACGTGCTCCTGTTTCCCGGCGGGCCGACCGTCGCCGAGCTTGCCGAGGTTGGTGTCGCCCGGATCTCGGTGGGCGGTGCGTTCAGCTACGTCGCGCTCGGTGCGACGGCCCGAGCCGCGCGCGAGCTGCTCGAGTCGGGCACCTACGGCATGGACCTGGCCGCCGAGGGCCGCCAGCTCGCCACGGCGGCGTTCGGGACGTAGGTCCGGAACCGCCGGTCCTCCGTTGCCGACGGCGGTCCGGTGCTCGCGCCGGCACCGCCTGTCCGGTGACGGCTGAGCAGACTCAGGGCTTCCTGGCGCTGAAGCGGACCTTGTAGTCCAGGACGGCGAGATCGACGCCGGTAAAGCCGACGGCTTCGAGGCGGCCACCCAGGGTGTCGGGATCGACGGGCACGAACACGTCGTCGGCGTGGAACTCCCGAAGCCACTCGGTGTCGACAGAGTCGCTGCCGATGAAAGAACCCGTGCGACGCAGGACGCGATGCACCTCGGCGAAGAACCGGTCCTGGATCTCGACGGACGGGACGTGGTGGAGCATGCTGAAGCACGTCGCCGCTGAGAACCGGTTCGAGGGCAGACCCGAGTCGCTGGCGTCCGCGTGGACGACCTCGACGTTGGTGTCCTGGAGGCGCTCGGCGAGGGCCGTCGCCAGGTCGGCGTCCACCTCGACGGCGGTCAACCTCGATGTGCGCTGTCGAAGGAGATCCGTCGTCAGACCCGGCCCCGGTCCGACCTCCAACACGTCGTCGCCCAGGTCGGCGACCCCGAGGGCCCAGGGCAGGAGGTCGGTCTCCAGCATCTGCGCCCACTCGGGACTGGCCAGGAACTTCAGATGCCCTTCGTTCATCGTGTGGACACTACCGCTCGATCGTGCCGACCTTCGACGGCATTCAGGCGAGCCATCGCTCGGGCACGGTGAAACCGGCGCGCAACACGAGATAGGCGTGCAACGCGGTGGCGTCCCGGAGGGGTCGGGCCGACACGACGCGAGGCGCGGCCGCCTGCGTGAAGGCGACCGTGCGGCCGACTTCGGGCATGGTGCGGGTCCGGTAGACCAACGGCGGAGGCCGACCGTCCCACCAGTCGTACACGGCGTCCGACAGCCGACCGCAGGTGTCGAGCAGCGGGTCGCCGTGTCGTCGTCTGCCCACGTCGAGGCGTCCGGTGCTCACGCGATCGTCGAGGCCGAGGGCGTCGAGGTTCGACTGGTGGGTGAGGTGCAGCCCCGCGGGCACGGCCCGCAGACGCACGAGCCACAGCTCGCCATCGGCCTCGGTGAGCAGTCGGGTGGGAAACCGCTCCCGCGCCGCGGCTGCCGCTCGGTTGGCGGCGTAGCGGACGCGGAACCGACCCGAGAGCGGGTCGAAGCGTCCTCTTGGTGACGCGAACGGCTGCCATGACCAGTCGCCGGGTCGGCTGGTGTCGATCCGCCACCAGGTCCCGCGGTTCGCCGAGAGACGAAGTCCCTTCGGCCGCCCCTCGGGGAAGTCGCTCAGGACTGGTCCTGCGCCGCCCGGACGAGGCGGAGCACGGTCTCGATCTGACCGGCGGCGAGGAGGTCGGCGAGCGTCCGCCCGTCGAGATCCTCTCGTGGCGCCCGCATGAGCGCATCCGCCACCTGTGGATCGGGCGTGACCTCCGACAGCGCTTCCAGCACCGCCGGCAGGCCCGTCCTCGTGTCGCCGCGCCGGGCGTCGAACTGCCAGGCGGGGTGCAGGGTGCGAGCACCGGCCCGCCACCCGAGCAGCTGCCCGCGGCGCCGACGCCGGTCGACGCCCTTGCGGTCGCTGATCGAGCGCAGGAGATCAACCACCTGCGGCGTGGCCAGGGCAGCAGACGCCGCCTCCTCGCGCCGCTCGCGCTGGCGTCGCTCGTTCACGACCGTCGCCGCACCGAGGACGCTGGCGGCGGGACGGCCGAAGGGGTCCTCGGGACCCTCCGCCTCGCCCGCCAGGAACACGACCGCCTCGGCCAGGGCGGGGTCCTCGCCGGAACGCTCCTCGAGCACCTTGATGGCGTTGGCAACCGTGGCGGGCATCCTGTACCTCCTGACCCTCCTGACCAGAAGTCTACAGCGTCTACGCACTACCGTCTACGGTGTCTACACACGTACGCAATCGCGGCAAGAACGGCCCCCAGACGCGGTGGCGCCCGACCCTGCAGTGATCAGACCACGGAAACGCAGTGCAGACGTTACAGGGTCGTCGAAACGGGCCGGCGGCGACCGTTCTTGTCGCGTCTTGTCGCGCCCGGGGTCGGTGGGTGGTCGCCGACCATCACCGGCCAGGCCCTGCGGTAGCGTGACGGCGTGGGTGGCGACCGCCTGCGCGTCCGGCGGGTCTACGAGGCGGCCGGAGCAGGGGAAGGGCGACGCGTGCTTGTCGATCGGCTCTGGCCTCGAGGGGTGAGCAAGGACGCCGGGCTCTTCGACGAGTGGGTACGGGAGGTGGCTCCGAGCGACTGGCTCCGCCGCTGGTACGGGCACCGACCCGAGCGCTTCGAGGAGTTCGCTCGCCGTTACCGGGTCGAGCTGAAGACGTCACCGGCGAAACCTTCGGTCGATGCTCTACTGGCGCACGCCCGTAAGGGCTCGTTGACCCTTCTGACGGCGACCCGCGACCTGGAGCGCTCGGGGGCGACCGTCTTGGGCGACCACCTCCGGCGGCGGCTGCGATGAGCGCCGATTGCGGGCACGGCCGGACCAGAGGGGGCATCCTGGGGTGGTGAGCGACGCACCAGGTAGCTCAGAGAGCAACCATCCGGGTCCGGCGAGTCCCGGCGGGGGCGCTGACGAAGCTGGCCTCTCCGAGAATGCTCCGGCGGATCAGAACGACCCCTCGGCATCGACCGACGACCTCCGCAGCGAAGCGGATCGCGCCGAGGCTCTTGCCCGTGCGACCGTAGCCCGTGCCGAAGCCGCCCAACGGGCGACCCGGGCTCGAGCCGAGGCCCTGCGAAGGATCTCGGATCAACACGTGCAAGCGGTCCGGGACGCTGAAGCGGATCGCACCGTTGCTGTCGACCAGGCCGAGCAGCGCTACGCGGAAGAGCTACGGGCCGCAGAAGAATCGGCGCGTGCGGCAGTCGAGTCGGCGAGCGACTCGAGCAACACCGCCCTGCAAGCTGCCGCTCGGGCGATCAGCCAGGCGTCGGACGTTGCCGCGGCGAGCGCCCGCTCCCGAGACCGTCGGTTCGATGAGGCTGAGTCCCTCCGATCGAACGCCGTCCTCGGCGCCAGCCGCGAGCGGGCCACGTCCGTACAGGCCGCCTCGGTGGCCCACAGCGAGGCCCTCGACGAAGCCGACGAAGCCCGCCGTCGACAGCTGGAGGACCTACCGAGCCTCGTCGACGAGGGGCCGGACTAGACGGGCTCGACGAGGCCGTTGACACGGCACTCCGGCTGCGTCTCCTCATGGTGCTCCGAACCAGGTGGTCAAGGCGTCACGCAACCCGGTATCTGTGCCCTCCCCAACCCAGGCGACGTATCCGTCGGGCCGGATCAAGGCGGCAGCGGGAGCGGTGACCGGTCCGAGCACCGGCAGCTCCCACAGGCCGGCGTACGCAGCATCGATCGGCTCTGGCCTCGAGGGGTGAGCAAGGACGCCGGGCTCTTCGACGAGTGGGTACGGGAGGTGGCTCCGAGCGACTGGCTCCGCCGCTGGTACGGGCACCGACCCGAGCGCTTCGAGGAGTTCGCTCGCCGTTACCGGGTCGAGCTGAAGACGTCACCGGCGAAACCTTCGGTCGATGCTCTACTGGCGCACGCGTACGCTCGTCAGTGCCCGTGAGCGCGACCTGAGCCATGGTGTTGCGCAACACACGGGCACCGACCGGATGCCGCTCGGCGTGGTAGGTGTCGAGGAGGCCGTCTGGCGATCTCCCGTCGATCAGCTGGGCCAGCTTCCATCCGAGGTTCACGGCATCCTGCACACCGGTGTTGAGGCCCTGCCCACCTTGGGGGGGATGCACGTGCGCGGCGTCGCCCGCGAGCAGCACACGGCCCTTGCGGTAGGACGCCGCCTGCCGGGTCATGTCGGTGAAGCGGGAGATCCACTTGGGGCTGTGCACCCCGTAGTCCGTCCCGTCGACGGCGATGAGCGCCTCGCTGAGATCCTTCAGCGTTGGCTCGCTGGCGTGCTCGAGGCCCTGTTCAGTGAGCACGACCCGCACCGACCCTCCGTCCGCCCGGCCGATGCCCCCGCCCTGGCGCAGGCCGAGCACCGGCTCCTCGTCCATCTCGACCTCAGCGATCAGCCAGCAGGTGGACGGATCCCAACCGGGGAACTGGATGCCGGCCGCCTTTCGGATCACACTGCGTCCCCCGTCGCAGCCGACGAGGTAGTCCGCCCGTAGCGACCGGCCGTCGGACAGCTCGACGTCGACGCCGGTGTCGTCCTGCGTGAAGCCCGTCACCTCATGTCCGCGGGCGACCGGCACCCCCAGCTCGCTGACCCAGGCGGCCAGTATGCGCTCGAAGTGGCTCTGCCACAGCGCCAGCCCGTAGTTGTGGCGGGTGGGGAAGTCGCTGATATCCAAGGGGATCCTGGCGAACGCCTGTACCTGCATCGCCTGCCCCTCCGCGAGGAAACGATCGGCGATGCCGCGCTGATCGAGCACCTCGATGGTGCGCGCATGCAGACCGCCGGAGCGGGAGCCGTCGAGCGCGTGATCGGGACGCCGCTCGACCACCACGACGTCGACCTTCGCCAAGGCCAACTCTGCCGCCAGCATCATCCCTGTCGGACCGCCTCCGGCGATCACCACCGCATGCTCGGCCATGCCGCACCCCCCTGTGTCTCGTTCGGACCGGAGATTGTGCGCACCCACGAGGGCCTTGCCGCAAGCGCCCGGTGGGCGCTACCTTGAGAATGGCAAGGAGTGAGCGACCCTCCTTCGTGTGTTCGGTGCGGAGTTGCGTAAGCGCGTCTGGCACCCTTCAGGGAAGCCCTGATGTGTGCCAACGCGCGGTCGATCGACCGGTCCTCTGATGCCTAGGTGCTGATCGGGATGGTCGTGTCGTGGCGCGTCGGTGCCGATCGACGCAGGAGGTGAGCAGAGGCCGTCATGCCAGGGTGGCTGTCATGCCGCCGTCGACCGGGACGACGGCGCCGGTGATGTAGGTCGCGCGGTCGGAGCACAGGAACGACGCCAGCTCGGCGACTTCCTCGGGCTGCCCGCCCCGCTTGAGGGCGGTGCCCTGCACCAGCTGAGGGAGGCGCTGCGCCGCGCCCGGTCCTCCCGACATCTCGGTCTCGATGAAGCCAGGGCAGATGGCGATGGCCCGAATGCCCTGCGTGCCGTACTCGACGGCAGCTGCCTTGGTGAGTGCGATGACGCCTGCCTTTGCAGCTGAGTACACGCTCACGGGGAACGGCGTGGCGTTGAGCCCTCCGGTCGACGACCAGTTGACGATGACGCCCCCGCCAGTCGGGAGCATCGTCCTGATCCCGTGCTTGGTGCCGAGCATGACCCCCCGGAGGTCGACGTCCATGATCCGGTCGTACATCTCCATCGAGACGTCGGCCAGGGCGCCGGCGTCGCCGATGCCGGCAACGTTGAGAACGGCGTCGACCCGTCCGAAGGCGTCGAGGGCGGCGGCGAACATCGCCTCGACCTGGTCCTCCTTGGTGACGTCGCATCGAAACGGCACCACTGCGTCACCGAGCTCCTTGGCGGCCTCCTCTTCGCGTCCGCTGATGTCGGCGGCGAGCACCCGGGCTCCCTCCCGCACGAAGGTCCTCGTCGACGCCCTAGCCATCCCCGATCCCGCGCCGGTGATGACCGCGACCTTGCCGTCCAGCTCCACCATGTCGATCCTCCAGAAGGTGTCTGCGCTCGAGAAGCTAGCCGATCGACTCACGGACGAGGCTGTTGCGCTGCTCGCCCAGCTCGGCGACGAAGCGAAGGTGCTCGCCGGCGGGCAGAGCCTCATCCCCATGCTGTCGCTGCGGCTGGCGGTGTTCGACCACCTGGTGGACATCGGACGGATCGGCGAGCTCTCGGGCGTCCGTGTCAATGGGGATACGGTGACGGTGGGCGCCGGCACGACCCAGTCGACGATCGAGGCGAGCACGGAGCTGGCCGCCGCCGTGCCGCTGCTCTCGCGGGCCACGCCGTTGATCGGTCATTTCCAGATCCGCAATCGGGGCACCGTCGGCGGCTCCCTCGCCCACGCCGACCCGGCCGCCGAGTACCCCGCCGTCGCCCTGGCCCTGGCTGCGGAGATGGAGGTGCTGTCGCCCCGCGGTCGGAGGTGGCTCGCCGCCGCCGACTTCTTCACTGGCTTCTGGAGCACCGCCCTGGAGCCCGACGAGATGCTCGTGAACGTCCGCGTCCCGATATGGACCGGACGCTGCGGTTTCGCCATCCGGGAGTTCGCCCGCCGCCACGGCGACTTCGCTGTCGCCGGTGCGGTCGTCGCCGTGCGGCTCGACGCCGACGACCGGGTCGAGCGGTGCAGCATCGCCTTGATCGGCATGGGCTCGGCGCCCGTTCGGGCGACGCGGGCCGAGGCGGCCGTGGTGGCGGGGGATCTGGTGCCACGAGCCGCAGACGACGTGGGGGCGATCTCGGTGGCCGACCTCGAGGACATCCCGTCGGACCTGCATGGCTCGGCCGACTACCGCAAGCAGGTCGGCGCCGCCATGGTGACCAGGGCGTGGGCCGACGCGATGACGGAGGCGACGAATGCGTGAGGTCGCAGTCGACGTGGATGTCAACGGCCAGCGGCGCCAGGCGACGGTCGA
>VAWP01000031.1:13156-25167 GCA_005888295.1 Actinomycetota bacterium
GTCCGATCGTGCCTGATGCTCGCCGTCCAGGCCGATGGGCACGAGGTCACCACCGTCGAGGCGCTGGCGAGTGCCGACGGTGAGCTGAGTATCGTGCAGCAGGCGTTCCGGGACGCCCACGGTCTGCAGTGCGGCTTCTGCACGCCGGGGTTCGTCGTGACGTTGACGTCATTCCTGCGCGACCACCCGGAGCCGACCGACGACGAGATTCGCAGCGCGCTGTCGGGGAACCTCTGTCGCTGCACCGGCTACCAGGGGATCCTCAAGGCCGCCCGCCTCGCCGCCGACGCCGGACGACGCCCGTGAGAGGCCGCGCCACCGGCGGCCGGTTCGTCGGCCAACGGGTCCCGCGGCACGAGGACGTCCGCTTCATCACCGGTACCGGGCAGTACGTCGATGACGTCGTCCTCCGGGGGACGCTGCACGTCGCCTTCGCCCGGAGCGACGCGGCGCGGGGCAGGCTGACCGCGGTCGACACCAAGGCGGCGGCCGATCTGCCGGGCGTGGTCGCCGTGCTGACCGCGGCCGACCTCAACCATCTCGTGCGCGAGTGGTGGACCGACTTCGAAGGACCCAACGGGCAGTCCAGACAGTTCCGGCTGTTCGCCGACGGCGACGTGCGGTTCGTGGGTGAAGCCGTCGCCATGGTGGTCGCCGAGTCCCGGTACATCGCCGAGGACGCCGTCGAGCTGGTGGAGATCGACATCGAGCCCGAGACGCCGGTCGTGGACCCCGGGCACGCCGCCACCGCCGTCGCGCCACCCGTCCACCCCGAGCTCGGATCGAACGTGCTGCTCGAGCTCCCACCGGTCGAGAACCCCGCCGTCGAGTCGGCCTTCTCCTCCGCGCCGCACGTCTTCACCGAGACCTTCCACCAGCACCGCTACGCCTGCGTGCCCATGGAGACACGGGGGATCCTCGCCAGCTGGGACGCCGCCGGCAGGGAGCTGACCGTCTGGGTCTCCACACAGGGCCAGTTCGCGGCGCAGGGCCTCATCGGGAGGGTCCTCGGCATCCCCGAAGCGCAGATCCGGGTGATCATGCCCGACGTCGGGGGCGCCTTCGGCCAGAAGATGTTCCCGCACCCCGAGGAGCTGGCCGTGGCCTTCGCCACCCGCCAGCTCGGCCGCCCGGTGAAGTGGATCGAGGACCGGCGTGAGAACCTGCTGTGCGGGGAGCACGCCCGCGAGGACCGGGCCACCATCTCGTTCGCCGTCGATGACCAGGGCGCCATCCTGGCCGCCAAGGCCGACTTCCTCGAATCAGCCGGCGCCTTCCCCGTCGCGGGCGGCAGTGCCCTGCTGCTGACGACGTCGATCTTCCCAGGTCCCTACCGCATCGCCGCCGCCGCCGGGTCCGGCAAGACCGTCTACACCAACACTACGGGGCGAGGTTCCTACCGAGGCCCGTGGATGATCGAGACGGTGGCGCGTGAGCTGATGATCGATCACGTCGCTCGGATCCTCGGCGTCGACCCGCTCGAGATGCGCCGCCGCAACGTCGTCCGCGAGGCCGACCTTCCCTACACGATGGCGACCGGGCTCGTGTACGACCAGATGACGGCGGCCGCCACGCTCGAGCAGGCGGCCGAGCTGATCGGGTACGACGAGCTCCGGTCCCGCCAGGCCGAGCAGCGCGCCGAAGGACGGCTGGTCGGCATCGGCATGAGCCTCCTCGCCGAGCCATCCGCCGTCGCCTTCGGCTGGTTCTCGAGCGACGCGGCGGTCGTTCGTATCGGCCTGCACGGCCGAGTCGACGTCCTCACGACCGCGGCGAGCCACGGCCAGAGCCTCGAGACGACGATCGCCCAGGTCGCGGCGGACGAGCTCGGCGTGGACGTCGCCGACGTCCGCGTGATCCAGGGTGACACTGCGGTAACGCCGTTCGGTCCCGGTACGGGTGGCAGCCGCAGCGCCGTCGTCGTGGCGGGCGCCGCCCGGGGTGCGGCGCAGGAGGTCCGGGCGAAGCTCCTCCACATCGCCGCCCATCGGCTCGAGGCCGCCGTCGAGGACCTTGTCATCGAGGACGGGCGCATCCACGTGACCGGCACGCCGACTCGGGCGACGACGGTCGCCGAGATCGCGCGCCTCGCCTACCTGGACATTGCCGCCCTGCCGCCGGACCAGGGGCCCGGGCTCGAGGCGCAGTACCGGTATTCCCCCCGTGACAAGTTCACCTGGTCCAACGCGTGTCACATGTGCACGTGTGAGGTCGACCCGGTCACTGGAGCCGTCACGCTGCTGCGCTACGTCGTGAGCGAAGACTGCGGCGTGATGATCAACCCGAGCGTCGTCGAGGGCCAGATCGCCGGCGGCGTCGTGCAGGGCGTCGGCGGCACGCTCCTCGAGCACTTCGTCTACGACGAGGACGGCAACCCGTTGACGACCACGTTCATGGACTACCTGTTGCCCACGGCGACCGAAGTGCCCGTGATCGAGTACGGCCACATCGAGACGCCGGCCCCGACGAACCCCGGCGGCCACAAGGGGATGGGCGAGGGCGGCGCGATCGCCTCGCCCCCCGCCGTCATCAACGCCGTGGCCGATGCCCTTGCGCCTCTCGGCGCTGATCAGAGCCGCGTCGGGGTTGCCGAATACATAGCCGATCGGCTAGTTTTCGTGGCCGCGGCTACCTGACGGAGGTTGGAATCCGTGGAGCCTGATGCCACGATGACGACGACCGATCTCTACTACGACCCCTACGACCGTGACATCGACGCCGATCCCTATCCCATTTACCGGCGGCTCCGTGACGAGGCGCCCCTCTACTACAACGAGCAGTACGACTTCTACGCCGTGAGCCGGTTCGACGACGTCCAGCGCCGGCTCGTCGACCGGGAGAGCTGCAGCTCCGCGCGGGGCTCGGTGCTCGAGTTCATCAAGGCCGACATCGAGATGCCGCCCGGCGTGGTGATCTTCGAGGATCCGCCCCAGCACACCGTCCACCGCAGCCTGCTCTCCCGGGTGTTCACGCCCAAGAAGATGCACGCGCTCGAGCCAAAGCTGCGCCAGTTCTGTGCTCGGGCCCTCGATCCGCTTGCCGGTGCCGAGCGCATCGACTTCGTGGCCGATCTCGGTGCCCAGCTTCCGATGCGGACCATCGGGATGCTGCTGGGCGTCCCGGAGACCGCTCAGGAGGAGGCCCGAGACCGGGCCAACGCGGCGTTGCGCACCGATCCCGGCAAGCCGATGGACGTCGCCGGGCGGGATATGGGAGAGAGTGACTTCTTCGCCGACTACATCGAGTGGCGAGCCACCCATCCGTCCGATGACCTCATGACGGAGCTGTTGTTCGCCGAGTTCGAGGATGAGACCGGCACGAGCCGTCGGCTGACACGAGACGAGGTGCTCATCTACGTGAGCGTGGTCTCCGGTGCCGGGAACGAGACGACCAATCGCCTGATCGGCTGGATGGGCAAGGTGCTGGCGGAGCATCCCGAGCAGCGGCGAGCGCTGGTCGAGGACCGGTCGCTCGTGCCGAACGCCATCGAGGAGCTCCTCCGGTTCGAGCCGCCCACTCCGCACGTCGCCCGCTACGTGACGACCGACATCGAGCTGTACGGCGAGACCGTGCCAGCCGGCAGCGCCCTGGTCTGTCTCAGCGGGTCCGCCAATCGCGACGACCGACGTTTCCCGGATCCCGACCGGTTCGACGTCCATCGCGACATCGGCCAGCACCTCACCTTCGGCTACGGCATCCACCACTGCCTCGGCGCCGCGCTGGCCCGGCTCGAGGGGCGGGTCGCGCTGGACGAGGTCCTGACGCGGTTTCCCGACTGGGATGTCGACTGGGAGAACGCCCGGCGTGCGCCGACATCGACGGTGCGGGGGTGGGAGTCGCTCCCGGTCTTTGTCCGCTCGGAGGAGAAGGGGGACTCATGGAGTCGTCGCGGTACCGGGTGATCCAATGGGCGACGGGCAACACTGGTCAGCGTGCACTGCGCGAGGTGGTCCGCGATCCCTCTCTCGACCTGGTGGCTGTCCTGGTGTACGACCAGGCGAAGGACGGCGTCGACGCGGGCGAGCTGTGCGGTGAAGGTCCCGTTGGCATCCCGGCCACGAGCGATCGCGACGCGGTCCTGAAGCACGAGGCTGACTGCTGCATCTACATGCCTCGGGCCACGGGCAGAGGGCAGACGCGCGCCGGCCTCACCGAGGACGAGCTCGTCGAGGACGTGGTGGCCCTGCTCGGATCGGGTACGAACATCGTGACCACCTGCTCCGACCTGTTCGCCACGGGCGTGCGGCTGAGCAGCTCCAACCGCTCCCGCGTGCTGGAGGCCTGCGAGAAGGGCAACGCATCGGTGTGGGCGAGCGGCAGTGACCCGGGTTTCATCACCGAGACGGTTCCCATGGCGTTGCTGTCCGTGCAGCGGCGCGTCGACCTGGTCGAGATCGAGGAGTTCGGCGATCTCTCCCACCGCCCATCGGCGCACATGGTGATGGAGCAGATGCGGTTCGGGAAGTCGCTCACGGATTTCGATCCGGACCGGCGCAAGAACCATCTGTTCGGCGAGTACCAGCCTCCCCTCGGCGTGTTGGCCGACATCGCCGGGTTCGAGATCGACGAGTGGATCGCCGAGGGGGGCGTGGCGGCAGCCAAGGAGGACCTGACCATCGTCGCTGGCCGGATCGAGGCGGGCACCGCGGCCGCACAGCGCATCGTCATCACCGGCCGCATCAGGGGGGTCGACCGGATCCGCTTCACCCAGTACGGGTTCGTGGCCATGGACGTGGAGCCCGATTGGGGCCTGCAACCCACGGGTTGGCGGATCCGCATCCACGGAGACGCTCCGTTCGATGTGAGCATGCCGTTCCCCGTGCCCCTCGACGACCTGGCATCGTTCGTGCCGGCGTACAACGCCAACGGTCCGGTCAATGCCATCCCCTACGTGTGCGCGGCGCGTCCGGGCATCCTCACGGCCGAGGACCTTCCGCACATCCTTCCCCGCGGTCCCCGCCCTGCCGTCCATGGGTGACGCAGGGCCGCTGACCCGCAAGGTCCTCGAGTACGACCAGACCCTGCAGCGGCTGGTGGCAGCGGGCAGGGCTCGGGCTGACTGGGCCCCCCTGGCCGAGTTCGTCGCCGTCGACGGGTTCGAGCGGGTTGGCACGTTCCGGGAAGTGCAGGATTGGCGGCAGTACACCGAGATGCTGACAAAGTGGGCCTCAGCGACGGACTCGTTCGAGAGCAGCGTACGACGCATCTCGGAGTTGCCCGATCGCGTCTTCTACGAGATCGAAGAGCGGCACCTGCGGGACGGCGATGTTCATGTGGTCAACTCGATGACGGTCTTCCAGTTCAACGAGGCGGGCAAGATCCGCCATCTGGACGTCTACCTGCAGCAGGAACGCTGACGGGCAAATGCCACGGCCGACGGCCAGCACGCACGCCGGCGCTCGCCGCTGTCAGCAGTGGAACACCGACCAGTCCTGAGGCCTACCACGAAGAAGTTCCAGACACGTGGTTGACCTCAACCTTACCTGAGGTTATACGTTGACGCACATGACCTTCACTCCCGCCGAAGAACGGTTCCTCACCCGCCAGGCCCGCGGACATCTGGCCACCCTGGGACCAGATGGGACACCCCAGGTGAAGCCGGTGGGCTTCACCTGCAACCGGGACTTGGGGACGATCGACATCGCCGGTTTCAACATGGGCCTCAGCGCCAAGTACAAGAACGTCCAGGCGAATCCCAAGGTCAGCTTCGTCGTCGACGAGGTGACCGAGCCGGGCATGGCTGGTGCTCATTTCCTGGAGATCCGCGGGGTGGCCGAGACAGCCATCGGTACCCACGACCGAGACGGTCACCTGGCGCCCGAGATCATCCGCATCCACCCCCGACGGATTGTCGGCTTCAACGTCGATCCCGACCGTCCAGGCTTCGGGTCCCGAAACGTGGCTCCGGACCGCGACAGCGACGAGGCCGCCTGAACGGTGCATGCCATAGAAGCAGCCGCCTTCGGCGGACCTGGTGTCCTACAGCTCAAAGCCTTTGCCGACCCTGTCCCCCAGCCGGGCCAGGTGCTCATAGCGGCTTCGGCCAGCGACGTGCTCTTCGTCGACACCATCATCCGATCCGGCAAGGCTGTCGACCACTTTCCCATCCGTCCGCCGTATGTTCCCGGAAACGGCGTAGGCGGCACCGTCGTATCCACGGGAGAAGGCGTCGACCGGTCCTGGCTCGGTCGCCCGGTCGCGGCGCACACCGGTGGTGCCGGCGGCACCGGTGGCTACACCCAACTCGCCGCTGTCGACCTGCACCATACCGTCGCCGTGCCCGACGGCGTCGAGCTCCACGATGCGACCGCCGTGCTGCATGACGGCGCCACCGCCTTGCGGATCATCGAAACTGTCGGTGTCCCGGCAGGCGAGTGGGTGCTCATCCTCGGCGCTGCAGGCGGGATGGGGATCCTACTGGTCCAGCTGCTCACCGCCCGCGGCGCCCGCGTCATGGGCGCCGCTGGGGGCAAGGCCAAACAGGAGCTGATCGTCGCCACCGGTGCGAAAACCGCCATCGACTACACAGAGCCAGGCTGGCCCGACGCCGTGGTGCAGACCACCGGCGGTGTGCGACCTGCGGTCGTGCTCGACGGAGTCGGATCGATGCTGAGCACGCCGGTCGCCGCGGGGTGACCGTTACCACCATCGTGGATCTGCAATATCGACCGGAGGACCGGTCCAGGCTCATGCGCGCCGCTCTTGACGAAGTCCGCGATGGTGGGATCACCCCGGTTGTCGGACAGACCTTCCCGCTGGCGGACGCCGCCCGAGCGCATCACGCCATCGAAGCCCGAGAGACAGTGGCGAAGACCCTGCTCGTCTCGGACTGAACGCCCAGGAACCGCCGTGTCCGAGACCCCGACGGCATGGAGCTCGAGGTCTGCGCCCCGCTCTGACCCCAGATCCTTACGTCGAACAGCGAAGCGGCGTCGACCAGGCGGAGAAGCGGCCAAGGTGACGGACCCGGCGACCCTGGAGAAGGTGGCCGGCCTCTACCGAGAGCTGGGGTGGCCCGCCCGGGTAGAGGGCAGCGCATTTACCGCGCCGTACAGTGCTCCGAGTGCCGGTCCACCTCCCTGGGATCTCTACCGCTTCACGTACACCAGGGTGGTCGGACTGAGCACGGCCGAGCCCAACGGCGCAACGCTCTGGCGATTCGGCAGTGTCTAGCCGTCAACGTCGCGGACATGAGCATCCCCGCGCCCCTGTAGCTGGGTGCTGATCCACTGGCGAACGTCGTGCTCGACCTGGCCCACCGTACGACCGGCATCCACGACCGTGGCCGTCGGTACCTCGCTCGCGGCTGCCAGCAGGGCGCCGTTGAAATCCAGCCACACCTCGACTCGTGCATTGAGCGCTCCGCTTCCGTCGCGGCTGGCAAGGCGTGCGCGCACGACGTCAGCTGGACCGGTCAAGCACAAGAAGTGCACCGAGTCGAAGTAGGTGAGAACGTCACCGTTCGCGAGTACCTGATCGGGCAACATCGTCGAGAAGTACACGACCACGACGTTGTTCTGGGCGACCTCGTGAGCGAGTCGCATCATCGACCGCCAGAACGCCGGGTAGTCCTGCTTCGGCGAGACGACGCTGATGAGGTCCTCGGCGAGGATGTCGGCGTCGAGAAGGAGCGCTCCGGGGATCGTTCCCGCCAGCCGAGCGCAGAGCGTCGATTTGCCGATTCCGGCAGTGCCAGCGACGACCAACAGGGGGGGTCGGACGAAGGGTCGCTCGTCGGCGCAATGCGGGCACCGCAGCACGTCGCCAACCGCCGGGATCAAGTCAGGGAAGGGACTCCGGCGTCCGCAGGCCTCACACGTGAACGGCACACCACCATCATGTCGCCAAGACGACCTCGGACGCGCCGCTGGGCCGCAGCAGGACGCGGTCGACCTCATCACCGCGAGCGATGGCAGGTGGCCGAAGCCCACCCTCAGCTGCTGGAATGGAGCGCCATGGCCGACCTGATCTACACATCCAACGTGTCCCTCGACGGCTTCATCGAGGACGACCGCGGCAGCTTCGAGTTCACCACCCCCGGCGACGACTACTTCGCCTTCATTACCGGCCTCGAGCGGTCCGCCGGCACGTACCTGTACGGCAGGCGCCTGTACGAGATGATGGCCGTCTGGGAGACGGACCCCGGCCTGCGCGCCCGGTCGGAGCTCATGGCCGACTTTGCGGACATGTGGCAGGCGGCCGAGAAGGTCGTGTACTCGACAACGCTCGAGGAAGTCGCGACCGCCAAGACTCGGCTGGAACGCGGCTTCGATGCCGACGCGATCCGAACAATGAAGGCCTCCGCCACGGGCCACCTGACCGTGGGCGGAGCGAATCTCGCCCGGCAGGCCTTCGAAGCCGGGCTGATCGATGAATGCCGGCTGTTCATCAGCCCTGTTCTCGTCGGTGGCGGCAAGCCCGCACTGCCGCGCGACATACGCGCCGAGCTCGAGTTGATCGACGAGCAGCGGTTCAGCCGCGGCGTGATCTACCTCCGCTACCGCATCGCAAGCTGATCGCAGACACCCACATCGGAGCCTCGCACCACTCGTGGGCGCCCCGGATCGAAAGCGTCAGCTCCAGGCGCCGACGAACGCCAGTGTCATCGCTGCGGCATTGTCCGCAGCAAGTTGGTCATACACCACGAATTGAGCGGGGAAGCCGGGCAGCATCAACGGGTCGGGCGATCCGTCGGAGATCCCCCGGAAACCGATGAACGGCACCTGGTGAGAGTTGGCCACCGCCCCGACCGCGCCCGTCTCGTCGTCGACCTCGATGAACTGGCCTGATCCCGATCCGCCCGACCCCACACTCCCGGTAACCAGCCCGGGAACGAACGCCGGGTTCGAGATGCCCGTGACAAAACGCTGCGGGTCCGGGGACGTACCGAGTGCCGCCGGGCACGGCTCGCAACCTCCGAGATCCCCACCATGCTGCAGGCACGGGGCGGGCTGGCCCCCGAACGGGTCGGTCGTCGCGCCTTCCCCGTGCAGGAGGACGGTCGGGATGTAGGGGAACGTGAGGCCCGGGATGGTGCCCGGGTCGACGCACAGGCAGGCTCGGTCGCCGGCTGGCGTGGTGTTCTCCAGATGAACGCCAGGAGCGATCGCGGCCGCCACGGACATCATCGTGGTGTCGGTCACACCGTCGTACGGCCCTTGACCGTTGTTCCACCCGTCGGGCACGGTCACGTCACCGATCCGGGAGCTGCGCCGGGTCCCCCCCGGACCGAGGCTGTCGGAGCCCGCCCCCGCCACCCCGGAGAACACGATCCCGGTAATGCAGCCCCCGAACACGTCGAAGGCGTCCGCGGTCGTGTGGGTCGCGTCGACCGGACCGATGCCAACGAGCGCCTCGATGACCGCCTTCCCCTCGAGGGTCCCGGTCCAGTACTCCTTGCTATCGGGCGCCGCCGACCGGACGGGCTCGACGCTGTCCAGCTTGGTGGCCTTCATGATCTTGCCCATCTCCGCCGGGTACGCGGAGACGATCATCAGCCTGGGCGTCCCGGTGCACGCCGGTGACGACGTGGCGGCCCGTGCGGCAACCGGAGGCACGAGGCCGAGAAGACCCCCGACGACAGCAAGCGCGACCAACCGACGCATGACCCACCCCTAGCAATGTCCAGGAGTGGTTCGTCGCCCGAATTGTCGGTTCCTGCCTGGGCGACGGGACGAGGCCAATCAACCTGCGAATGTCTTGCCGAGGTGGGCCAGTAGGTTCGGACTGGTGATCTTTCCTGCCCGGTAGCCGACGTAGCCATCTGGCCGGATGAGGTATCCGCACCCGCCCGTGGCGTCGTAGGCGGAACGGAACTCTCCGGCGACGTCTTGAACCGTGGGAAGCAGCACCTGAGCGGGGTCCACGCCGGCAGCGAGGACCACGTAGGTGTGCAGGTGGCGAGCGGCTCGCTCTGTCGCCTCGGTCGCCAGCTTGCTGAACCCGGCGGCCTGCTCCTCGCCCTCGGCGTACAAGAGGAGCGTGTGCTCGCCCCCTCGGAGCAACTCGAAGAGCCGCACGGGGAAAGCGACCGACCGGCGTCGCAGCCCTCGGCAGTCGGGGGCGCGCTGGCCGGGACGCGGACCCTCGGCGAGCTGCGTGCCCTCTACGTCATCGCCTACCAGTGGGCTGTCCGGATAACCGACCAGCAGCTGGGCCTCTCGAAGCACGACTGTCGACGGATCGTCGGGGTCGGCCTCGAAGCCCGCGCGGGCGTGTCGCACGGTGCGACCTACGACCTCTTCGCCAACAGGGTGGCGTTCCGCGTTATAGGTGTCGAGGAGCCCGTCTATGGCGACCCCTTGCAGGGTCAGGCCAAGCTTCCAGCCCAGGTTGTAGGCGTCCTGGATGCCGGTGTTCATGCCTTGAGCTCCCGTCGGAGGGTGGATATGGGCGGCATCTCCGGCCAGGAAGACCCTGCCGTCGCCGTAGCGGTCGACGATCCGGTGGCTGATGCGGAAGAGTGACGACCAGCGCAGATTGGAGGCCCGCGTGGCCTGCGGGGCCAGGCGGTCGAGGACGGCCTGGATGTGCTCCAACTCAGGGATCCGTGCAGCCTCCATCCCGTGAGCCACCTCGCCCTCGGCCGGCGGCTTCGTCGCCAGCTCCGGGGGAACCAGCATCGACATTCGGTAGCGATTGTGTCCCGGCAGCGGTATGCAGACCAGGGCGTCGTCGACCTGCCCGTTCGTCTGGTGCATGGCCCGGATGGCGAAACCGGCAGGCATGGACCAATCGACTTCCACGTCTCCAAGCATGTACTCGTCGGGGAATGCACCCCCGGCGAACTCGACGCCTAGGCTCTTCCGCGTCGCGCTATGGGCACCGTCGCATCCGACGAGGAACTGCGCCCGTACCGTCTCCTGGCCCCCGGGTCCGACGAGCTCTGCGCTCACTCCCTTCGAGTCCGGGTCGAACGAGGTGAGCTCCACCCCCCTCTCGATAGAGGTGTCCATGCGTGCAAGGTGCTCGGTGAGGATCCGTTCCGTCTCGTACTGGGGCAGCGAGACGAACTCGAAGGGCACCGACGGCGGAAGATCCATCCTCATCTCGGATGTCTCCTGGCCGTTGACGAAGACCTTCTGACCGAGCATTGGAGTGCTCGCGTCAAGTGCATCCGCCAGCACGCCGGTGGCCTCCCAGACCTCCAAGGTCCGAGGCTGGATGCCAACTGCCTTGGCAATGCCAGCCGGAGCCTCCAGGCGATCGATGATGCGGCACGCGAGACCACGGCGCCGTAGCTCGCCCGCCACTGTCAAGCCCACTGGCCCTGCTCCTACGACGAGCACGTCGACATCGGTCATCGTCAGCTCCCCCCCTTCCGTCCTCCACTCCCGGCGTGAGCGACGGATCGACGATATCAAACCGCCTCGATCTGCATTCAGGACCTTTGGGCCGCCCCCCGTGCGACGGTCAAGAACCGATGGCTGCCGTGCGGCGGGATCCTTTTCCTGGCTTCTCTCGCTGCTCTCGAGTTGCCGCCGTTGGTTGCAGTGAGGCCGCTGCTGTCGTTGGGACTCCGAGCCGGCGGCGGACGATGATTCTGGCCATGTCGAGCGCCGCTGGGTCTCCACGGAGGACGAAGTTGGTGTTGGCGGCGAGGATGACGCCGCTCAGCTCGAACGTGAGCGCGTCGGGGTCCTCGTCGGCGGGAAGTTCGTGGTGTTCGACGGCGGCGACGATGAACTCGCGGATCAGCCCCAAGAATCCGCTCTGAAAAGCTGAGATCTGTTCCTTCACGGGTCCCGGACGCGTGCCCATCTCGAGGGCAGCACTGGCGAAGAAGCAGCCCCCGGGGAACGTGCGCCGCACGAGATGGTCGAAGAACCCGTCGCAGATTGCGACGAGCTGGCCGATGCCGGGAGCGGCGGCGAGCGCCGGATCGATGACCTCGGCGTCGAAGATCCGCCTCGCTTCGTCCACGGTGGCCAGCTGGAGCTCCTGCTTCGATCCGAAGTGGGCGTAGATGCCGCTCTTGCTCATGTCGAGGGCGTCGGCGAGGTTGCCGATCG